>CANQWZ010000061.1 GCA_947627685.1 uncultured Bacilli bacterium | reverse complement strand
ACAAGCAGCCTTAATAAATCAAATAGATAAAAATAAATTAATTGTCATTGCGGTAAGAACCCCATATGATATAAACGTCTTAGATGTACCTACATATGTTTGTAGTTATGAAGCTAGTGTGCTTAGTTTTAAGGCTTTAGCCAAATATTTAACTGGTCAAATTACTGCTAAAGGTACTTTACCGGTTAGTGTAAAATAAAGGAGAAACAAAAAATGAAAATAATAGTCGTAAAAGATTATGAAGCAATGAGTGAACTTGGAGCTCAAATTATTGAAAATACCATTATAAATAATCCAAGTTGTACCTTAGGCCTTGCAACAGGTAGTAGTCCCATTGGAACATATCAAAGATTAGTTAAGGCATATGAAGATAAAAGAATATCTTTTAAAGGTGTAAAGACTTATAATTTAGATGAATACTGTGGCATAAGTAGAAGCCATCCTGAGAGTTATTACTATTTTATGCATGATAATCTTTTCAATCATGTCGATATTGATGAAAAAAATGTTCACATTCCTCTTGTTTCTAATGACAATTTAGAACAAGATTGTAAAAACTATAATGATTTATTAAATCAAACAACAATTGATTTACAACTATTAGGCATTGGTGCTAATGGTCATATTGGATTTAATGAACCTGGAACACCTTTTTCACAAGAAACTTTTATTGTTAAATTAACAGATAAAACACGCCAAGATAACAAAAGATTTTTCAACTCAATTGATGAAGTACCAACTCATGCTATAACAATGGGCATTAGCAACATTATGAAAGCCAAAAGAATCTTAATGTTGATAAGTGGCAAAAACAAGGCTGATACAGTGGTTAGACTTCTAAAAGAAGAAATTGATCCTGATTTTCCAGCATCAGTTCTACATAAGCATCCTGATGTTACGGTTATTATCGATCAAGATGCATATTCTAAAATTTAACAAAAGAAAAGGACTGCCCAAACAGTCCTTTTAACCTTTTAAGATAAATCTTTTAATAAGTGCTTTAATTTATCATCAATTTCCTCAAGTTCATCTTTAATACTTGGAGTAGTAATAATTTGTTCATCCTTTATGCCAGAAATATAATCAATGCTAACATTAAAAATCAGTGATAATTTTATCAAAATACTAATTGTAGGTTCTGATAATCCTTCTTCGTATCGAAAAAGCGTTCTTTCACTAATATCTAATTGTTTGGCTAAATCAATTCTTGTCATATCGTTATCTATTCTTAAATCTTTAATTCGTTTGTTCCAGTTCATATGACACCTTTGTCCTTTTTTTGTTATTATAACCTATTTTGTCATAAAAAAACCAAAACATGACAAAATAGTTAATTTAAAATAATTTTATGCCAAAATAGTCAAAAAATGATCTAATATTAAAAAAATGTGTTAGAATATTAGTGCAACTGAGAGAGGGAATTTAGGTATGTGTACAGTACCTAAATTCTTTTTTTTACGCAAATTAGCATATATTTTTATAAAATAAATATATATATTTTGAAGAGAAAATATTAGCCAAAATAGCATAAAAAGATAAGTAAAATCTAAAAAATAGAAAATATAGAAAAAATTGTGTAAGCGTTTTTAAAAAATTATGCTTTTTCTCTTGCAATTGGTTTGTTTATATGTTATAATATAATCGCAAACGCTTTCAAAATAGATAAATAGGAGGAAAAAAGATTTATGAAAAAGGTTTTTGCATTTTTGAGTACATTCGTACTCACGATTGCATTAGTTGGCGTTGCAACTGTAAAGACTCCTGCGAATGCAGCAAAATTTACTGTTGACCCAACACTAGCAAAAGATGAGGATCCAGTATATATTATGAGTAGTATCTATACTACTTTCCCTTTTGACTACGATAATGACGCAGTTACAGATCCTGGACTACAAGAAGGACGTTCTTTCCCTTGGAATGAAACAAGATTAAGAATTGCTCGTTTTAATGAAGATGGAACACCTTCAGGCAGATACTATGCTGTTTACCTACCAGGTGCTTTAAATGCTAATTCAACTGGTGCAGCAAAAGGTATCCTATATTGGGATCTTGAAAGAGATGATAAAGGCGCTGTTAAAGATGGTGCTAGAGTAGTTTTAGCAAAAGATGACGAAGGCAAAAGATCAACAGCAGTATTAAATGATGATGGTTCAGTAAAAACAAAATCTGGTGCCGTATCTCAATCTTTATCTCAACTTAGAGTTAATATTTCTGGTCAAGATTTAGAATTCAATTTCTTTGAACTTATCAAAGCACAAAGTACTAATGATGATGCTGGTGCTTATTCAAGAATGGTTGTATTTGATGGTCAAGGCCGTATGATTCGTGGTGTTGCCGATGCTAAAGTTTATAGCAATCCTGCCGATGCAGATGGTGGTGCTAACCCTACTAAATTTGCTCCTGAATACTGCTATGTTAATGACACAGTAACTAAAATTAGTAGTGATGTCACTTGTGATAAAGATGACGCTGGCAATGATAAATTAGTATATGAAAAATTTATTTGGGAATGGTTTGAAGAAAAACCTGAAAATGTTAACGAAGCAGCATATTTATCAACTGGATGGGATCCAGCTAAATGGGATTATTGCTATGCAAAAGATGGCGGTTGGATGTGCATTGCTTTCACAAATTATAATTATGCTTCAACTTCTGAAACTTATTTCACATTAAGTGAAGCTCAAACTGCTGCTTATGTTAATTCATTAAAAGCACAAAAGATGCAAGAAGGTAAAGATGAAGCAACAGCTCAAGCAGAAGCAGAAACTGCAGCTGCAAGTGCTTATCGTGAATGTATTGCTACATTAAGAATTCCTACTGGTGGATTTACATTTGCTCATGGTTACCTTGAAAGCCATGGAAGTCTTGGTGACAAAGTTTCTTCAAACTTCATGGACGAAATCGTTGTTAATGGTTATAAATATGGTAGAACAATGGTAACCAAAAAAGATCGTAATGGTGAAGATGTTGCAGAAGGAACACAAATTGGTATTGCTGAAGTTAGAGCATACAATTTCTCTGCTAAACCTTTAGAATTCACACCAAAAGTTATTGATGATGCTTCATATCAATTATTAAAAGGCCAAAACACTGTTGAAGTAATGGTTGGTAATACTGTTAAACCTACTAGCTTACTTTCTTATGCTGGTATTCAAAAGTATTTCAAAGATTTAGATGATGTAACATCATATATAAATTCTGATGCAGCTTTAGGCTTTACAATTTATGCATCTAAAAATGGTGGTGCTTCTGTTCCAGTTGTAGTTCAACCTCATGGTTATGAAAGCTTTGAAGCTATGGTAACTGATTTGTGGAAAGATGTAAATGCTTATAATGCTGTAAGAACTGGTTTTGCATATGATGCAGCATCAGGTAAGTACAAAAAAGGTGATACAGAATATACAGAAATAGCACTTCCTTCAAAAGAGGATATTGCTGGATCAGTAACTGGCACTAATGCTTATAAGACATTTAATGGTGTTTTATTTAGTACTACAGCAGGTGCAGATACATTTGTTAATAACGAAACTTATTGGGCAAAATGGTCTTGGGTATTTAGATATTATAATGCCGTTTCAAAAGCTAATGGTAACGACCATTACTTAAATGACGCAAGAACAGCCGTAACAAGTTCAATTGGTTCTAATACTGTACAATTCTTATCATTCTTGGCACAAGCTCCACAAAGAACTAGTTGGCCTAATACTAAAGTTGGCTGGGATAATGTTGCAACTGATTTATTCCCTGCTGATGCTAAAAAAGTATGGACTGATTATACAATTGATGCTTCAATGGCAGCTGAAAGTGATAATTGGGTTGTTGAATTTACTGTAGATAATAGTGATTCTGGTGTATCTAGTACAATGGTTCTTAAGTTTGTTGCTGTAGAATCTTATACTCCTGTAATTGAAACTACTGCTGCAGCAAGTCAAGAATATAAAGCAACTGATGTTATCGATCCTTATACATTAGTACAAGCTCGTACTGCTCAATACAATGGCGTTGATATCTTAGGTAATGATATTACTCAAAACGTTGTATTTACAACTGATCTTGATTTTAATAAACCTCAAGAAGGTCGTCATACTGTTGTTGCAACAATTACTAGAAATGGTAAATCTGCAAGTGTAACATTTACTGTAAGAGTAAAAGATACAACTGCTCCATTTGTAGAAACTCGTAATGTAACAATTATGCAAGGTGATGATTTCTACTGCTTAGATGGTATTGTTCAAGTAAACGATAACGTTGATGGTGATTTAACAAAAGCTACATTCAGATGGTGGATTGGCGAAAAAGTTATTGATACTAACGATGTAGAAGGCGAATCTCGTAAAGTAGATGTTGAATTTACAGTTAAAGATAGTAGCGGTAACCAAACTCCTGTTAA
This sequence comes from uncultured Bacilli bacterium, assembly GCA_947627685.1. GTDB lineage: Bacteria > Bacillota_I > Bacilli_A > ML615J-28 > CAG-313 > CAG-313. The sequence goes on along the minus strand of CANQWZ010000061.1, from coordinate 3,347 downwards.
GTATACTTTAACTATTCTTGCTAACAATAATAGTAATTTTGTATCACAATTTGATAGTTTAGCTAGACAATTAAGAAGTCTTCTTCAAAATGTATCTGAAGTTCAAACAAGCGTTGATAGTGCTTTAGAAGGCGTTGAAAGCGTTCAAACTGCTGTTGCAGATCTTGCAAAAGGTACAGATGAAGGCGGTAGTGGATGTAAGAAAAATAATGCTTTACTTGCTATGGGCTTAATTAGTTCAACTGCATTATTAGCATTTGCTTTCAGAAAAAGACACTAATTAATAATTTAGTTTAAAGGTAGGAGGTGGAGGCTTACTTCACCTCCTTGCTTATAAAAATTATGCAATATTTAAGATTTAAAGATTACGATCAATATTTAGATGTATACAAATTATGGAACGAAAATTATGGTAGGATATATCCAATATCAAAAGAATTGTTCGAAAGAAACTTATCTAATGCATCAATGGATGCTTCGTATGTAGCAATTAATGATAAAGAATTAGTTGGTTTTATTGTTTGTAAATTTTGGAATGATGAATATTTTATAAATACATATGAAGAAAGTGCATGGATTAGTTTATTTATGGTAAAACCTTGCTATCGTATGCAAGGAATTGGCTCTAAATTATTAGAAAAAGTAGAATATGAAGTAAAAAAATTAGGGAAACATAATTTATTTTTAGGAAAAGATTATTTTAATTTTTTTCCAGGTTTACCAGTAGACTTAAAAAATAGTATTCCTTGGTTTACAAAAAGAGGCTTTAATAGACCATATGATACATATGATTTAATAAAGAAAATAAAAAGAAACGAACCTAAAATAGAATTAAGAAACAAGGATATTACATATAGAATCTGCTCAATCGATGATAAAAATAATCTTATTAATTTTATTAAAGATAATTGGCCAGGCCGATGGACTAAAGAAGCAATAGATTATTTTAGTGCTGGTGGCACTGGAAAAGAATATGTGATTGGTTTAGATAATAATACAATTTGTGCTTTTGCAAAAATTGGTTTACCTACGACTGATACATCACTAATAAGTTATAGCCTAACCTGGCGTAAACGTTTTGATGCTCTTGGTGGTATTGGCCCACTAGGAGTAGATACCCAATATCGAAAGAAAAACATAGGCTTTGATATTGTTGCTTTTGCTAACAATGTATTAATTGATAATGGTGTTACAGACATTATTATTGATTGGACAGGTCTACTTGATTTCTATCGAAAATTGGATTTTGAGGTCTTTAAATCATATGCTTATATGGTTAAAGAATTATAATGAAAAATATATAAGAAAGGATTAGAAAATGAAAAAAAGAATTTTAATTTTGTTTTTAGCAATTATTTCGGTTGTTACTTTAACAAGTTGTAAAAAATTTACAGTAACTTTCAAGAGTGATGATCAAGTTGTTAAGACAGAAACAGTTAAAAAAGGAAAGACTGTTGCTAAACCAGCAGATCCTGTTAAAGATGGATATGATTTTACTGGCTGGTTTTTAGATGGCAAAGAATATGACTTTGGTACTCCTGTAACAAGTGATATTACACTTGTCGCAAAATGGGCATCAAATAAAGTAACTGTAAGCTTTAATTCAAATTGGGGAACTTCTGTTGCCAATATCAATGTTAATGAAGGCTCACCAGTTAATAAACCAACAGATCCAACTAGACCTGGTTATACTTTCGATGGCTGGTATGTTGGTGATACTAAATATGATTTTTCACAACCTGTAAATAGTAATATAACTCTTAAAGCTAAATGGAGAATTGATTACGGCGCTGGTGATTTCTGCCACGTTGAATTAATATTACATTCAGATCCAAATGAAATTGGAAAGGTTGTATTTGATTGTGATACTGATTTAGATGTTTTAAAAGGTGATATCTTAAATTTCACTGTTATTCCTACAATGCCTAACTATAACTTCAAATCATGGAGAGATGATAAAGGTAATATCTTCAACATGAATACAACAGTTGTAGACAAAGATATGAAATTAACAGCAAGTTGGAAATCTTCTGCATATCAACCAAAATGGACACCTAATCAATTAAGTGGCTGGCATGGAAATGCTACTAACTTCAAAATTTTAGTTAACCCAGTATATGAATACGATCCATTTGATCCTCTATATACTGCTAATGACAAAGCAATTAAACAAAGACAACAAAATTTAGTTGAAGCTGCTTATGGTATTAAAATCATATGGACTAACTACGATGGTAGTGCTCCTTGGGGTCAAGCTCGTGTTGACCATATTAAAGACCATATGACTGGTAAAGATAGCTTCGCTAACCAAGAAGTATATGTAATTCAAATTGCATCTTCATGGATTCCTGCCTTTGTAAAAGAAGGTTGCATAGCTGAACTTGCTACAATTACTGGTAGTGGTGAAATTACTGGTGGTATCTTCACTGAAGTTGGTTATAGCCAAGTTGGTGATACATATGTAAAAGGTACCTATGCTCAAAACCCTACTAATAACCAAGTAACAGCAGTTAATAATAAAGTTTATGGTTATATTTCAGGTCCTGCTCGTCCTGACCATTTCATGTATTATAATGCCGACTTAATTAAAGCTGCAGGTCAACCAGATCCAGCCGAACTTTGGTTAAGAGGTGAATGGACATGGAGTAGATTTAAACAATTATGTCAAGATTTACAAACATACCATGCTGCAGAAAACATTAAACCATTAACTCTTAGTTACCCTGAATTTGCTATTGGTCTTAATGCCGCAAGAGGTAATAAGATTGCAACTACTGAACCACAACTTTTATTAAAATCAGATGCTTTAATTAATACTTTCAATGATATTAAATCATTAGCACCATATTATGATGGCGGTGCTGGTACATCTGATGTATACAATACTTTCTTACAAGGTACAACTATTTTCCAACATGGTGCATTATGGTTCATCGGTGCTAGTAATAGATTTGGTAACCCAACCTTTACAATTGGTTCTGTTCCATATCCAATGAATGATGATGATATAGCAACACCTATTACAACTACAAATAGAAATGAAGCTATCCTTGGCAATAATGGAGCTCCATTAGAAGTTTCTGATGGCGTATACATTAAAGGTGTAGATTTAAGTCAAGCTAAATTTACTGTTCCTTACGGATCAAGTTCTTGCTTCTCTGTTCTTAACCAACAAAGTGCTAGTGGTATTACAAGTAAAGTTGCCTTCTCTATTATCTATGATTTAATGGATGGTTTAGGTGAAGATCGGCTTCTCGGAGGGCTCTTGGTTGAGTCGTGTACGGGTGGTGTCTGGTCCTTGAGAACTCAATAGTGTGCACTTGATTGTCAAATGCCAAATTTTATTG
>CANQWZ010000060.1 GCA_947627685.1 uncultured Bacilli bacterium | reverse complement strand
CGTTACTAAAATTAAAGTTATAGATGGAGGAATATTATTATTTTTAGTAAAAAAATAGTTAAACTATTTAGCATAAAAAATAACTTCTATCATATAATTTAATAACTAGGGGGTATATTATGCACTTTCATATTATTAAATTACCAAAGTTTATTTCTAAAATTATTGCCTTCTTTGCTAAAATATTTACTAAAAAGGCAAAATAAAAAAAGAAATGTTCGTCATTTCTTTTTTTTAGTAGTTAAATTTCTTGCAACACTTTGCGAAATTTGGTAAAATAAATAACATAAAAGTAGTACAAGGAAAATATTTAACCATGAAAGAATTTATGCCCAACAAAAATCAAAATAAAAAACTAACTGAAAATGTCTTAGCTATTGCTGCTAAAGTAAGGGAAGCTAAAAAACATAATCCACAAACGATTAATGCGACTGTTGGTTCATATTATGATGAAGATGGTAATATCAAAGTATTTAAAGCCGTAAAAGAGGTTTTTGAAAATCCTAATTATAATAATATTTTATCATATAGTAGCGTCAAAGGATCTAGTGATTTTAGTGAAGCTATTAAAAAATGGATTTTAGGTGATGATTATCAAATAAAATATGATGGTTATTATAAAAATTTAATAGCCACTCCCGGTGGTACTGGTGCGCTTGCTTTAGCCATGGGAACTTATCTTGACAAAAAAGAAGGTATCTTACTACCAAATATTATGTGGCCATCATACATGCAAATTGCCACCAATTTAGATATTGATGTTTGTTTGTATGAACTATTTGATGATAATAACCATTTTAATTTAGCAAGCATTGATATATCATGTCGCCTTATGCAAGAAAAATATGGTAAAGTAGCTTTAATAATAAATGATCCTTGCCATAATCCTACGGGCTATGTCATGAGTGAAGAAGATTATAAGGGTTTAATTAACCTTTTAAATAATCATGCAACAAAGAGTAAAGTTATTTTAATATTAGATATTGCCTATTTAGATTATGCAAGCGAAGCTGGTAAGAATACACGTAGCTATTTTGAACTTTTAAAAAACTTATCAGCTAATGTTATGGTTTTATTTACCTTTAGTGCTTCAAAAACTTTTGGTATATATGGATTAAGATTAGGTGGTTTATTACAACTTACCACATCAGCACTTGATGCTAAACAGTTTGATATGGCAACAGCTTATTTTGCTAGATCAACTTGGTCTAATACGACTCATTTAGGAATGGAAATTGTTGAAAAAGCACTAAACGATAATACTAAAAAACAAGCCTTTATCGAAGAGGTAAAAAAGGCAGCCCTTAATTTAGAAAAAAGAGCTAAAATCTTTTTAGCCAAATTAGATGAATATGAAGTTCCTTATGCTCCTTATGAAAATGGTTTTTTCGTTTTAATTATGGTAGATAGCCCATCTTTTGAAAAAGAAATTGAAAGCCATGAAGCATATGGATGCCATTTTGGTAACGGATATCGCATTGCTCTTTCTAGCTTAAATATGGAAGAAGCATCAAGAATGGGGACAATAATTGGTAAAGCTTATCAGAAAACAAAAAAATAGTAAGTCGATACTTACTATTTTTTTATGCTCTTTCAATTGAACCATTTTTTAAGCCTGTGCGAAGAGCTCGCGTAGAAACATACACTCTTACGACACGACCTTTTTCATCTTTAATACGTACTTTTTGAAGATTTGGTTTCCAAGTACGACGCGTTGCTTGTAATGAGTGAGAACGATTATTTCCGGCTTTAGGTCCTAAACCTGTAACATAACATTTTGCCATAATTTGTTCCTCCTTAAATTGATACATAAATTTCACTTTATTATATCAAAAAAGTTATTAATTTGCAAATGAATTACTATTTTAAAAAATATCATAAAATATAAGTGATGTTTCATATAATGAAATAGTAAATATGTAAAAATTATGTAAGAAGAAAAATGTAGAAAAAAGGTTTTTAAAATTTTATATTGCTTGCAAAATAATAAAAAATATGATAGAATATACTAGCATATTTAAACATACTTAATTAAGGAGGAGTATTATGCAACATTCAAAAATCGATGGAGAGTTATTTAAACAACTCGTAATCAATGGGGCCGCTAATCTTTCTGCTAATTACAAAGAAGTAGATGCGTTAAATGTTTTTCCTGTTCCAGATGGTGATACAGGTACAAATATGCGTATGACAATCGAAGCAGGAGCAAATGAAATTAGAAATTATCAAGAAGATTCAATATATGAAGTAGCTAAAAAATTATCAAGAGGAATGCTAATGGGGGCAAGAGGTAATTCGGGCGTTATTCTTTCACAATTTTTTAGAGGTATTTATAAAGGCTTCTTAAATATTAGTGAAGCTAGTGTTAAAGATTTTGGTAAAGCTTTTATAAATGGCGTTGAACAAGCTTATCACGCTGTAACTAAACCTGTAGAAGGTACCATTTTAACTGTTGCTAAAGAATCTAGTAAGAAAGCCTATAAGATGGTTAAAAAAACAACTACCTTAGAAGATTTCTTCAAAATTTTAATTGATGAAGCTCATGCCTCTCTTGGTAGAACGCCAAGTTTACTTCCCGTTTTACAAGAAGCTGGTGTTGTAGATTCTGGTGGTGCAGGGCTTGTGTATATCTTTGAAGGTATGTACAAATTCTTAAATGGTGAAGTTGTTGAAGTAAAAGATCAAGTTGCTATTCATCAACCCGTTGTAGTACAAGGAAGCTTTAATGCGGATAGTGAACTTGAATATGGTTATTGTACAGAATTTATTTTGCAATTACAAAACAAAAAAGTTGATGTTAAAAAATTTGAAGTAAAAACAATTGTTGATTTCTTAGAAACATTAGGTGATAGTATTGTTGCTTTAAAGGATGAAGATGTTGTAAAAGTACATGTTCATACCAAAACACCAGGTGTTGTTTTAAATCATTGTCAACAATATGGTGAATATTTAACCTTAAAAATCGAAAACATGTCTGTTCAACATAACGAAATAATGATTAACCAAGAAAATAGTGGTAAATCACTAGAAGATTGTAATTGCCCACAATGCGTTGAAGCTAGAAAACAAGCAGTTCGTAAAAAATTTGCTATAGTCGCTGTAGCATCAGGAAGTGGTTTGATTGATGTCTTCAAAGAAATGGGTGTTGATTATGTTGTAGAAGGTGGCCAAAGTATGAATCCTTCGGCTGAAGATTTCGTTAAAGGCTTTGATCTTTTAAATGCAGAACATATCATTGTTTTCCCTAATAATTCCAATATTGTTTTGACCGCAACACAAGCTGCTAAATATTATGATAAAGCAAATGTGCATGTTGCGCCAAGTAAGAGCCTTGCACAAGGTTATTCAGCCCTTACCATGATTGATTTAAGTAGTGGTGATATTGATATCATCTTACAAGAAATAACTGATGTAATTAATAATGTTACAACCGGTCTTGTTACATATTCTATTCGTGATGCTGATATCGAAGATGTTCACATCAAAGAAAAAGATTATATTGGTATTGTCAATGGCAAGATTGTCGTTTCGGAAAAAGAAAAAGTTGCTGCTGTAGATGGTATTTTGAGCCATACTGATTTAACCGAAAAAGAAATTGTTACAATAATTTATGGTAAAGATGTTAATGAAGATGAAATAGAACAAATACAAAGCCTTATCAAAGAGAAATATCCATCACTTGAAATAGATTTGATTGATGGTAAACAAGAAGTATATAGTTACATTTTATCCATAGAATAAAAAAACAAAAAGTGGAGAAAATCACATTAGCGATCCTCCACTTTTTCTAAATAGGAGGCAAGTTATGCTTGAGGATCATTTATTAACTAATGAAGGATACATCTTAGCTCATTATAATAATATCTTTAAGAAAAAAGGCATTATGACCATTAAAGATTTATTATTTGATTTTCCTATCAAATATGAAGATTTTACCGTTAAATCAATAAATGATGCTTGTTTAGATGTTACTACTATTTTAGAAGGAACAATTGTATCAAAAGTGACCGTTAATTATCTAAAAAGTAAACTTTCAACTGTTGTTTTCTTGTTAGATGTAGAAGGGCGTAAAATTCGCTGTACTATTTTTAATCGTGTTTATTTAAAAGGTAAACTAAATTATGGTACGGTTATAAGAGTTCAAGGTAAATTTTATCAAAATATGAACAATTTTACGATTGCTAATTTTGTTATTTGTGATGAATTAAATAAAAATATTTTACCTGTTTATCGCATTAAAGATATTAGTGAGGCCAAGTATTTAGAAATAACTAGTATGGCATATCGTAGGTATAAAGATGAAATTAAAGAAACATTACCAAAAGACTTACTTAATAAATATCATTTTCCAACGCTTAAAGAAACAATTAATATTTTACATTTTTCTGATGATTTAGAAGAAATTAATAAGGCCATTAAACGGATAAAATATGAAGAATTGTTACAATATCAACTATCGATGAAATATCTACATTATATGCGTCAAAATGAACATAATTGTCCTATTATTAATTATGATGAAAAAACAATTGACCTCTTAAAAAAGAGCCTTAGTTATGAACTTACTGCCGATCAAGAAAAAGCCATCTTTCAAATATTAAAAGATTTAAAAGCACCATTTGCCATGAATAGACTTTTACAAGGTGAAGTAGGTAGTGGTAAAACAATCGTTGCTATTACCTCAATGTTAGCGGTGGCATCAGGTGGTTATCAGGCTGTTTTAATGTGCCCTACCGAAATTCTTTCTAAACAACACTATCAAACCGTCTCACAAGTCTTAAAAGATTTTCCGATTGCTAAAATCGCTTTGTTAACGGGTTCTACCCCAAGAACAGAAAGAAAAGAAATTGTTGATAATATTGCAAATGGTAAGGTTAACATTATCATAGGTACTCATGCTCTTTTTCAAAAAGATATTGATTATCCTAAGCTTGGTATTGTAATTGCGGACGAAGAACATCGTTTTGGCGTAAGGCAAAGAGTGCTAATTAAAAATAAAGGTCTTGATGTTAACTATTTAAAAATGAGTGCTACCCCTATTCCTAGATCACTTGCCATTTCGGCTTATGGTGATACCGATATTTCCATTATTAAAACAATGCCTAAAAATCGTAAAATGGTCATTACTAAATATGTTGATAATGCTCATAAACGTGATGTTATTAATCATATGAAAGAAGAACTAAAAGTTGGACATCAAATATTTGTTGTTACCCCTTTAATAGAAGAATCAGAGGCAATTGATACAGCTAATGCTACAGAAATTTATCATAATATGACTAACTATTTTGCAGGTATTGCTAATGTTGGTCTTATTCATGGCAAACTTAAAGCAGAAGAAAAAGAAGAGATCATGCAAAAGTTTTTAAACAATGAAATTCAAATACTAGTAGCAACAAGCGTAATTGAAGTAGGAGTTAATGTTGTTAACGCAACAACGATTGTCGTATTAGGGGCTGAACGTTTTGGTGTTGCTACCCTTCATCAATTAAGAGGAAGAGTAATGCGAAGTGATAGCATACCATATTGCTTCTTTATTGCCAATAATCCTACTGAAAGCAGTGTTGAAAGACTAAAAATGGTTGAACAAAATACCGATGGATTTAAACTTGCAGAATATGATTTATTAAATCGCGGCCCTGGTGAATTCTTTGGCGAAAAGCAGTCGGGGGCGATGAATTTTAAATATGCCTCTCTTCGTGAAGATGCATCCATTTTAGAACTTGCCAATGATGATTCGGAACAAATAATTAATAACTTTGATAATTTTAATGATCCTGAATATGAAACCCTATTCAAAATTGCTAAAGAAAATTACCAAATGAAACAATCACAATTAGATTAATCAAGGGGGAATATATGCTAAATAAAAAATTATTAAACGAAATTTTACAAAAATATAATATTACAGTTAAAGATTATAGTAACTTTTTAATTGCCATGACCCATTCTTCATATGCTAATGAACATAATATTGCAAGTAATGAAAGATTAGAATTTCTTGGTGATGCCGTATTAGGCTTTTTAGTTGCTAGATATATATATGAAACTTTTCCGAGTATGCCTGAAGGTAAAATGACAAAACTAAGAGCCACTTATGTTTGTGAAAATGCTAATGCTAAATATGGTAAAGATTTAAAAATAGATAAATTATTATTACTAGGCCATGGTGAAGAGTTATCAGGTGGTAGAAAAAAAGACGCGGTAATTAATGATGCCTTTGAGGCCTTTTTAGGAGCCTTATATTTAACATGTGGCATTAACGATGTAAAAAAAGTTTTACAACAATTAGTATTTCCTCATATCATTGCCAATGACCAAATTGAATTTATTGATTACAAAAGTAAATTACAAGAATATGTTCAAGCTGAAACTAGATCGGCTTTAACATATAACCTAATAAAAAAAGAAGGTACGGCCAATGACCCTACCTTTACCATGGCAGTTGTACTTGAAGGAATTACTTTAGGAATAGGCAAGGGGCATTCTAAAAAAGATGCCACCCAAGAAGCAGCTAAAAATGCTTTATCAAAGGTGGCTAAAAAATAAAAAATTCTACAAAAACAAACAAAAAGTGATAAAATTGCTTGCAAGGAAAAAATAATTATGATATAATAATAGACGTGTATGGATTGTGCCCCCCCAAATTATGCTGTCCATACACAATGGAAGGCTGCCCCCCCCTACATTATAGCCTTCCATTTATTTTTTGACAAATTAACAAGAACTGATTTAAAAATCAGTTTTTTTTAAACAAAGGGTGAATAAAATGCAACAAAAGAAATTTATTGGGCCAATAATGTTAATAGTTACCGCAATTATTTGGGGTAGTGCTTTTGTAGCTCAAAAAGTAGGCATGGATCATCTTGGCCCCTTTACTTTTGCAGGAATTAGATTTAGTTTATCTAGTCTTTTTATTCTAATAATAGTACTTTCTAAAGATTTAATCATCCATCATAAGCTAACGCTTTTTACGATGCCTAAAAATAAACTAAAAGCTATTTTGCTTGGTGGCATTTTATGTGGCATAGCTCTTGCCATAGCCTCTAATATTCAACAATTTGCAATGCAAAAAACATCAGTTAGTAAAACAAGTTTCATTACGGCTTTATATATTGTGTTAGTTCCTGTTTTAGGTATCTTTTTAAAAAAACATCTAAAAAAGGGTGAAATATTAAGTGTTATCATAGCCTTGATTAGTCTTGCCTTATTATGCTTTAATAAAGAAGAAAAATTAGTTATTAATGGCTATGATATGGCTTTGTTAGTTTGTGCACTTTTTTTCAGCATTCAAATTCTATTAGTTGATCACTATGCTAAAGATAATGATTGCCTCCTTTTAGCTTTAATTCAGTTTAGTACTTGTGCTATCATATCGTGGATACTTATTTTATTATTTGAGACACCATCCCTAGAAACAGTTAAAGAAAGTATTTTCCCACTTTTATATGCGGGGATTGCCTCAGGCGGGATTGCTTTTACCTTACAACTTGTTGGCCAAAAATATACTAAACCGGTTGTAGCATCCCTTATCATGAGTTTAGAAGCAGTAGTTGGTTTAATATCGGGTGTTATTTTTTTACATGAAAGATTGTCACTTAGAGAAGGAATTGGCTCTATCTTAATGCTTTTTGCCATCATACTTGCGCAAATACCATTTGATAAACTAAAGAAAGTTAAAAATTATAAAAAAACTTAAAAAAAATATTACAAAATAAAAAAACCTAGCTACTATGAAGTGAACCCAAAATGTTAGACAAAAAAGTTTAACAAGGAGGGTTCATTTTTTAATGAGTAAATATTCAAGTGA
>CANQWZ010000059.1 GCA_947627685.1 uncultured Bacilli bacterium | reverse complement strand
TATCATTAATTTCTACGATTAAACCATTTAACTGTCTTCTGCCTTCATCCATTGGTGTATGACGTACCGGTAAACCGGTCATGAAACGTTTAATAATTGTTTCGTTAGTTACGCCAATAACCCCATCAAGCGCACCTGTCATGCCTAAATCAGTCATATACATTGTACCTTTAGGTAAAATATGAGCATCATTAGTTTGAACATGGGTATGAGTACCGACAATAATATTTATTCTACCATCAAAATGATGAGCAAAAGCAATTTTTTCACTAGTTGCTTCACCATGGAAATCACAAAAATATAAGTCACTTTTAACATTATTAAGTAATTCTTCCGTTTTAGCAAAAGGACAATCAAGAGGTGTATTCATAAAAGTCCTTCCCATTATTTGAAAGATAGTTATTGTTAAATTATTATACTTAATTGTTACATAACCTTTGCCAGGTACACCACAAGGATAATTCAATGGTCTAATCAAATTTTTAGCATCATCAATAAAATTATAAATATCATGGTTAGCAAATGTATGATTGCCAAGTGTTACAACATTGATGTGGTGTTCTAATAAAAATTTATAATAGTTATTAGTAATACCATTACCATGCGCAATATTTTCACCATTGGCAATTATAAAGTTAATATTTTTAGTAATTCTTATATTTTCCAAATATTGATCAATCATTTCACGACCTAAAACACTAAAAATATCACCTATGAAAAGTATTTTCATGCTTTTTAATTCACTTTCTAACGAGCTACTTCTTGAACTCGAGTTTCTCTAATAACAGTTACTTTAATTGTACCAGGATAATTCATTGTTGATTCAATTTTATTTTTAATATCACGGGCAAGTTTATATGCATCAGCATCGGTGATTTCTTCTGGTTTAACAATAATTCTAACTTCACGACCAGCTTGAAGAGCATATGTTTTATCTACACCTTTAAATTCATTACTTAAATCTTCTAGTTGTTGTAGTCGTTTAATATAATTATCAAGTGATTCACTACGAGCTCCAGGACGAGCAGCTGAAAGGGTATCGGCTGCAGCTACAAGATCAGATATAACGTTATCTGGTTCTACATCACCATGGTGTGAAGCAATAGCATTTATAACAACCGGATTTTCTCTAAATTTAGTAGCAATTTCTACACCAATATCAACATGGCTTCCTTCTTGTTCATGATCGGTTGATTTACCTATATCATGAAGTAAACCAGCACGTCTTGCTAAAATCTCATCTTCACCAATTTCAACAGCAAGTTTTCCAGCAAGGAAGGCAACTTCTTTAGAATGTGCTAAAGCATTTTGTCCATAACTTGTTCTAAAACGAAGTCTACCTATTAATTTTACTAGTTCAGGATGAATTTTACCAATACCTGTTTCGAAGACAGCCTTTTCGCCTTCTTCTCTAATTTCATTTTCTAATTCTTTAGTACATTTACTATAAACTTCTTCAATTCTAGGTGGTTGAATTCTACCATCACTTACTAAGATTTCAAGGGTTCTTCTAGCAATTTCTCTTCTAATTGGATCAAAACAAGAAATAACAACTGAATCAGGAGTATCATCAATAATTAAATCAACACCCGTAACTGCTTCAATTGCTCTTATGTTACGTCCTTCACGGCCAATAATGCGTCCTTTCATCTCATCGTTTGGAAGTGCTACTACTGATACCGTTTTTTCTTGAACGGTTTCGTTTGCATATTGATGAATAGCATTAGCTAAAATAACTTGGGACTTATGGCTAGCTTCTGATTTTGCTTTTTCTACCTCATCTTTAACGTAGACAGCCATTTCCATTGACATATCTTCTTCTAAACGTTTAAATACAATTGTTCTTGCTTCTTCTTGATCTAAATTAGCAATTTCCATTAATTTTTGTTCTTGTTCATTAATTAATTCTTCTATTTTATTATTACGTTTTTCAACTTCAGCAATTCTTTCTTCTAATTTATTTTCTTTAGTAATTAAACTACTTTCACGTTTATCAAGATTATCAGATCGATTTTCTAAATTTGTTTCACGACGATCTAATTTTTTTGCTTCTTCTTGAAGATCAGCTTTTTTATTATTAATTTCTTTTTCCATTGCTTCTTTTGCTTCAGCAATTTCTTTTTTTCCTTCTTTGATTAAATCTCTTTTTTGAGCTTGACCTTCTTTTTCAGCATCCTCAATAATTTTAGTGGCATCTTTACCCAAACGTTCATATTTATTTTCGATTGTTTGTTTACCATGATTATATGCTAACAACCATGCTACGCCACCTACTACAAGCGCAATAATAACTACTAGAAGAATACAAAGCCAAATAGGCATCATAAATTTTGTCTCCTTCTTATTTATTATTTGTAATGTAAATTATATATTCAAGTGCTATAGCACAATAATTTCTTACTTATTAATTATATCAAAAAAGGTTAAAAATGTCAAATAATATAAGGTTTTTATTAATATTACTAACTATTTAGAATGCTTACTTTGCTTGAAAAAATATTTGTTTATTGATATAATGGTAATAGGTGATAAAATGATAAAATATCCAAACCAAATGCAAAAGGTTCCATCTTCATTAAACCTCAAAAAAAGAAATCTTAAAAAAGCTAATTTAGGAACCGAATTTGAAGATCGCATAAATAATAGTAATAATTATTATTTACAAGCACGTATTGCTTCTATTTTTAAAAAACCAACACCTGTGCAAATTGTTAAAGTTGACTACCCTGCCCGTAATAAAGCAAGAATTGTTGAAGCTTATTACCGCACACCATCAACTACCGATTACAATGGTATTTATAAAGGATATCATATTGATTTTGAAGCTAAATGTTGTCATAGCACTAGTTTTTCTTTTGCACATATATATAAACATCAAATAGAACATTTAATTACCATTGATGAAATGGGCGGAATTGCTTTTTTAATAATTGAATTTTCGCTTTATAAAGAAATTTTTATTTTACCTGCTAAAAATTTATACGCCCGTTATAAGCTTGCTTTAAAAGATGGTAAAAAAAGTATTAGTCACCAAGATTTTATTGATGAAGGTTATTTAGTACCTACCGGTTATGCACCGGAAATTGATTATTTAAAAGTTGTTGATTTATTAATTGCTAAAAAAAGTGAACAATAGTTTTAAACTGTTATTCACTTTTAATTTAATGTTTATTTAGTTCCAAAAATACGATCGCCACAATCGCCAAGGCCTGGAACAATATAACCTTTATCATTTAATTTTTCATCTTTGGCGGCTAAATAAATATCTACATCAGGATGTTTACTACTTAAATTGTTAATACCTTGATCAACACCTACAATTCCCATATAAATAATCTTTTTGGCACCTTGCTTTTTTAAGATATCAATCGCAGCAACCGCAGATCCACCTGTTGCAAGCATAGGATCAACTAAGAAAACTACTGCATTTTTTATGGTTGGGGGAAATTTAGCATAATATAATTGTGGTTCTAAAGTTTCTTCATTACGATATAAGCCAATATGACCTACTTTGGCTGTAGGAATTAAACTTTGAATACCATCTACCATACCAATTCCTGCCCTTAAAATAGGCACAATAACAACTTCACAATCAAGTGTATAAGTAGTTGCAACCGCAATAGGGGAAGTCGTTTTAACTGCTTTTACGGGTAAATCTCTTGTTGCTTCAAAAGCCATTAGTGTTGCAATTTCATTAATTGTTTGACGGAAATCTTTTGTGTTAGTTTTTTCATCACGAATTATGGTAAGTTTATGATGAATTAAAGGATGATTAAAAATTGTGATTTTAGACATTTATTTACCTCTTTTTTTATTTTTATTTAAACAAAAACTATGGTTTTACCCATAGTCTTTTAACCAAGAATTTTTTCGCGAACCTTTTGTTCGATTTCTTTGGCAAGTTCGGGATTTTGTTTTAATAAATCTTTAACTGTTTCACGACCTTGTCCTAAACGTTCACCATTATAAGCAAACCAAGAACCAGATTTTTCGACAATTTCTAAATTAGTTGCTAAATCTAGTACTTCGCCTTCATAAGATATACCTTTACCATAGATTAAATCTACTTCAGCAACTTTAAATGGTGGAGCAACTTTATTTTTAACAACCTTTACTCTTGTTAAGTTACCTATAGCTTCACTACCTTGTTTTATTTGATCTACTCTACGAATATCTAATCTAATAGTAGCATAGAATTTTAGAGCTCTACCACCTGATGTTGTTTCAGGGCTGCCAAATAAAACACCAACTTTTTCACGGATTTGATTAATGAAGATGGCAACTGTTTTACTTTTGTTAATAATTCCGGCAAGTTTACGCATAGCCTGACTCATTAGTCTTGCTTGTAAACCAACATGGCTATCACCCATATCGCCTTCAATTTCAGCTTTTGGTACAAGAGCTGCTACCGAATCAATAACAATAATATCAATTACATTACTTCTAACAAGAGCTTCAACTATTTCTAAAGCTTGTTCGCCATTATCTGGTTGCGACAATATTAAATTATCAGTATCAACACCTAGTGCCTTAGCATATGTTGGATCTAATGCATGCTCAGCATCGATAAAAGCTGCATAACCACCTTTTTTTTGTGCTTCAGCAATCGCATGTAAAGCAAACGTTGTTTTACCACTAGATTCAGGACCGAAAATTTCAATAATTCTTCCTTTAGGATAGCCTCCAACACCAAGGGCAATATCAAGGGCAATTGAGCCTGAAGGTATTACTTCAATTTTTTCTTGGGAAGTATCACCCAAACGCATAATTGAGCCTTTGCCATAAGCCTTTTCAATTGTTTTTAACGCCTCTGCTAAAGCTTTTTCCTTGGCAGGATCTTTAGTTGCTTCAATATCATCAATTTTTAATTGTTTTACTTTATCAGCCATATTTTTCTCCTACTTTTTTATTTTCTTTTTTCTTTCTCTTAAAACATCGATATTTTTATAAACATAATCACAACCACTAAATATTGTTACTGCTAACATAGCAACTATTAATATTTTAGCTGTAATATCATACCATAAAGGTATATTCATCTGTTGGCCAGTATTGTAGGCATAAGCTGTTCCTCCAGCAAGAAGAAAAATAATAGTTATAAATTGTAAAGTTGTTTTAGCTTTACCAAATTTACTAGCAGCTATAACTTTTCCCTCGCCTGCCGCAATTAGCCTAATACCTGTAACGATAAATTCTCTAGCTAAAATAATAATTAACATCCACCAAGTTATGAATTTAGGAGTAGGAATAGGATTAGTGGGATCATAATAATAAGCCATTTGTTGATTTAAAGCATTTTGTTCCATTAAAATAACAAAGGCCGTACATATCAATAGTTTGTCCGCAACAGGATCTAAAAATTTACCTAAATTAGTAACTAACCCTTCACGTCTTGCGATTTGACCATCCAAGAAATCCGTTATGGCACCTATGAAAATAATTAGCAAAATAATAAAATTAGCTATCGATAAGGTAGGCCATAAAAGATAATTAGATCTAAGGGGATCAATCGTATAAACGATGATAATAATTGGTATTAATAATATTCTTATAATGGTGAGTTTATTTGGTAAGTTCATCATTTCACCTCTTCTAGTAACATTATACCATAAAATACATACTTTCGCAAGTTTAAATGCTTGTTATACTTTGCTATTTTTACGCATTAAAAAGGACTTTTTGTCAAAAAATAATTTGTCTTAATTATCAACGATACCTTGTTTATATAATTTAGCATAAAAGCCGTTTTGTTTTAATAATTCTAGATGATTACCAATTTCAATTATATGACCATCTTTCATAACAATAATTTTATCAGCTTCTTGAATAGTTGATAGACGGTGAGCAATAATAAAACTTGTTCTACCTTTCATCATATAATTAAAAGCATCAACGATTTTTTCTTCCGTTCTTGTATCAATTGATGAGGTTGCTTCATCTAAAATAACCATATCGGCTTGAACCATCATTAATCTTGCAATCGCTATTAATTGTTTTTCACCTTGTGAAAGGCCACTATTTTCACTAATAATTGTATCATAGCCTTGAGGAAGTCTTTCAATAAACCCGGTAGCATGAGCAAGCGTTGCGACCTTTTTTATTTCTTCTAAAGAAGCATTTGGTTTAGCATATGCGATGTTTTCTTTAACACTACCTCTAAAGAGCCACGTGTCTTGTAAAACTAAGCCATATGCTTTTCGCAAACTTGCTTTTTTAAGATCAAGCGTATTAATATTATCAATATAAATATTACCACTATTAGGATCATAATATCTTAATAATAAATTTATAAGTGTCGTTTTGCCACATCCAGTAGGCCCAACAATCGCAACTTTTTCACCTTTATTAATTTCTAAATTAAAATTAGTAATAAGCGTTTGACTTTCATTATATGAAAAATTTACATTATCAAAGGTAATATTATCAACAGGGAGTACTATTTCTTCTTTACCATCATCTACTTCATTTGGAAGATCTAATAGTTTAATTACTCTTTTAAACGAAGCACTAGCAGCTTGTATTTCACTAATTACGCCTGATATTTCATTAAAAGGCTTAGTATATTGGTTAGCATATGTTAAGAAGGTAGATAACATACCAACAGTAAAAAGATCATTATTTTTAACAACATAAATCGCACCAACAAGGCCTACTAAGGCATAAACTAAACCATTGACAAAACGAGTTGAAGGGTTCGTGGTTGAAGAAATAAATTGCGCATTTTTTCCAACTTCATATAAATCATTATTTAAAGCCTCAAAATTTTTAATAGCCTCTTTTTCGTAGCATAAACTTTTAACATTAGTTTGATTAGTTACCATTTCCAAAATATAGCCCCCTAGTTCACCATTAATTTTGGCTTGACGCCTAAAATAATCATGGGATTTTTTAGATATGAACCATGCAACAAATAGTGATATTGGCGTAACTAAAACAACAATTAAAGCTATTTCCCATTTGATAACAAACATAAAAATGAGTGTTGCTAAAATCATGATGATGCCACGATATAATTGTTTAAAACCTTGTAACAAACCATTTGATACTTGTTCGATGTCCGCAACAATAATACTAACGATATCACCATGACGATTGCTATCGATATATGAAAGAGGTAAATATAAAACTTTATTAAATACTTCTTTTCTTAAATTTAAGACTATTTTTTCACAAATAATTGACATGATTAATTCATATAAATAACTAAAAAGATTAGAAGTTATCACAGCTATTACAATATAGCCTATCATTAAATATACAAAAGTAAAATCAACATCACTAAAACCAATAATTTTATCGATAGCCTTACCTATTAAAACCGGTATTAATAAAGTGGCAATAACATTAATTAAAGCAAAAAGAAGAACACTAATAATGGCTAAAAGGTATTTTTTTAAGTAAGAAAGAAGGCGTTTAATCATTAAAAATTCCTCCCTTCTTTATTTTGTGAAGCACAAATTTCTTTATATATTTGACAATTATTAATTAATTCAAAATGCGTTCCTATTCCCACTACTTCACCATTATCTAAAACTAAAATTTGATTAGCTTCTTTTAATGAACTTGCTCTTTGGGAAATAATAATGGTCGTTAAAGTAGGTGATAAGTCTGAAAGATTCTTTCTAACTAAAGCATCAGTCATATAATCAAGAGCACTAGTTGAATCATCTAAAATAAGAATCTTAGGCTTTTTGACAAGCGCAATAGCAATTGTTAGTCTTTGACGTTGTCCACCCGAAAAGTTCCTACCATTTTCCTCAACCATACATTCTAATCCACCCTTTTTAGCTATAAAGTCATACGCAAGAGCCATCTTTAATGCGGAAAGCATTTCTTCATCGGTGGCAAGAGGATTAGCCATTTTGAGATTAAATCTAATAGTTCCTTTGAAAAGGACAGCCTTTTGACTTACTAAACCGATATATTTTCTAATCGTTTCTAAGTCGTAATTTTTAAGGTTCTCGCTTCCTAAGAAAATTTCACCTTGAATAGGATCATAAAAACGTTCTATTAATTTGATAATGGTCGTTTTA
>CANQWZ010000058.1 GCA_947627685.1 uncultured Bacilli bacterium | reverse complement strand
GCATGATAGAATAGATTAAAATAAAACATAGCAACTAATAAAATGGCATCTGTACCAACAAAAATCCATAAATAATCTAATCTTTCCTCTAATACGAAAGGTGACATGCAAAATTTTAAAATTAAATTCACTAAAATAAAAATATTTAAAATAATATAGCATATTTTATATATTTTATTACTCTTATCTATAACTTGCTCATCATAAACCTTTTTGCTTTCCATTATTATCAACCTCCCTAAGCAAATCGTTAGACCTATAATGGTTATCTAAACTAATTAATTTGATTAAAAAAGATATTAACATTTTTCACATTACTATTCTTATATAACAACTATTTACATCTAAATTATAATATATTTATTCATTATACTCAAGATATTTGCTAGCACCATAAAAAAACGACTGAACTTTGATATAAAACTTCAGTCGTTTTTATAATTTACAATTATTTTGCAAGAGCTTGTTTTGCGGTCTCACAAAGATTAGCAAACATTTGAGCATCATTTACGGCAAGTTCTGCAAGCATTTTACGATTTATATCAACATTAGCAAGTTTTAATCCATGCATTAATTGATTGTAACTAAGTCCAAGGGCACGGCTTGCAATGTTAATTCTAACAATCCATAATTTACGGAAATTACGTTTGTTATTTTTACGATCGCGATATGCATAAGCAAGTGATTTCATGACTTGTTGATTCGCAACTTTATATAAACAATGTTTTGAACCAAAATAACCTTTTGCTTGTTTTAATACTCTATTACGTCTTCTTCTTGAAACGACGCCGCCTTTAGTACGTGGCATAGTTATTTACCTCCTACTCAATGTTAGACAAAATCTGTCTAATATGTCTCTTGTCACTTGTTGATACAAGAGCAAATTTACGAGTTTGTCTAGTTTGTTTTTGTGTTTTACCTGGTGCGAGATGTCTATTGCCAGCTTGGCCACGTCTTACTTTACCAGATGCAGTGATTGTTAAGCGTTTTTTAGTTCCGCTATGTGATCTCATTTTTGGCATAACTTAAATCTCCTTAAATTTAATTTTTCTTTTTTTGTAATTTAGGTGAAAGAGACATAAACATATTTCTTCCATCTAAAAGTGGGGCTTGTTCTAACATCTTCAAGGCCTTCAGCGAATTTTAAGAACAATTCTTTAGTTAAATTACTTTGTTCAATCATTCTTCCTCTAAAACGGCAGCTTACTTTTACCTTATCACCGCTAGTTAAGAATTTTCTTGCGGCCCGAGATTTGGTTTCCAAATCGCCAACATCAATAGTTGGGCTTAATCTTATTTCTTTAATAGCAATAACCTTTTGATTACGCTTGGCTTCTTTTGCTTTTTTAGCTTGTTCATAGCGATACTTGCTGTAGTCCATTAATTTACAAACAGGTACAGGAGCATTTGGTGCTACACATACCAAATCATATCCTCTATCTTCAGCTTCTTTTAATGCATCCTCTAAAGCCATTTTACCTAATTGTTCACCTGCTTCAGAAATTACTAAAACAAAAGATGCCTCAATTTCATCATTGATTAAATTTTCTTTTTTATCACTTGGTTTACTAATAAATTTCACCTCCACTATTAATAGTAACCTGAACTAACATGTATATGAAAAAAACAGTGGTATAAGCCCACTGTTGCCAAATTCGTTAATTTAATGACTCTTTACCCATCAATCATAATTGATCAGGTGAGAAGTGGGGCTTCTTCTTTTCACTACATTATTTAATTCAGTTATATTATAGCAAAATTACTTCAATTAGTCAAACATTTTAACTTTTTTTATTCTTTTCTTAAATAACAAACATAACCAATTAAAGTATATAAAAAACTAATTATGATAAGATGCCACCTACCATACATTAGGGTATAACCATCTTCTACCATATAAGTTGATGGAAAAAACATATTTAATATTTTGGTCACTATAAAGTTATTATCATATTCTAATAATAACTCACTAATTAAATATAAACCAAAAACAACAATTATAATATATGAACTATTAATTAATCTAATCATTATAATGCTAAAATAGCCATAAACTATTCCAAGCAAATAAATGTCAAGAAAATTTTTAAACGTATTTATTTCGTAATAATACCATTTATTAAATAATATATTAATCAAAAGATAATTAAATAGTAATATGAGCCAAACCATGGTATACATCATAATCAGTGATATTACTTTAGTAATAAAGTATTTACCTTTATTAATTAGGGGATTAATAATGGCCGCGTAACTATCACCTTGCCTACTAAAAGCCATGCCAAATAAGTAACTACTAAAAATAATAATGATGATTTTTACAAACATCAAATATGATTGCTCATAATTTTCCGATATTAAAACTCTATTCATCCATCTGCTAACTTCACTATCAAATACTTTAATGGTACTTATAGCAAAGATGAAAGCAATGATTGCTAAAATAAATATAATTATTATGTTTATTTTACTAAATAAATATTTCCTGTGTAATTTAACTAATTTCATATTGTTACCTTATGATAGTGGAAATTTATAAATATTTTTATAACGAAATTTATATTCATCAATAAAATGTGTAGCAATAATTATTAGTTTATTTTTACGTTTAAGTTTTCTTATTTCCACTATAAAATTTTTACGTGATTCTAAATCTAAACCGCTTAAGGGTTCATCAAAAATATATACATCTGCTTTTGTAAGTAAGGCTTGAATTAAAATAATTTTTTGCCTTGTTCCTTTAGATAATTGATGAATTAAGTGATAACGATATTTTTCAATAACAAATAATTTTAAATAATTATCAATTAACTTAATTACTTCTTGTTTATCTTTTCTTTTTACCATGGCTATTAATAATAAAAAATTATAAACGCTAATATATTCAGGAAGTAAAATAGCTTCTGGCGCATAAGAAAAAGTTAAATTATGCTTATTTATTTTACCACTATATTTAATTTCATCCAATAAACATTTAATCATTGTTGATTTACCAGTCCCATTTTCACCAATAAAAAAATTGTATTTACTACTATCTAAGCAAATATTTACATTAGTAAAAATAGGTCTTTTTTTATAGTTTTTAGTTAAATTTTCAGTGATTATTTGGCACATATTTAATTACTTCATAGCTATTAGTAGTAGTTGCGTAAAACTTAAATGGATAAATTAATTGTTGATAAATAATACCATCTAAACTGTAAGTAATAATAAAACCTAAGGTATCAATGCTAAATAACTTTTGATACGAAAAAGGAATTAAATAATGTTTACTTTCGGTATCATTAATAGTAATGTCTAAATTATTAGTAGTATTTACATGATAAGGATTATATTCATCTTGTAAAAGCGTTGACATTAAAGTTTCATTAAGATAATCACTATTTTCTAAAACTTTTATTTGATCATTATTAATATTAATTCTTTGATCTAAAGTTTCTATTTTTTTAATCGTTACATTATTTTTGCTAGATATTGTTATCCCCATACCACATAATACTTGTAAATTATCAATCGTATTAACTACCCCTTTTAATTTGGTAATTGTTAAATGGCTATCATTTAAATTATCATACATAATAAAGGTTCCAAGTTTTAGTGATAAACTTTCATCTGATATATAATTTAATTCCAAAGTAGCATCATCTAAACTAAAATTATCAATCTCTTTAAGTGGTAACATCAAATTGAAGCGATATTTGTAAAAAGTTTGGTTTTGATAAATTTCGGTTTGCTGTTCTTTGACAATTTTATTTAAATTTAAAGTATAAAATTCTTTACGATCCTGACTTTTTAAGACTACACTATTAATTGAAGTCATATCTAAATAGTAGTCATCTTGATGAGTACTATAAATACTTACATTAAAAGTAGGATTACTTTTATCTAAATAATAAACATCGTCTTTCGCAAAATAGTAATAGTAGTCTTTCTTCCTTAAAAAAGCGACAACGATAATACTAATAATAATTAAACTAACTAAACATGTTATAATAATAAACCATTTAGTACGGGATTTCTTCTTCGTATAATTCATAATATTCATTTAAAATTTCAACACTTTCCCAATATTTTTTCTTAAGGCATATGCCTAAAAAATAATTTTTCGCAGCACCATTTGATAGATTGCCAAAACCTTTAACGACTAATGAAACTCTTTTATGTGGTAATATTTTAATTGAAAAATCAATATCTTCTTTAAAAGTTTTTTCTGATTTAAAACCTAATTCATTTTTAATAGTAGTATCTAAAGTAGCACTAATAGTATCAATTTTCCCAGATAACTTCATACCTATTGTACTAGAACCACCAAGCGTAAGTTGCTTATGTGTCGTCGAAGTTGTATTATAGGTAAAATTAATGGTTTGTGAGGTATTATTAGAACGCGAAAAAATACTTTCCGCCTCATATACAACACGATAATTAACAATGTTGTAATTAATAGACCAACCAAAAGCCTTGCGCTTAATACCATTCATTAATTCTTCTAATGTTTTTTTATCAGTGTTAATAAGTAATTTAGCCTCAGGATTATACAAAAAGGTTAATGATGTAAATTCTTTGTGACCTGTGTTTGCTAAAGATGCCGCATTTAAATGCATAATTGATATGCTCATAAAACCCATAATTAATAACATAAAATTTATTTTTAAAAATTTTTTCATTGTTTTTTCTCCTTTCACTAATATAAATACGTTAGCTAAAATTTTTTTACGTTTATATTAATAAAAAAAGCAGGAACTTTTAACCTATTAATAGATTAAAAATTCCTACATGAAGATTTAATATTATAATTTTTCGTATAAAAGTTTACCTTTTTTGAAAAGGATTAATGTGCTAATAGCCACAAGTAATAAATAATAAATAATTACTATTGTTAATTTTAAATAAACATTTATATTGAGGGTAAAATAGCCAATAATAGCAATAATTACTATAAATAAATTAGCAAATAAGGTAATTAAAAGGGAAGCACTTTGTTTAATAACTTCTTGTTCACTTTCCCAAACTAATTTAGGATGCTTTAAATTAATATAAAGGCCTAAGTTAGTTGAACAAATACTAGCAAGAAGGGGAATTATAAGTAGAAAAGGTAAATAGATTATACCAAGTCTTAAAGATAATAAAAGAGCACTAATGAAAATAGGAATGCTTGTTACAACTAAATTAACTAAGTTTTTAGCAATAAAAACATCATAATAATAAATAGGATGAGCTTTTAAAAGCCATAATTGATTTCTTTCATACGAAATACTAATGCAAGTTGTTGGAGCAATAGCTATTAAAAGGGTAATTATAATAATAATGCCCGTGGAAAAGTTTTCGTTAATGAAACTTGTAATACTACTTGGAACAACACCATTTTCATATCCTGCCCCCATAACCATTTGAATTAAATCGATAAAATAATCTTTACCAATGATAGCTATCACGATGGCGATAATAATTACAAATAAAGGGCCAAAAATAGTATTTGTTACGTAAAGCGGCGAAGAAAAATATTTACTTATTTCTTTGCCAAATAAACTTTTTCTCACTCTTTTGGCTTTATAACTTACATCTAATTTTTTAGTCTTATATACGTTAATAGTTTTACCTAAGCTATGCGCTTTAATTATTACTGACAATATAAAAATACTAAAAGAAAAAATCGTTATTATTAAAAAGGCACTAAAAAGGCCATCTTTAATAAAAGAGGTTAATTGTCTTACAGGATAAAAGTCATAAACGGCCACTGTTTTAGTTACATTTTGGCTAATAAAAATAAATAGCATATAAACTATTAAAAAACTAATTAACATGAGTACACTAAAAATACTTTTAATAATTTCACTATATTGGAAATTTTTAGCAATTTTAGTAAAAAGGGCATTAATTAAACTAGATACACCATTAGCTAAAAGACAACTACAAATAATTATATAAAAAGCTCTTAAGGAAATTAGCCATGAACTGCCAGCTACCATAATATTATACAAAAGATATGATGGTAAAACCAAAAAGATAATTACTATGAAATCAAATGAGAAAAAATATATCAATTTAGCAATAACAATTTCCCTTTTTTTAAAAGGTAAACAAAGTAACATTTCTTCATCAGTGTGTTTCCTTGTGGGGCTACTTTCCGTAACGATTAGCATAAACGAAAACATTATAATTGTAATTGAAAAACTTGGTAAAGCAATAGTTGGATCACCGCTATCAATAGCTATTTGAATAGTACCATAAGATAGGGTTAAAAAGATAGCGGCAAAAAATAAAGCAAAAAAGAGCATAAAAATCATCGTAGTTATTTTTATTTCTTTTTTCTTTACTAATTTACAAAGAAACATCCGATAGTAATTTTTTATTATTAAGAAAATATTACTCATTTAATTGCTCCATAAATACTTCTTCTAATGAAGCATCTTTTGTTATTTCTTCCATTTTACCACTGATAATTAGCTTGCCATTTTTAATGATAGCAATTTTATTACATAGTTTTTCAGCAACTTCTAAAATGTGCGTTGAGAAAAAAATTGCTCCTTTTTCTTCACAAAATTTTATCATTGCCTGTTTTACTAAAAATGTTGCTTTAGGGTCTAATCCTACAAATGGTTCATCTAAAATAAGTAGTTTAGGCTTATGAATAAATGCTGAAATAATCGCTAATTTTTGTTTCATGCCATGAGAATAGCTACTAATTAAATTGTTTAAATCATTATATATTTCAAATTCTTTGGCATATTTTTCAATTAAAGGCTTACGCTCTTCGGTAGAAACCTTAAAAACGTCCGCAATAAAATTTAAATACTGAATACCGGTTAAAGTTTCATATAAATCAGGATTATCAGGGATATAAGCTATTCTTTTTTTGCATTCAACGGGATTTTCTTTAATGGAAATGCCATCTATATATATTTCACCTTCATCAAATGGTAAAATACCAACTATTGATTTAATGGTTGTACTTTTACCAGCTCCATTATGACCAATGAAAGCAAAAAGATCGCCTTCTTCAATTTCAAGATTTAAGTTTTTTACCGCATATACGTTTTTATTATAACTTTTTGAATAATTAACAATTTTTAGCATTATTTATTTTTTAGCTTGTTTAGCTATCCTTTCTTTTAAAAGTTTTTTACATTTTTCAAAATGATAATTAACATTAGTATCTTCACCATTATTAATTTCACATCCAAGAAAACTAATATGTTCTAGTAGTTGTTTGTCTATGCTTTTAATTTCTTCACTATCTAAATTAGTTTCTAAGGTATTTAAATTGCTAATTAATTCATCAATGTTAGTTTGAAAAGAAGTATTTGTTTGGAGTGTTTTTAAATAAGTAATAGCATCTTCGATTTTTAATAATTTTTCAGGAAAAGTTTTACTATAACTTATTTTTTTTTGATAAAACACCGTTAAAATACCAGTTATCAAATATAGAACACTAACTACGATAACACATACTATAGCAATATTAATATTTACTTTTTTAGCAAGGAAACATAAAAAAGTTGTAATTAAGAAAATTAGCATTACAAAAATATGCGTTATTGTCGGTAGCAAACTAATAGCACCTAGTTTAGTAGTTTTACTGAAGATCATTACCAATAACCATATTATTAAAGCAACCATCATCACTATATAACTAAACCAAAAGGTTTTAAAAGCAAGTATTTCTTGATCTATTACATCAATTAATAAAAATAAGATAGCATTATAACTAGCCACAACAAGCATCCAAATTAAAAGTTTAATTAAGATATTACCTTTTTTCATTTTCTTTTCCTCGTTTATAAATTATCTATTTTTGTTATGTTCATTATATCATAAATGGCTATAAATTACAATATTTATGTATGAAAAACGATGGTATAAAAGTAACCATCGTTTTTTAAAGATTTATTTTTCAAAAATGACTTGACCTTTTCTTACTGTTCTAATTACATTAAATTCTTGATCTAAAATAACAAAGTCTGCATCTTTTCCTACCGCAATACTACCTATTTTATCATCTACACCAAGATTTTTAGCAACATTTATAGTAGCCATTTTAACCACTTCAACAAGTGGTTTATCCAAGAATTTAACAACATTAGCTACTGCTTTATTCATCTTTAGAACGCTTCCTGCAAGCGTA
>CANQWZ010000057.1 GCA_947627685.1 uncultured Bacilli bacterium | reverse complement strand
ATCATCCGTGATTTTGCTTGCAATCTCAAATTTCGTCGCCATCGGCTCGCCCGTAACATCGGCGCGTACATAGAGTCCTTTGCGCACTTTCATGATTCTTTTGGCGCGAAGTTGCCCCGCAATCCAATTTTCATATTGTATATCACTCGAAAATTGCGGTCGCATATCCTTTTTTGTAATAATAAAGGGAATCAATTTTACCATAATCAAATCACCTAATTTTTAACTATTATAGCACAAAACAATGCAAATATCAATGGTTTTGCGTAAATTTAGATAATAACGTTGCAAAAAAAGAAAGTTCATGCTTTTTACCTCACGAACTTTCTTGCCATAACTTCTCGCATTTATCTTTAAGTCTTTTTCTTAAAGCAATTGTTCTATAGTTGTTGTATTGCATATTCTAGTTTATGACCAACATCAAAAATATATTCTTGGTCTATAAATCTTCTAGTTTACAAAGAATATTATTGTAGCTTTTGTAATATATTCTTTTAAAATTCATTATTATGAAAGAACAAATGACATTAATGGCGGAAAATGGGGGATTCGAACCCCCGCAGCCTTTTACAACCCTAATGGTTTTCGAAACCATCCTCTTCAACCGCTTGAGTAATTTTCCTTTCCTCTATTATATCATATTTGAAGTAAAAATGTATATAAATAACTAATATTTAAATAGTTATTTATAAATACTTTGATAGATATTAGTTTTATTGTTAATTATATATGATACTAATGAAGCAATGATTATTTTAATAGCATCACCTAATAAAAAAGGAATAACGCATAACATTAAAGCTTCCACCATAGCTACATCCATAACAATCATATACCAAATAGTACCAAATAAATACCAACTAACACTAGCAATTATCATTGATATGATATACAAAAAGAACTTTTTTTTGTTTAAACTAGTTATAATGCTAATTATTAGAACGCCAATTAAATAACCTATTAAATAACCACCTGTAGGGCCTAACAAAACGCTAAAACCACTTCTAAATGATGAGAAAACAGGTATCCCCATAAGACCTATACATAAATATATTACAACCGCGAAAAAACCATCTAATTTTTTGGTTAAGGCACCAATTAGATAAACACCAAAAGTGGCAAGCGTAATAGGAATAGCACCTATAGGAATAGCTAGTGGTGATATTATACAAAGAATACTCGCAAAGATGGCAATATATACTATTCTTTTTATAGTCTTATTCATTCTTAACTACCATCCTTGTTATTTCCGCTGATGATACCTTTTGTACTTTTTGATTTATTTCTACAACTAATTCACCTTCTCTAGTTATATCTTTGACAAAGGCTTCTTGTTGTTTGTTTTGAAAATTTAAAATTACATTTTTGCCAATAACAAATGATTTTTTTAGATATTCATCCATATATATATCATTATCAATATTGTTTAAATATTCAATAATTTGTCTAATGATATTAACTACTAATTCATTACGACTATAAATTATGCCTGTTTCATCTTCAAGGGTTGTAGCTATTTTTTTTATTTCATCACTAAAGGTTTGTTTATACATATTAATACCTATACCAATAATAATGTATTCAAGTCTTCCTTCTTCAATTTGCGTAGTAGCTTCTGTTAGAATACCACATATTTTTTTATCTTTAACATATATATCATTGATCCATTTTATTTTAGTATCTAAAGTTGTTAATTTATCAATTTCAAGCGCTACTGCACTAGCAGTAAGACATGTTATTTTTTTGACATATTCTAAATCAAAATGGGGTTTTACGTAAAGGCTCATATATATGCCACCATTATTATTAGAAACAAAATTTCTACCTTTTCTTCCTTTTCCTGCTGTTTGTTGATTAGTTAAAACAAGGAGGTAACTAGTGGTTATTTCTTTGGCCATTCTTTTTATATAATTATTGGTTGAATCTACTTTGTCTAATACTTTTACCGGTAGTGATAATTCTTTTTGTAAATAATTTTCATCTAAAACTTTAATGCTATTTTGATAAATATAACCACTACGATTAACTATTTCAATCTCATATCCTAAATCAACTAATTCTTTAATAACTTTACTAACATAACTTCTTGTAATATGGCAGCTTTTCGCAATAGTTGCCCCACTAATTAAAGTTTGATGATGATCCTTTAAAATTTGTAATATTTGTGATTTAATATCGTTCACTAATTTCACCTCTAATTCATTATAATTATATAATTTTTTAGAGTCGTTGTCAACTAAAATATTTATTAATTTGTTGACAATAGGTATTAGTTATTAATTTAATTTTCTTGAATTTTCATAATATCATCATATATTTTCGCAATGTCATTTAAAATATCATAATGATCAAAATCACGATGATAAACTATGTTGATTTCTCTGATCATACTTAAATTTTTAACAGGGATGGTTGTAAGACGTTTTTCTTTAACATCTTGGGCGCATGCACTGCGTGATAAAATCGATACACCAAAATTTTTTTGAACTAGTTCTTTGATTGTAGCAATATTATCTACTTCTAAAACAATATTAAAAGCATCTAATAATTCATTATTAGAAGCAAGATTGGCTTCAAATAAAGTTCTAGTACCGGAATTAGGTAGTCTTAAAATTAATCTTTCTTTTTTTAAATCATCAATGGTTGCTATATTCTTTTTAGCTAAAGGATTATTATTAGCAACTGCTAAAACTAAATAGTCGGTATCAAGGAGAATCGATTTAAAGTTATCATCTAGAATTTTACCTTCAATAATGGCAAGATCAATTTCATAGATTTTTAACATATTGTAAAGGTTTTTTACTGTATCGGTGATAATAGTTATTCTAATATTGTCATTTTCATTGCAATATTTCGCAAAGACACTTGATATGATATTGTTTTCAAGGGAATGAGTAACACCGATGGTTAAGTGTTTTAATTGTCTTTTTTCATCTTTAATTGCTTGAGATAGGTTCTGATAAAGGGTTATCATTCTTCTTGCATATTTCATTACTATTTCACCCTCAGTAGTTAGTTTAAGTTCTTTATCAAGACGATTAAAAATTTTAATACCTAATTCTTCTTCTAATTGTTTTATATGCTGGCTTACGGCTGGTTGAGTTAGGTTTAAAGCCTCCGCTGCTCTAGTATAACTTTTTAATTCCCATACTTTTAGCAGGGTTATTACTTTAGAAGAAATCATTTTTTACCTCCATAAATTTTTTTTATAGTACTATTATTTTTTATAATTTGATTTTATGTAATAAAAGTGCTATAATTATATCACATCTTTATTAATTATTCAAACAAAAGGAAGTAGCACGATATGTTTAACGATTTATTTACTAGTTTTTCGACTGAAACACAAATACTTCTATCTCTTTTCATTATTTTAGCTGCTGGCTTTTTAATGACAAGAATTACTAAATTATTAAAATTGCCTAATGTTAGTGCCTATATTATTGTTGGTGTATTAATTGGACTACTTGGTATTGTTCCTAAAAAGATTGTTGATAATATGGGATTTATTAGTGATATTGCTTTAGCCTTTATTGCTTTTGGGGTTGGTAAGTTTTTTAAAAAAGATGTTTTAAAAAACACCGGTACAAAAGTCATTATCATTACTATCTTAGAAGCAATCATGGCTTTTGGTTTTGTTACTTTGTCAATGCATTATATTTTTCACCATCCTTGGAATTTTTCCCTTCTTCTTGGTGCAATCGCTACCGCAACAGCTCCTGCTAGTACAATGATGACTATTAAACAATATCATGCAAAAGGCCATTTCGTTGAAACTCTTTTACAAGTTGTAGCCCTTGATGATGTTGTTTGTTTATTTATCTTCAGTATTACTAGTGTTTTTACTTCATCAACACAAGGTGCAAGCATAAAACCATTAGAAATTATCTTGCCAATTGTATATAATATTTTAGTTATTATCTTAGGCTTTGTTTTAGGCTTTGTTTTAAATAAATTATTAGGCCCATCAAGAAGTAAAGATAATCGTCTTATCATTATTGTCGCAATGTTACTTGGATTAAGTGGTCTTTGTGGTATATTATCAATATCACCTCTACTTGCTTGTATGGTTTTTGGTGCAACTTATATAAATGTAAGTTATGATAAATACTTATATCATCAATTAGATAATTTTACACCCCCTATTATGACGATCTTTTTTGTATTATCCGGAATGAAATTAAATGTTAATGCTTTAATAACAGCTGGTGTTGCGGGACTTGTCTACTTTATCATTAGAATTGTTGGTAAATACTTTGGTGCCTTTTTGGGTGCTACCATTTCGAAAGAAACAAAAGATGTTAAACGTTATTTAGGACTTGCTTTAATTCCTCAAGCCGGGGTTTCAATTGGCCTTGCATTCTTGGCCGAAAGAATATTACCTGAGGAACTTGGCACCGTACTAATAACAATTATTCTTTCATCATCAGTTTTATATGAATTAATCGGTCCTGCTTGTGCTAAATTTGCAATCTATAAAACAAGTGATATTACTACAGAACCTGCAACAAGTAGTGTAAGTGTTGATAATTCTATTCCTACTAATAATATCACAACAAGTGATGATATTACTATAAAGGTAGATTCTCCTAATAGTGATGATGATAGTTTAGATAAACCAGCTTAATTAAAAAGAAGCAAAAATTTGGAAAAACCAAAATTTTGCTTCTTTTTTTCTTTTTTATAAAATATTTAAATACTCTAAAATGCTTTTAGCAACATCACTATTATTAACTGCTTCAAGAAGTTCAGGATCATCAATGGTGAAATTTTCTTTATTAGTACTTTCTTGATATTTTGTTAAAACATCACTTAAAGCCTTACTTTCTTCTTGCCAATTAACATTATCAGAAATATTAATATTTTCATCTTTTAACATTTCTCCTAAGAAATTGCCTATTAACTCATCGTTAATACCTTCTTCTCCCATTTGGGCTAAAGAGGCTTGTAAATTATCAATATCATTATCACTAAGATTATTAATATCAACATTGTTTAAATTTACATATAAGTCAATTAAAACACCAATGCTATCTGCCATATCGTTTAATGTTCTTTGATTTGTAAAATCATAAAGTGGTAAATTATTAGCATCTGTTGGTAAGATGTTAAGACCATCCTTGCCAAAGTTATCTATCAAAACTTCACCTACAATTTTACTTGCAATAACAGAGGTGGAAGCCTTTTTCATTAGGCTAACTATTGTTTTACTACTATTAGCATCTAGGCTAATATTGCCACCATTATCTTTCCTAAATAAATCATTAGCCTCCTCCAATAGTTCTAAAAGCGTAGTAAACTCTTGTTGGAAAGTATTATCAACAATAGCCTCTTTATCATCTATTGTAAGTTCAATATGGTATCCTGTTGCTTCAAAGACTTTATCTAACATGCTAAATACCGCGTTTTGGGTTAAAGATGATTCAGCCATTAAATCTAAAAGATCTGCTATTTTCATGATAACATCTTGATGTTCTAAGATATTAACATCTTCTGTACTACCTAAAATATCTTTGATATCTTTTAAATCAAACATGCCAACAATAATATTTGCTAAACGCTCTTTTTCTAAAGACCAATTAGTATTTTGATCTGGTTCATCAAAAGTTATGTATTCTGTTAACCCACTTAAATTTAATAAATCCATCCAAATTTCACTTTCATGGCCAACAATAATCTTTAAATTTAATAAATTATTAATAAAAGTAGTAAATTTAGTTTTGGTTACTTCATTTTCTAAATTAAGATTATAACTGCTATCTTCATTAAATAATTTTTCAAGTTCTAATTCTTTAAAAATTTGATAAATTTTAGAGAGGCTATTAATATCATCTACTAAACCTGTTTTAATATATTCACTGTTAAAATATGTTTTATATTTGGTTAGTTCACTACCGGATAAAACATTTTGAACCAGTGCCTCAATGGCTGGTAAATAGTATTTTTCAGCAAGTTTTGATTTTAAAATGGTATTAATCATCTCTGTTACATATGTTAATGCTTCTTCATTTTCTAAAATAGCAAGAGGATCTTCTGTATTAAAATCATAGTTGACTCTTAATTTATAGAAAGTAACCATAAAGTCGTATAATAAACTTACTTCATTTTTCCAATCAAGGTTTTCTTGTGATACATTACTAAAATCAAGGGGTATCTTCAGGAATAAATTTATCAACACTTTCTAATAAAGAAGCATAATTATCTTTTAATAACTTAATATTTAGTAAATATTCTTTGGCTTTATCTAAATATTCTTTAGTTTCATCATTAAAGTGATATTCACCTTCTTTTTGTAAGAAATAATCTATAATTTGCGAATTTTTAAGTGATATATATATTTGTGCGATATTATTTACATCACTTGAAAAATCATTTCTAAAGTATGTTGGTGTTATCCATTCTAAAACAAAAGCAAAATCACCATCACCAATTTGTTGATAAATAACCACGTAAAGAGCTTTAGGAAAGACTTCTTCAAATAGTTCTATATTATATGCTGCATCTAGAACGGTTACAATTTGGTTAATATTTTCATCACTTTCAAGAAAACTTAGTTCATTACCACTAGTAAAGTCAATGTTTTTAACTAGTTTTAAAGTCTCTTTTAAGAAAGTAGCTGATGCTTTGATATCCTTATTAATATCTATTTGCATTAAAGCATCAAAGTTTAATTGCATCTTAGAAAGCATTTCATTTTGATCCTCAATTGTTTTTAAGTAGCTTACGATATAAGGCCATGATACTTTTAAAATTTTACTATCACCTAAGGCCCCAATTAAACTATCAATATCCGCATCTGTAATAAGATTTATTACATTTTTACCATCTTCTTCTGATGTAGCATTCATTATTTCCATTATCCTTGGTACCATCGGTATTATGCCATCAATTTCTTTAACCATATTGATTTTTGTCTTATTAATTTTAAGTTCATATAATTGGCCAAAACGTTTTGCGCCCATACCAAAGGTACCTGTTTTTTTCTTACCAATATTACTAGTTATTTTTAAAATAAAGGATGTAGAAAAACTATTATTAATATCTTCAATTGTTTTTTCTTCATTTTCTAAAGGAATGACATTCATTACTTTTTGGGTTACTTCAAGAGATCCATATATTGGTAAAGCAAATAGCCAGAAGAAAATAATTATGCTAGCAAGAGCAACGCCCATACCACCTAGCCTACTACCTATTTTAGGCTTTTTCTTTCTTAGTTTTGGAATGGCTAAAAAAAGAATAAATCTAATAAGTGGTGAAATGATAACAAAAACAATTATCGCAAAAGCAATGCATAAAACGAGTTTTATTCCAGCAATCAAAGCCGTTTCAATTAAGGGCCAGGCATTAATTTGTTCTATCTTATCAATCATGTTAGAATCTAAACTATTTTTAACTAACTCTATCAAAGTTTGACTACTACCATTAATATTAAAACTGCTATTCATAATTTTTTTAGCAATCAATCCTGAAAAAAGGAAAAAGATTAAAAGGGGTATAAGTTGTGTTGCAAAGACAATCGAAGTCCTAATTGTACCTTTAAGAAAGCCTTTTAAAAGCGTAATAATGCTAATTACAATAATAAGAATATCTAGTCCTAGCAATACATACTTAATAATTTCTAAAGTAGATGAATCCATATGTATACCTCCATAATACTATAATAATTATACTCATTTTTAGTGTTTTAGTCAAGTTTTATTGATACCATTTTTTGACTATTTAGATATATAAAAATACAAAAAAGTTTCTAAAGAAAAAAAAGCTTTTTTAGAAGCTTTTTTTATAAATCAAAATATTCATTAACGTCACAAGTATCATTGTATTGTTTACGAATCTTAAGAATAATCGAACCATCATTTAATTGCGATTCTTCCATTATCTTGTAGCGAGCATGAACTTTATCTAATGATGCTTTGTATTTTTGCACTTCTTCTTTATTGTAATTCAAGGCTTCTTCTTGTGAATAATTATATTCTTCTTTTTGGCTAAAAACTAGTGTTTGAAAAATACAAGCAGCTTTAACGTGTTTCACCCTTTCACCTCCCTTAATTTAAAACAGAGAGATGATTTGGCCTATTAAACTTTTTAACAATGCTACTTATTCAAGCTTACATGCACTCTCTAGATATATAGTTTTTTACTATCTATATATATATTATAGCAGTTTTTTTAAAAAAAAGCAAGTTTAAAATTAACAAAAAAAACGACAAATTTCTTAAAAAACAAAATAAAGGCTCATAATTTATTATGAGCCTAGACTGTTGACAAACTAAAATGTTAACAGTCTTTTTTTGCGTTTTAAAATAGTTATCAACACTTCGGTATATTACTTTAAAAAAAGGTAAAAAATATGTATTTTGAAAAGAATCAAACACTAATAAACAATGATAGAAATAAAATGGAAATAGTTAGTTTA
>CANQWZ010000056.1 GCA_947627685.1 uncultured Bacilli bacterium | reverse complement strand
TCCATAATAAAACCCATTAAAAGGCGATTAACATTACCGAATGGTACTTTGACACGAGCACCAACTTTGGCAAAGGTTTGATACTCAACTGGTATCATATAGTCAAAATATTGGTCAGTGTTACTACTTGCAACATTTACAATTACTTTAGCGATCAAATGAATCCCTCCTTTTATCTCTATTATATCACAGATAGGGTTTTTTTACAAACATTACCTATTTTATGTTTAAAAAGGACAATGCCACCTTTTATGAAGCATTATCCTTTTTTATTATTTTTTTATATCATAAAGTGGAGCATCAGTATCTTCAATGATTTTAACATCATCTTCAGCAATCAAACCTGTTCCGGCTGGGATTAAACCACCAATAATAATGTTTTCTTTTAAGCCATCAAGGGTATCAACTTTACCTCTGATTGCGGCCTCCGTTAAGACACGTGTTGTTTCTTGGAAACTTGCGGCAGAAAGGAAGGAATCAGCTTTTAGTGAGGCTCTTGTAATACCTAAAATAACGGGTTTAACAGCTGGAATACGACGACCATTTTCTAGGCAATCTTTAATAACTTTATATATTTCAGGTTTTGAAATAAATGTTCCAGGAAGTAAATCAGTTTCACCCTCATCAATGATGAGAACTTTTTGTAACATCTGTTTAACAATTATTTCAACGTGTTTATCAGAAATAGCAACACCCGTAGAACGATAAACTTTTTGTACTTCTTTTAAAATATATTTTTCAACTTTATCAACGGATGATACTCTTAATAATTCTTTTGGATGAATTAAGCCTTCTGATAATAAATCACCAGCTTCAATTGCTTCTCCAACTTCAACAATAGCTTTTTTACCAGCATCGGTAAGATAAGTTTTATCATTATTTTCAATATTGCTTTTAACAACAATCTTAGTACGATTATCTGATCCTAAAGTAACTTCTGATACTATACCTTTAATTTCGGAAATAATACCTTTACCTTTTGGTTCTCTTGCTTCAAACAATTCTTGAATACGTGGAAGACCTTGGGTAATATCATCTCCACTAGTAGCAACACCACCACTATGGAAAGTACGCATTGTTAATTGGGTACCTGGTTCACCAATGGATTGGGCAGCCACGATACCAACAACTTCACCTTTTTCAACAATTCCAGTTGTTGATAGGTCAGATCCATAACATTTAACACATACACCTACTGGAGCATCGCATGTAAGTAAAGTTCTAACTGTAACCGATGTTACACCAGCATCAATAATCTTTTGCGCAATATCTTCAGTAATAAATTCACCTTTTTCAATGATAACTGTTTTCTTACCATCTACTTTACCAACAACTGATTTAGCAGTAAAACGACCAATAATACGGTCTTTTAATTCAACACAAATGTTATCTTCAGAATAACCATTTGGTGTCTTTTTAGGATCTTTATTGTATAAGGTTTCAATAACCATACCTTTATCAGTTCCACAATCATCACAAGTAATTGTTATATCTTGTGATACATCTACTAAACGTCTTGTTAAGTAACCAGATTCAGCGGTTTTTAAGGCCGTATCAGTTGAACCTTTACGCGCACCATGCGTCGAAATAAAGAATTCTGACATTGACATACCTTCAATGAAACAACCCTTAACCGGTATTTCCATTGATTCACCATTTGGCTTAGCCATCAAACCACGCATACCGGCAAGTTGCGTAAAGTTAGATGAACTACCACGCGCACCAGAATCAGCCATCATAAAGATATGATTTTTAGTTGCTTCATCTTGCATCTTCTTTTTAATTGATTTTTCAATTTCTCTTGTAGCGCTATTCCAAACATCAATAACCATTCTTGTTTTTTCAGCTCTAAGCATTGTACCTCTACGATACATTTGATTGAACTTTTTAACTGTTTCTTCAGCCTTAGCAATAATTTCATCTTTTTCTTCAGCAACTACAACATCAAAAGCTGAAACGGTAATACCAGCAATAGTTGAATATTTAAAACCTAAATCTTTCATCTTATCAAGTGTTTTTGATGTTTCAGCGAGTTTAGCTTGTCTAAAGACTTCACTAATACTCATACTGAGCATGCTTTTCTTAAATGGTTCTACAAGTGGAGCGTTTTTAATTACTTCTTTATAGTTAGTACCTCGTTTAACAAAGTATTTTTCAGGTGTACCTTCAGTTAAATTAGTTTTAGTAGGTTCATTGACATAAACAAATTCTTCAGGGAAAACTTGGTTAAAAATCATTTTACCATAAGTAGTAATTAAATAGCAATCTTTTAATTTTTGATTTAATTGATATTTAGCATCATATTTAGGATCTTTAGGATCTAGATGAACAAATGGTTTAGGAATGGCTTTACCAGGAATAACGAAACGAGTGTGGAAATCAATATCACCTTTTTCATAAGCGTGTACTACTTCATCTACGGTTGCAAAGGCTTTACCTTCTCTACCTGGGACAAAGAATTTACCAACACTTGGAGCAAGGCCTTTTTCAACATCATTTTTTAAAGCCATCACATCACGATATTCAAGTTCATCATTAACAATAATATGATTGTTAAATTCAATATCATATTTTAAATAAGCTTTATAGACATCTTCAAAGGTGTTATATTCACGATCTATTTGTGAACGTTCAATTGATAAATAATAGTTACCAATAATCATGTCTTGTGATGGTGTAACAACTGGTTTACCATCTTTTGGAGCAAGAATATTTTTAGAAGCTAACATTAAAAGTCTTGCTTCAGCTTGAGCTTCATCTGATAGTGGTACATGCACTGGCATTTGGTCACCATCAAAATCGGCATTAAAAGCAGTAGTAACTAACGGATGAAGTCTAATAGCTTTACCCTCAACAAGTTTAGGTTCAAAAGCTTGAATAGAAAGTCTATGCAAAGTAGGAGCACGGTTTAATAAAATAGGGTGTTCAACTACTACTTTTTCTAAAGCTTCCATTGCCTCAGGTGCGCCACGTTCAATTAATTCCTTAGCCCGTTTAACACCTGCTTTATCTTTAGAAATAAGACCTGTTAAAGCAAATTCATTTGTTTGTTGGTTCTCATTTTGTTCTTTTTGACGAAGATAATTAATAATGAAAGGTTTGAACAAAATCAAAGCCATTTCTCTTGGAATACCTGCTTGATACATTTTAAGATCTGGGCCAATTACAATAACCGAACGACCTGAATAGTCAACTCTTTTACCAAGTAAGTTTTGACGGAAACGACCTTGCTTACCTCTTAAAATATCCGATAAAGATTTAAGCGGACGATTTTTATCAAGGGCAGCTTTGTTTTTACGTTTAGCATTATCAATTAATGAATCAACAGCTTCTTGTAACATACGTTTTTCGTTTTTAATAATCATCTCAGGTGAACGAGAATCAATTTGTCTACGTAAACGAATATTACGTGAAATAATACGACGATATAAGTCATTTAAGTCGGTTGTCGCAAAACGGCCACCTTCAAGCTGAACCATTGGTCTTAAATCAGGTGGGATAACAGGAATTACATCCATTACCATCCATTCTGGTTTATTATTAGAATGATAGAATGCTTCAGTTATTTCAAGACGTTTAATAAGTTTCTCACGACGTTGCTTAGTTGCGGTTTTAAGTTCAGCTCTAATTTCATCAATTGTTTCTTTTAAATCTAAGCTTTGGAGTAAAAACTTAATAGCTTCCGCACCCGTTTTAACTTTATATTTACCAAAGTAATTAAAGTCACGGCTTTTTTTGCTATGCTCTTGTTCGGTTATAACTTGACCAGGAACAAGATCAATACTTGGATCAGTTACTTCCGTAATGATATAAGAAGTAAGTGCAGAAACTTCTAAGACATCTTTTGTTTTCATATCAAGTAAAATAGCAATTTTACTTGGGGTATTTCGTAAATACCAAATATGAACAACGGGTGCTGCAAGAGCAATATAGCCCATTCTTTCACGACGTACTTTACTTTCAGTTAATTCAACACCACATTTTTCACAAACTTTTTGGTCACTATTGTTTTTGCGTGATTTACCACATGCACATTGATAATCTTTAGTAGGTCCAAAAATTACTTCACAATATAGACCATCTTTTTCCGGTTTTAGCGTGCGGTAATTAATCGTTTCAGATTTTTTTACCTCACCTTTTAAAGTATATTCGACAAGTTCTCCTGCTTCATTACGATAAGTAACTTTATCTTTTTTTTGAGGATTATATGTGAATTCTTTACCTTGTAATTCAGGATTAGCCCAAGAAATAATTTCTTCAGGTGAGGCAATCCCTATTTGTAAATATTTATATTTTCTCAAATGATTCACCTCTTATTATAAGCCACGTTTACTTGCTTGTGCTTCAGCAAATTCACCAACTAGGCTCTTATTAGCTACATCAACACCATTTTGATCAACTAATTTTACGCTTAATCCTAAACCTTGTAATTCTTTGATAAGCGCACGGAAGGCCTCAGGTATACCAGGTTTTGGTAGCTCTTCACCATCAACAATAGCCTTATAAACTTTATTACGTCCAATAATATCATCTGATTTGATTGTCATCATTTCTTGTAAAGTATGAGCAGCACCATATGCTTCAAGCGCCCAAACTTCCATTTCTCCAAAACGTTGACCACCATTTTGAGCTTTACCACCCATTGGTTGTTGAGTAACTAAAGTATATGGTCCCTCACTTCTTGCATGTAGTTTATCATCAACCATGTGAGCAAGTTTAATCATATACATGACACCAACGGATATCTTATTGTCAAATTGACGACCTGTTCTTCCATCATATAAATAAGTTTTACCATTTTCATCAATAATGGCTCTTGCGTTGGCAGGATTCTCACGAGCAATTTCTTCATCTTTTGCGCGAGCCTCATTCATAATATCAATAACATCTTGTTGAGTAAGACCATCAAATACCGGAGTTGCTACATGTACACCTAATTTTTTAGCTGCCATACCTAAATGAATTTCAAGTACTTGACCAATATTCATACGTGATGGAACACCTTGAGGATTTAACATAATATCGATTGGTGTACCATCTGACATAAATGGCATATCCTCAATTGGTAAAATGTTCGATATAACACCTTTATTACCATGACGACCTGACATCTTATCGCCTTCGGTAATTTTACGTTTTTGGGTAATATAAATTCTAACTACTTCATTTACTTCAGGTGGAAGTTCAGCGCCATTTTTACGACTAAAACGTTCAATTTTATGAACAATACCGCCACCGCCATGTGGTACTTTTAGTGAAGTAACTCTTACATCTTTAGAATTATCAGAGAATAATGCTTGTGTTAATCTTTCTTCAGGAGTTGGTTCAGTAATACCTTTTGGAGAAACTTTACCAACTAAAGTATCGCCTTCTTTAACTTCAGCACCAAGTCTTACAATACCAAATTCATCAAGATTAGCAATGGAATCTTTACTTTCACCATCAAGATCTCTTGTGATTTCTTCTTTACCAAGTTTAGTATCACGAACTTCACAAGTATATTCTTCTATATGAATGGAAGTATAAACATCATCTTGGACTAATCTTTCACTCATGATTACAGCATCTTCAAAGTTGTAACCATTCCATGTCATAAAAGCAATAACAACGTTACGACCTAAAGCAAGTTCACCTTGATCCATTGAAGAACCATCGGCTAAAACATCGCCTACTTTAACTTCTTCACCTGGTACTACAATTGGTCGTTGATTAACACAAGTTGAATGATTAGAACGCTCATATTTATTAAGTTCATAAGTATGTTTCTTGTTTTCTTTATCACAAACCACAATTTTTAAACCATCAACATACTCAACTTTACCATCAACATCAGCACAAACAGCAACACCGGAATCTTTAGCAGCCTTATATTCAATACCTGTACCTACAAATGGAGCCTCAGGCTTTAATAGCGGAATGGCTTGACGTTGCATGTTAGCACCCATCAAAGCACGGGTTGTATCATCATGTTCTAGAAATGGTATACAAGCTGTTGAAATAGCAACTACTTGTTTTGGTGAAACGTCAATGTAATCAACATTCATGCGATCTTCTTCCGTAAATTCACCATGTTTACGGGCCATAACTTTATCATCTAAAATTAGTAATTCACCCGTTTTAGGATCTTTACCCATATTAACATTGGCTTCTGCGATAACATATTCTTCTTCACGATCAGCCGTAAAATATTGAACTTCATCGGTAATAATAGCTCTATGGTTTGCTAAATCTTTTTTAACTACTAAATAAGGTGTTTCAATAAAACCGAATTCATTGGCTTTAGCATATGAAGCAAGTGAGTTAATTAAACCAATGTTTTGACCTTCTGGTGTTTCAACTGGGCAAATTCTTCCATAGTGAGAAGAATGAACGTCACGAACTTCAAAGCCAGCACGATCTCTAGAAATACCACCTTGACCTAAGGCTGAAAGACGACGTTTATGAGTAAGTTCTGAAAGAGGATTAATTTGGTCCATAAATTGTGATAACTGACTACTACCAAAGAATTCTCTAAAGGTTGATGTAAGAGGTCTAATATTTACTAAGTTTTGAGCTGTAACACTCTTAACTTCAGCAGAAGTAGACATACGATCACGAATATTTTTCTCAACCTTAACCATACCCATTCTAAATTGATTTTGAAGTAGTTCACCGATTAAACGTAAACGACGATTACTTAAATGGTCAATGTCATCAATCTTACCAACACCAACTTCTAAACCAATATAATAACTTATGGTAGCAAAAATATCTGATAATACTACATGGCATCTTTCTTCT
The DNA here is from genome assembly GCA_947627685.1 of uncultured Bacilli bacterium. Lineage (GTDB taxonomy): Bacteria > Bacillota_I > Bacilli_A > ML615J-28 > CAG-313 > CAG-313. The sequence continues at coordinate 1,834 of CANQWZ010000056.1, read as the reverse complement.
CTTTGGTCATTACCAAGAAGTCTAACTTTAATATCACCTTCATTAGTTTTAACCAAAATGTCAAGTTTTTCTAAAACAACACTATTAGTAGGATCAAGCATTAATTCATACTCGTATGTTTCTCTAAGATCTTCACGATGATCTTTTAAGAATTTAGCTGTAGAAGTCATTTCGCCGGTTTCAGGATCTTTATAATCTTGGCGATAAGATATTTCTGTACCTTTTGCAAGAAGCACTTCACCGGTTTTTTTACTAATTACGTCTTCAGCTAGACGATAACCAACTGCTCTTTCAACAACATCAAGTTTTTTATTAACTTTATAACGTCCTACTTTAGCTAAATCATAACGACGTACTTCAAATAGTCTACTAGCAATGAATTTACGTGCTGTATCAGCTGAAGTTTTTTCACCAGGGCGAAGATTATCATAAAGTCTTTTTACAGCATCATCTTCACCAAAGGTTTCATCTTTATCAAAGGTATTTTGAAAAATTTCCATTAATTTCTTAGGACGAAGATCTTCTTCAGGATCTTTTTCACCTAAGAATAAATTAACCATTTCCAAATTACTTTTTACACCAAGAGCACGAATAAAAGTAGGTAAGCATACTTTCTTAGAACGATCTAGTTTAGCATACCAAATATTTTTATTATTCTTTTCAAATTCAATCCATGCACCTCTTGTTGGAATAATTTGACCATAGAAAATGGATTGCCCTGATTTTTTATCAATTTCCTCAGAAAAGAAGACTCCCGCAGAACGAACAATTTGAGTAACAACAACACGTTCGGCACCATTAAAAATAAATGTACCCCATGGTGTCATCATTGGCAATTCACCCATGAAAACAACATCATCTTTGATTTCACCCGTTTCTTTATTTTCTAAAGCAACGTGAACTTTTAATGAACGCGAATAATTAACTTTGTTCTTCTTTGCTTCTTTAATCGTATATTTTGGTTCTTCAAAGTAATGTTCCATAAATTGTAATTCAAATTTTTCACCATCACCATGATCTTTGATTGGCGATATTTCTTTAAATAACGCATCAAGACCATCTTTTAAAAACCAGTCAAACGATTTAGTTTGAATTTCGATTAAATTAGGTAATTCAACATTTGTTTGAACGCTTGCGTAATTACGTCTAACTCTAGTTCTACCATATTGAACATTTTTATAACTCAAATCATTCACCTCTTCTTGTAATTTTGAGCATAAGATATAATGGGTAAAAATTATGCATTCTACCGCATTGTATCATATCTTGCTTATTATAAAATAAATTATTATTTTTGTCAAGTAAAATAGCACTTTTTTTATATTTGTTTTTTAGTAAAATCAAAAAATAGTATTATTTTATCAAAAAAGATAATATCAGGATAATTATAATTTAGCTTTTAATATAGCAAAAAACCTACTATTTTTAAATAATAATAGGTTTTTTAGATTTGACTTTATTTATTTAAATGATATTCTTTATCTTGATAAGTTATGGTTTCATCACCAACACTAGCTGTATAAACTACATATGTACCAGTATCTGCCTCATCATAAACCATAAAGTTAATTTGACCATCTTTTACATAATAGAAGCCTGTTAGCTTTCCATCTACATAAAAGCCTGTTTCAAATGAGATTGTACTACCATCATCAGCTGTGTAAACAGCATAATATGGGCTAAGATTTACTTCTTCAAATGTCTTATTTTCATTATCTAAGCAAATAATTGTTATACCACTACCATCAATTGCTTCAAAGGCAACATAATTTGATTGCGGGAAAACAACATAAACGCCTTCTTTATAGAAGCCATATTTATTTAGATATGCCAA
>CANQWZ010000055.1 GCA_947627685.1 uncultured Bacilli bacterium | reverse complement strand
TTATTGTCTTTATATTGCAATAATGAAATAGAAAATTTAAAAAATAGTGAATTATATATTAAATTACAAAAATTAGTTGATGAGTTAAAATATAATCTTGTATGCGAGTATGGCAAAGAACATGGAAATAAAAAATCAGAAAACTTATATTTAAGCATAACAATATTAAATGATAAAAATGAATTCATTGAAATATTTGATGATGGTTTTTTGACTGCCTCTACATTATTAGTTTGGGTGGATAAAAAACATAGATATAAATTTCTTTCTTGGAAAGATGAGGAATTTATGGAAGATTTAAATTGGCTCATTAAAAATTTAGAAAATATTAAAAAAGAAAAATAGCAAATTACTTTCACAAGCAAAATAATGTAAGTTTACTAAACAATTTTTATAAAAGGACAACCTATTTAGTGGCTGTCCTTTTATACTTATTATTCAATTATTTTTGCTAAAAATATAAAGATTGGCTTTTATATCAAATCAATATCGTTTTAAGATAATTCGTGATATAATATTAAATGTAATAGTAATATATCGACTAAAGTTGTAGTAAAAAATAGTCTAGTTGAGATTATGGCTTTTCGTTGTAGTATGGCAATATTTACAATTACTTAAATTGATTGTTTGCTACACCAGATTTTGAAAATTCAAAAAGGATTTTATATTAATTAAGAGGAGGGGATTTATGAAAAAAATTGTGTTTGAAATAATACAAATAATTATAATATATATATGTTCAACTATATATGGATATTATAATGATCCTTCGCCACCTAATAAGTATAGTTGGTTAGAATCAGCATTAATGATTATAATAATATATCCAATTGCAAAATTATGTTATAAAGAAGAAAAAAGTAAAAAAGAAAAGAAAAAAAAGAAAACATTTAATATAAACTATTAGGAGTCTAATTTATACTATTTTTGACTATTAAAAATAGAAGGTGTAATACAAATGCTTACAGAAGATGAAAAATTACTTTTAAAAAAATTTAAAAAATGCGAATACCATCGATGTATAAAGATGATCTTACTGCTAGTATATTATATGTAGAACATGTTGATTTTGATTTGTGCACGATGCTTCTAAAAGGTAAAAAGGCCAAAAAAGAAGATGTTAAAAAGGAAATAAGAGAATTCACAATTTTTCTATCGGATTTTGCTGGATATGATGTTTTAAATTTTGACTTTAACGAGTATGATAGAGAATATTTAAATACGCTTATAGAAGTAGTTAATATTTATATTAAATATAATTTATAATTAACCCAAACTGCTATGAGTGTAGTTTCTTTATATAGATAGTTGTACTTTTTTGTTTTGCCTAGTTTGCTTGATTATTTTTTAACCCATTTATTAACATTATCTAATTTAATAAAAGTTATTATAGAATGATTTTGTTAAACAAAAAAGCTTTAAAAAATTTTTGTTGAAATTAATAAGGTCTTTCTATCCTCAAAACATGTTAACATTTTAATTGCAAAGAATTTGGTGTAAAATAAAATGATTGAAAATGGAATTTTTTGGACTTTATTAGAAAACAATTTGGAGGATATATAATAATTATGCATAACAATTTACTTTATAAGACATCTGATAAAAAATATAAAGAAAAATATAATAAATTTTTATTGTTGTGTAATAAGTATAACGCAAAAATTATTAAATTTGATTATTATAAAAAAGCATTTGGAAATTTGGTAATTGAAATTGAATATAATGAAAAACATCACATGATTATAACTGATAGAGGAGATATAATTTTTAATGGGAAATATATATGTGATAACTCGTATCTTAATATAGGACAAGATACATTTACTAAATTACTTGAGATGGTTGAAAAAAATATATTTAACAAATAATTACATATTGTATAAAACAAAAATGTTTATTATAAAAATATGAATTTAAGGAATTTAATAAATAATAAATATTTTTACAAAAAATCATGCATAATACCATTAGTATAGTGCTTTATTATTGTGTCAAGATATAGTATTCCTTTAGATTCTATTTTGTTTGGAGTGAAAAGAAGTGGTAGGCAGATTTATTGTAAATTATGTACCAAATTATATTTTTGAAAATTTATTTTAAAATTATTGCTGACTTAATAGGAATAAAGTATTGATTTAGGAGAAACAGAAATGGAAAAACAAATTATTATAAAACATTTATATAGTGATAAAACTTTCAAGATAAAAAATATTATTAACTATTTAGAATTGTTTATAGCATCATCAAACGATAAAGTTATTTTTAATTTTTCCATAAATAAAAACCAACTCAAAATTATTGACGAAATAACGAATTTGAACAATTTAAGTGGCATTAATTTTATCAATAAAGAAGCATCTCCAAAAAATTACAATTTTAATATTGTTAGTGATTTTAATGGTGTTATATATATAATTAATATTATAGAAAATTATGAACTATGTGCTATGATTTATTGTAACGATATTAAAATGTTCCTCAACGATAATGATGGCGACTTCATCACAATTAATACAAAACACAAAAAATATCAAGCAATAAAAAATAAAAACAAATTATTTTCACAAGTAAAATAATGTAAGTTTACTAAAACCATTTTATTAAATTAAATGGTTTTGGAGTGATACTGCTTATATAGTAGTAAATTATGAAATTAGTTTTTCATTTAATAAATTAGTATCATTGATTGCACAATAGTTGTTTTATAATTACAATAATTAAACCTTTTATTGAAATGATTATTACCAAAAAAGCAACTATATTATTTATTGCTTATTTTATAATGCATGTATGGTAAAAGATGATTGTGTATGTTTAATGGCAATTACTTTTTATGATGATCCTAAAAACTTTTATAAAATGTAATCAAAATGAAATCATTAAATAAATAGTAAAATATTTAAGATATTATGAAGTCTAGCAAAGAAGACTATTTTGATACAGGAATTTTTTTAATAAAGAAAAAATAGAATTATGCAAAAATTTACCTAGTTTTAATAAATATAATATTAACAATTTTAATATCACAAAAAGCGAAGTTAATTTTGATTATAATCTAAAAAAATCAAATGTAAGTATATTTAGTGTAGAGCTTACAGGGATGAAGAATTTACGAGTTATGATGGTAAATAGTAAAAAATATTATCCAAAAAGAGATTTATAAATTTAAATGGAGTAATTATATGAGAAGAAACGGAAACGAAGGTGAAGAATATATTAATGCTTTTCCTAAATTTAAAAAATGGATTAATGAATGTATATGTTGTCATGAAAAAGGATATAAGCCAAACATGCCCGAAAAAATCACAACTGTAGATGGATCATTAGAAGTATACTTTATCAAAAAATATTTTAAGCCTTTACCACTGAATAAAGATGGATTATGTCCTCAATGTGAGAAAATATTAAATAAAAAATAATTTAATAAGAAGAAGTAAATTGGTTCATAAATTTGCTTCTTTTTTATTATTAAGCTTTTTTAATAATAAAATAAATATAACATAAAATATGAATAGTAACAAAATTGAAAATCATAAGGAGATATGATATAATGAATAATGTATTAATAATAATTTTAACAAGTATTATTAGTTTTTTTTGTTTAAGTGAAATTCTTCATTTTAACAATAAACATTATATATATTTATATATGATTATATATGTAATTTGGTTATATTTAATTTTATTTAATCGTCAAAGTTTTTCACAAAACATTTATACTAATGGTGCATATATTAAAAATTGGTTTGGCCTTGTATTTAAAAATAAAATTGTTTTTATTAATTTAATTGGTAATCTTTTTTTATTAATTCCCTTTGGTATTTTTTTAAAACATTTTAATATTAAAATCATATATGCCATGATAATAACTATTCTAACTGTCTTTTTGATAGAAAGTTTACAATATATAACTAAAAAAGGTATTTTTGATTTAATTGATGTTGTTTTAAATATTATTGGTGCACTTATTGGATATATGCTTATACAAAATAAAAAACAAATAGTTTATTAAAGTAATATATAATAATTTCAAAGGAAGATTATAGTATGAATTTATTACATTTTTTAACTAATTTAAGGCCAATTATTGATGAAAGATCAAAAGTTGCTTTTACAATCTTTGGCATTGATATTGCATGGTATGCGGTGATAATTTTAACAGGTGCTGTTATTGTAGCTATTTATGGTTATTATCGTTTTGCTAAACCTTTGGGCGCAAATAGTGATACGGTATTTACTGGTGTTGTTTTAGGCTTATTTTTTGGTATTTTAGGTGCTAGACTTTATTATGTTATTTTTGATGTTTCTAAGGGCGGTACTTATGATAGCTTATTAGATGTCATTAATCCAAGAGGAGGAGGCCTTGCTATTCATGGGGGAGTAATAGGCGCTACTATTTTTGTTATTATATATTGCAAAATTAAGCATGTAAAATTAATTTATATTTTTGAAATAGTAATGCCACTTATTATGTTTGCGCAAGTTGTAGGTAGATGGGGTAATTTTGTTAATCAAGAGGCTTTTGGCGGTTTAGTAAAAGTAGAAGGCTTAGATATTAACGCGCTTACTAGTAGTAGTGTTTTATCTGATAACATATTACAAGCCCAACGTGATGCCTTATCCCATTTACTAGTTCCTAAATTTATTATCAATAGGATGTATGTAGCAAGCAGTGATGCTGAAGGATTTATATGCTCAGGTTATTATTATCCTACTTTTTATTTTGAATCCCTTGCTAATTTTATTGGTGTTACTATTTATATGATTGTAAGAAAATATTGGAAAAAAATCTTAGTTGGCGATGGCATTAGTTTTTATTTAGTATGGTATGGAATAGTTCGTTTTATCATCGAAACAATGCGTACTGATCCTTTAATGATTGGTAATACTAATATTAAAATTGCTGAAGTAGTTTCCGTTTTATGTTTGGTAGCCGGTATTTTATTCTTTATTATGAGAAGAATTTTTAAATATAAGATGATTCCATGTAAGGAAGCTTTATTTTCTACTTCCTCATCGATAATGGAAGATGGTTATAGAAGTCCTAAAGAACCTTTTTTCTTCCAAAAAATTATTGATAAATTTAAGAAAAAAGATAAAGGTAAGGCAAACGATGATAAAACAAATGAAGAATAAAGTTATAATTTTTGATTGTGATGGTACAATTTTAGATACTTTTTTGCTAATTGAAAAAACCGTTTTCGCAACATTTGCTAAAATGTTACCATCTTATCCTTTAACAAAAGAAGAAGCTCATCAGTTTTTTGGTCCTTTAATTGATGATAGTTTTAAACGTTATGCTAAAGATGATGTAGAAAAACAAGCCTTAATTGATTGTTATATTGATATTAACAATAAGTTAATGGCAAACTATATTAGAACCTTTGATGGTATAGAAGAATTACTACAAAAGTTAAAAGCCAAAGGCTATTTTCTTGCTATAGTTTCTAATAAAGTAAGTAAGTCTATTATAAAAGGGCTTAAAATTTGTAAAATTGATCAATATTTTGATTTAATTATTGGGGCTGAAAAAATGAAATTGCCTAAGCCTAATCCTGATGGTATTTATCAAGTATTAGACTATTATCAAACTACTGATGCAATATTTGTCGGTGATACCATTATTGACATTCAAACCGGACAAAATGCCAATCTTAAAACGATTGGTGTTACTTGGTGTAAAACTAGTAAAGAAAGTTTTATAAAAAATCAAGCAACATTTATTGTTGATAAACCTGAAGAAATATTAACTATCATAGGAGAATAATTTATGTATGATGTCATAGTATGTGGCTCGGGGCCTGCAGGAATGGCAGCAGCTATTACATTAAAACGCGCAAATTTAAATATTATAATTATTGAAAAGGGCACACCAGGTGGTAAACTTAATGAAGCAATGCAAATTGAAAACTATTTAGGATTTGAGGAAAATTTTGGTGTTAATTTAGCTCTTAAAATGTATAAACAATTAAAAGGTTTTAATATACCATATAAAACAGCTGAAGTAACAAAAGTAATAAAACAAGATGATAATAATTTTTTAGTTTATACTAATGATGCTATTTACGAGACTAAAAATGTTATTTGGGCAGCGGGTAGCATTAATAAAAAATTAAATGTTGAAAACGAAAAAAGATTTATTGGTAAAGGCATTAGTTATTGTGCTGTTTGTGATGGTAGTCTTTCTTTAAATAAAAATGTTGTTGTCATTGGCAATGGTGATTCAGCGCTAGAAAGTGCTATTTATCTATCTAGAATTTGCAACAAAATAACCATTATTATGAGAAATAATAAATTGCACGCAGAAGAATATTTAATTGATAAAGTAAAAAATAATGAAAAAATTGAATTAATTCATAATCATGAAATTGTAAGTTTTAATGGTAATGATACTTTAGAAAAAATAACCATTAAAAATTGTTTAAATAACACTATCAAAGAATTATTAGCACCTTTTGCTTATATACATATAGGTTTTATTCCAGCTAATATAGCACTGGAAGAATTTGATATATTAGATGAGGAAAAATATATTATTGTTGATAAAAATGGTGAAACCAAAATCAAAGGTTTATATGCGGCAGGAGACTGTACATCAAAAGAAATTAAACAAATTATCACAGCTGTTTATGATGGAACAATATGTGCCTCAGCAATTATAAAGAGTATTTAGAATATGAGTTTTGCAAGTGAAGTAAAAAAAGAATTATTATCAATCGAAGATGAAAATTATCTAACGCAAAAGGCAATGTTACTTGGTATTATGCAAGGATGTTCAAGCATTGTTTTTTCAAATGATAAAGTTTTAGTCATTTTAAAATCATATATTTTGTCAGCTATTCAAAAAGCATTAAGCATTCTCAAGAAAACTTATGCCATTGAAGCCAAAGTTAAATATAGTGATGAAAATAATATCAATAAACTAAGATATTATTATTTAGAAATAGAAAATTTCAGTAAAGAAATTATTGAAGAATATTACTTATCACCTATTGCGGAACTAACGCTTAGTAGTGATATTTTAAAACAACAAGAAGCAAGACATGCCTTTGTTAGGGGAATGTTTATTGCTAGAGGTTCCATCAATGATCCTAGAAAAAATTGTTATCATTTAGAAATTAGTTGTAAAAATAATGATTTAGCCCTTTTGTTAAAAGCCATTTTAAATAGTAATGATATAAATGCTAAAATAAAAATAAGAAAAAATAGTTATGTTGTATATGTCAAAAAAAGTGAAGAAATATCTTCAACTCTTGCTTTAATGAAAGCCGGAAGTGGTGTATTTTATTTTGAAGATTTAAGAATTGTTCGTGATATTTCTAATATGGCTAATCGTGTAACTAATTGTGACATTGCTAATGTTAGAAAGGTTACTAGAGTTGCGAATAAACAGCTAAAAATAATTAGACGTTTAAGAAAATTAGGACTATTTGAACAAATGCCTCTTCGCTTACAAACTATTGCCATTATGCGTGAAGAATATCCATATGCAACTTTAGAAGAATTAAGTCAGTATTCAAGTAATATTTTTGGTAAAAATTTATCAAAATCGGGCATTAGTCATTGCTTCCAAGATTTAATTAAATATTATGATGATATAACAATAAAAAAATAAAGACCATTTAGATCTTTATTTTTTTTGCAAAAACTTATGCATCGTAACTTCGCTTATAGGAATACTCTTCATCTTGATCAGGAATAGCCCAAGCTACTGCAGCAATCACTGCGGCAATACCAACTATTGCATATATAACACGCGAAATAATGACGCTAAAACCATCAAACAAGAAAGCTACTAGATTAAAGTTAAATAATCCCACTAATCCCCAGTTTAAGCCGCCAATGATTAAGAGTACTAAAGCTATATTTCGTAATATTTTCACAATAAATTACCTCCTATTACAAATTTACAATTATATTTTTACCTAATAATTGAAAAATACTAGTGGTAAAAAATAGTGATATAAAAATTTTATTTTTGGTCATTTTTTAATTATTAAGTGAATAAAATCTAACAAGCGAGGTAATGATATGAAAAAATTAATATTTAGATTATGTTCAATAACAAGCATATTAATAATGATATGTTTTATTAGTGGTTGTAAAAAAAATAAACCTGTAACGGATACTTTCCCTGAAATTGTCAATAAATTATCAAGTTACAAACTTTCTGGTAAACTTGAATCTAATTTTCCAAGTGGTACTAAAGAATGTAATGTTACTACTTATTATAAAGCCCCTAATTTATATCGTGTTGAATTACAAAACCCCAATACGGTTGAAACCCAAATTATGATAAAAAATGCTGATGGTGTATATGTTTTAGTACCTAGCATCAATAAAACTTTTAAGGTAAATTCTTCTTGGCCGGCTAACTCAAGTTATCCTTATTTATTACAATCAATTAGTAATGATATTGTTAGTGATAATAATATGATAACCAAAAAAGAAGGATCTAATACAACTTTAGAATTAAAAGCTAGATTATTTAATGGTGATGAAAATACCACGCAAAAAATTATTTTTGATGAAAACAAAATGCCGAAAGAAGTTTTAATTTATGATCAAAATCGTAATTTATTAACACGTTTTGTGGTTGACAAAATCGAACAAAATATTGATATTGATTTATCCTTATTTAAAACAACAGAAACACTTGATACTTTAAAT
>CANQWZ010000054.1 GCA_947627685.1 uncultured Bacilli bacterium | reverse complement strand
AATTTAAAGATCATTTAATTTTTAAAAGCCTAACCTTAACGTTAGGCTTTTTTTGCATAAAAAATCACATATTTTTTACCAAATTCTTCGGAATCTAAGGTAAATAAAATTTGACATAATTTTTCATTGCCTTCATCATCAATAATTGTAAGTTGACCATCAATTGGATTTTGTTTATTCATCATTTCCTCCTATTTTTTTATACTATCTAAGTAGGATTGCAAAATCAAGGTCGCTGCAAGTTTATCAACATTATTTTTGCGTTTTGCTCTACTTAAATCAGCTGATATCATTATTTTAGTAACTTCAACAGTTGAAAGACGTTCATCATATAAGATCACTTCAAGACCTGTTGCGGATTCCAACATCGCTTTAAAAGTTAAAATGTATTCTGACTGTGGTCCTAACGTTCCGTTCATATTTTTAGGTAATCCTAAAACTATTTTTTCAATCTTTCTATCAGCGATGTATATTTTAACACATTCTAGACATTTTTGCAAATCTTTCTCTTTAAAATGTATAGTTTCAATTGAGTTAGCAATAATACCCATGGGATCGCTTATCGCAATACCACAAGTCCTATTGCCTAAATCAAGTCCTAAGTAACGCATTATAGTTTACCTTTTATCGCCTTTATGGCCTCATCAACTTTACTAATGTCTTTGCCACCTGCTTGCGCAAAATCTGCACGGCCTCCACCATTACCACCACAAATAAGAGCGGCCTCTTTTACTAGCATGCCACAGTTAATATTATTGTTTTTGGCTTTAGCAATAAAAACGACTTTATTTTCATCTACAACATCGGCAAAAAAGATTACACATTTTTCAAAATCATTAGCTACTTTATCAACAATATCTTTTAGGACATTTACTTCCATGCCATTTACTTTTTCAACCAAAACCTTAATTTCATTAATCTGGTACATTTTATCTTCAAATAAGCGATAATTACTTGATTCAGTGGCTCTTTTTAAACTATCATAATTTTTTTCAACATCTTTTTGCAATTTTTTTGCCCTTTCAAAACAATTACGATAATCTAAAACATCTTGATAGCTACCCTTAATAATTGGTAAATCTAATTTAACTTCATTAAGGCTATAACCATCTTCGTTAGCTTTGGTAACTAAATTATTAATTTTATTTAAAATTTCGATGATTTCCGATTTAACCTTAGTTAGAATAGCACTCATTTTGCTAATAACTTCACTACCCGAAATAGCTTCGATACGATAAATACCAGAACCTTTTGATTCAATGCTTGTAATAGCAAAATTACTTATTTCGGCTACATTTTTAACATGTGTACCACCACATAATTCTTTACTAAAAGTCATATCCACCAGTCTAACGGTATTACCATATTTTTCACCAAAAAGCGCTTGTGCACCTAGTTCTTTTGCTTTAGCAAGGGTTGTTTCAATGGTTTGAACTTGATAACCAGCCTTAATTACAGATCTAACTTTTTCTTCAATGGCAAGAATATTTTGTGAAGTTATGTTTTCATAGTGATTAAAATCAAAACGCAACCCTTCGTTTGTTACTTGTGAACCTTGTTGTACTACATGTTTACCTAAAATTGACCGTAGTGATTCGTTTAAAAGATGGGTAGCCGAATGATTTTTCGAAACTGCTATTCTAAAATCTTCATCTACTCTTGCTTCCACAACATCACCCATTTTTAATACTTCTTCTTGCAAATCAACAAAATGAATATGTTGACCATTAGGTAATTTTTGCGTGTCATAAACTTTAAAGGCTTTATCATTATATATTAATTGACCTTGATCACCTATTTGACCTCCCATTTCAGCATAAAAAGGTGTTTGTTCTAAAACGACTTGCGCAAAGCCATTACTACTATCAACACGTTTACCATCTTTAAATATACCTATTACTTTGGTTAAATTATTAAGCTTTTCATACCCTACAAATGATGATTCTACCGTGAAGTTAATATATTCGGCATTTTGAGTACTCATCGATTGCGCATCACGCATTGCTAAACGTGCTCTTTGTTTTTGTTCTTTTAATTCTTTATTAAAAGCATCGACATCTATTTGATAACCATATTGTTCAGCAATTTCTTCTGTTAATTCAAGTGGAAAACCAAATGTATCATACAATAAAAAAGCATCAGTTCCTGATATGGTATTATTTGTACAATGTTTAATAATTTCATTTAACTTCTTTTCGCCATTTGCTAAAGTTTTCAAGAAATTTTCTTCTTCTAATTTAACAATTTTTTCAACAATAGCCTGCTTTTCTTGTAGATATGGATAAAATTCTTTCATAGTATCCACTACAATACTAACCATTTTATAAAGGAAAGCACCATCAATGCCTAAATTTCTACCATATCGTACTGCTCTTCGCAAAATTCTTCTTAAAACATAGCCACGTCCTTCATTAGACAAAATAGCACCATCACTTATCGCAAAAGTTACACTCCTAATATGGTCAACAATAACTCTAAAAGCCATTTTATCGGTAGCACTACTATATTTATGATTAGTAATCTTTTCCAAATAAGTAATTAAAGGCCAAAATAGATCGGTTTCATAATTAGTTTCAGTACCTTGAAAAATACATGTTAAACGCTCTAAACCACTTCCTGTATCAATATTTTTACTTGGAAGTTCGGGATATTCACTACGTTTTAAGCCTGGCACACTATTAAACTGACTAAAAACAATATTCCAAATTTCAATGTAACGATCATTTTCAATATCATCAGTTAGTAATTTAATACCTAAATTCTTAGGATCATATTTTATTCCCCGATCATAAAAGATTTCGGTATCTGGTCCACAAGGTCCTTCCCCTATTTCCCAAAAATTATCTTTTATTGGTATAAGATGGTCACTACTTACGCCAAGTGATAACCATTTTTGATAAGTATCATTATCTTCAGGATAATAAGTGATATAAATATTTTCTTTATCAAAGCCATACCACTGATCCGAAAATAGCAACTCATATGCCCAAGTTAACACTTCATCACGAAAATAATTACCGATAGAAAAGTTACCTAACATTTCAAAAAAAGTATGATGCCTAGCCGTCTTTCCTACATTATCAATATCATTAGTTCTTATACATTTTTGAACATTACACATTCTATTATTACTAGGAATTTCACGCCCGTCAAAATATTTTTTTAAGGGTGCAACACCCGCATTAATCCAAAGTAAACTAGGATCATTATTAGGTATTAATGATGCACTAGGAATAATATTGTGACCTTTGCTAGCAAAGAAATCTAGCCATAATTTTCTAATTTGATTAGAAGTTAATTTTTTCAATCCTTTTACCTCCATTTTTGAAATAAAAAAATCGCTCCTAAGAATAAGGAACGATTTTAAACGCGGTACCATCCTAATTATAAAACTATTAGTTTTATCGCTTTGTTTGTTTTAACGCAACGTTTTAGTTGCGGGAAGGATTAGTTCCACTAGTAAAGGAGCTTAAAATAATATCTAATATGGTTTTTCACCTAACAACCACTCTCTTCAAATAAATATTATTTTACTAATCTTTACATTATCGATTTAAATATTAAGCGGCTTCATTGCCTTCTTTAGATTCATTATTGCTAGCTGCTTCTTTTTCTGCAGCTTTTGCTTCTTGTTCAGCCTTTTTAGCAGCTTCTTTTTCTGCAGCTTTAGCAGCAGCAAGAGCTTCTCTTTCAGCTTTTCTTGCAGCAGCCTTTTCGGCTTTAATACGTTCTCTTTCTTGACGTTTTTGTTCTTTAACTGCCCAATCAGCAAGAGCCTTTCTTTCATCTTCTTCAGCCTTTTTAGCAGCCGCTTTAGCTTGTTCTTCAGCTTTTTTGGCTTCGATTGCTTCTTCAGTTGCAATTTCGGCAGGCAATGATTCAGAAATAATTTTCTTTAATAATTCTTCATCTAATTCACCTGTATTAGAAATAGTTAAGAAATTAGCTGATTTTGGTGATTTGGCAACAGCAATAACACCTGGATAATTTTGTAAATATGTAAGAATATCTTCTTCTTTAACGCAGAAAGTAAGACGATAATAGTTATTAGTCTTTTGCATGATAAGATATGGCTTCTTACCTACCATAAACTTATGTTGCGTGTTACTAGCATTAACAACAACACTTAAATCTTCACCTTCGGCATGTTTAGCAAAGCCTAACATTTCATCATATGAAGGCTTGAATACTTTTTCAGCTTTAGGTTTTGCAAGTGCTGCTTGACGTTCAGCTTTCGCTGCTAATTCAGCTTCTTCATGAGCTTTAGCAGCCGCAATTGACTCAAAGCCAATAGTTTTAAGATATTCATCACGGTCAAGATTAAATTGTTTTACAGTCTCTTCAAAGGCTGCTTTTTCATCTTCATATTGACTAACATCATCATTAACGCGAGTAGTTTCTTCATTAATACTTTCATCTAAAACTTCTAATTGTTTCTTTAGACCTTCTAATTCGGTTTTAGCAACGTCTAACTTAACTTGATTTTGTAAAGTTGTTAGTTCTTCTCTTACCTTTTTATATTTAGCATTAGCTACATTACGATCATCTTTAAGAACTTTAACTTCTGATTGTAATTTTGCAAGTTCATCTTCATCAACTACAACAGTTCCTTCTTCAACAGTTACTTGATTTGAATTTACAACAAAACGTTCATCTGTATAGTTATTTAAAGAATAAAGAATCATTAGTTCCGCATTAGAATAAGCTTCATCATGTAGATTTTGCCAATGATTTAATAATTCATTACGATCATGGGCTACAAATTCTTCATTAGATTTATAAAAATAAACTAATCTTAAGAACATCAAAGTTAAAACAGCAGCACCAATAACAATACCTACAATAATATTACCAGCTGAACTATTATCTAAAGTTATGTCTGTGTAATCTTTTAAAACAACAAATCTTAATAAAACTAAATCTAAGATAAAAGCAAGATATACAACAACATCGATAACATTTACTTGATTTTTTGTAAGTGATAAGTTAACCTTATCCATTGTAAATTGTAAACAAACGAAGGCAACGCTTATCAAAGCAAAAGTAACCATCATAAATAAGTAAACATTATATGAGAATACAGCATCAGGTTTAGCTCTATTAGTCATAAAAATCAAATATGCAAAAGTTGAAACAAAGTAACCAAACATAGGTAAATAACTTGCATATGATTGTAAACGATTAGTAGGACGATATTCAGAAAATTTCTTTAAAGAAATTACTAAATTCAAAGCTAAAATGACAATTGGTAAGGCAATAAATTTTATAATGTTTTCAACTTCACCAAATGTTTTACCAAAAGGAATAAACATTATAACATTTAACCAAAGGCCAACAGTTGCTAAAATAAATAGTAAACGACGATTTTGATATTTAATATTATTCATATTGTATTAACCACCTTTCTACTATTCACCTTGTGTTTCATTTGCTAACTTAGCCTTTTCAAGTGCTCTTTTAGCAGCTCTTTCTTTAGCACGTTCAGCAGCTTTTGCTTTTCTTGCGGCAGCTTTTGCTTCTTCTTCAGTTTTAATTTGATCAGTTGCTGTTGTAACTGCTTGTTTAATAATTTGACGAATGAAACTTTCTTTTTCTTTACCTTTATTAACAAAACGTAACCAGTTGTTATCCTTTAAATTTTTAGGTACATTAATTTCACCAGGACGAGAAGTTACGTAATTAACAAATTTTTCTTCCGAAGCAATAAAGCTAATACGATAATCATTATTAGTTGATTGAAGTACTAAGAACATCTTCTTACCAATATAGAATTTTAATAAATTACCCTTTGCATTAGCATTAACTTTGAAATCTTTAGTTTCAGAAAAAGAATTAACATATTCAACAACTTTTTCAAAGCTAGGGGTGATTTTCTTTTCTTTCTTTTTAGGTGCTTCTTCAACTTCTTCACCAGCATGATCAAGTTTATATTGATTGTATTCAGCATATTCACTGGCAAAAGCTTCTTTAGCTTTACGAAGTTCTTCTTCAGCTGTTTCAACATCATTTTTCTTTTGACGTACTTCAGCTAGAACTTTATTCTTTTCATCAATTTGCGCTAAAAGTTCAGCTTTTTCTTTGGTGATTTGCTTTAGTTCTTCAGATTCAGCAACTTCAGTATTATCATCAATATCTACTACTGGCTCGGTAGTATCTTCACTACTTTCATTGCTATCAAGACTAACTTTAGTTACATTATCAACTTTTTCTTCTTCGAATTCGTCGACTTCTTCAATTTCTAATTTATCATATTCATCATAATTTGCATCAAAATAATTTTCAAAATCATCTAATGTGTCATTATATGCATGATTATATTCAACATTTTTGACGAAATCTTCATAATTTTTATTACTATTATAATAAATCAATGTTTCATCTTTTTTAACTGTTTGCACAATAAACTTAATGGCAAGACCAAAGCCAATAATTAATAAAATATAAATTATAAATAGTAATGGATTACCTACAAAATATTGATCAAAGAATGAATACATATCATTATAAACAAAATTAACTCTAAATGATACAACGATAAAGCATACAGCAATAATCAATAAGAAGAAATCTAATAAAGTATTACCTAATTTATCTAATTTCATAACAAGTGATGGAAGTCTAAAGATACAATAGATAGTAAATATTAAATATACTGTTAAAACAGCAATTACAATACCTAAAACTTTATCAGATACTGCTGTTACCATACCAAGTTCAATATAATTGAAAGATAATGTATAAATTAAATTTGTTATTGCACCAATTATGTAGCAAAGGATTGGAAAATAGCACATAACTAATACTATTTTAGAATTCTCACGATACATTTCTAATAATTTATACTTTTTAGTAAGTGGGTAAATAACTAATAACATTGCAACAACGCCTAAAACTAAATCTAAAATTAATTCAACTCTAAGAATATTGGCAATGTGATTTAATCCAGGAAAAGATCTGAATGGAATTGCTACAACCAAACCTACTAATAGTCCAATTGAGCCAAGGACTGTCATAATTGTTTTTTGTTTTTTTGATAGCATATGCTCACTCCTTCATTTTTATCAAAATTACAAATTATTACGGAAGAAATTTGTAAATATTCTATGCATATTATATCATAAAGTGTTTTTTTTGTAAATTAAAAATACCTTTTATTTATTAATTTTTTTAAATCTTACCTATATTTTTTTGGTAAATTGACATTTTATTACGTAAATGGTATTTTTTAGCCCTAAAAAAGAGCATTTTTTATGTCTAAAAATAGCATGATTAGTTATTTTTTTGCTATTTAATATATATTAAAATAGCAAAAAAAATATGCTATTTTTTATTTTTTTTTAATTTATTTGTTGCTTTTTTATTGAATGATAAATTATTTCAATAATTTTTTCCATCTGTACCGCAATAATCATTCCTATTATTCCTAATAGTTCACCAAAGAAAGTTACCGATAAGAGTACTAAAATAGGATTAGTTTGCATGGTTTTACTTTGAACTTTTGGTACTAAAAAATTACCTTCTAAAAATTGTAAAACGATAATTATTATTAAAACCATTAAAACTTTATCAGGGCTTGATACTAATGTAAATATCGTAGCAATAGCTCCGCCAATATAAGGACCAATATAAGGAATTATATCCGTTATACCAATAATGATGCCGAATAAAAAAGCATAATCTATACCAATTATTAAGAATGAAAAACTTGTCGCCACACTTAAAATAACCATTATTATTAAAACTCCTTTAATATAATTACGTAATGATATTTTTATGGCCGATAAAGTATTATAAATGGCTTCTTTTTTAATCAATTTTTTCTTTACGAAGTCTTCAATTTTCGGATAGTAACTTAAAAAGTAAATGGCTAAAATAGGTGTGATTAATAGTTGTAAAACATAGGAAAAACTTCTTTGTATATTATTGGAAATATTAATAATTATTTCCGACAATTTTGTCATAACCATCGTTTCAATTTTATCATAAGAGGCTTGCCAGTCAATAGGTATTTTTTGAAATTTAGTCATTATTTGATTTATAAAAGCCTTAAATTTAATAAAGTAAGAAGGTAACATTTCCATGAAATTACCAAGTTCTTTGACAAAAAGTGGTATAGCAAATCTTAAGATTAAAAAAATTACACCAACAAAAATTGCCCCAATGATTAAGATAGCAAATTTACGCTTTATTTTTTTCTTATCTAGAAATTCTACAATTGGTTCTAGCACAAAAGCTATTACAAAAGCTATCACAAATGGTAAAACAACTTTTAAAATAAATTGTAAAATTAACCTAATAAAAGGGAATAATTTATAAAAAATATAAATTATTACTAATATCCCAATTATTTCTAAAATTTTGTATAACCTATTAGCCATCAAACTTTTTACACTCCAATTATCAATATTATATAATTTATTTTATGACAATTTTATGTAATTAAAACATAAAAAAGAGTAATTAGAATCGACAATTACTCTTTTTTTTATTTAAGATTCTTTATTTAAAATTTTCAACTAAATATTTAGCTGTACGAACCATTTGAGCAGTATAACTCATTTCATTATCATACCAAGCGATAACTTTAACAAGTTGTTTGCCATCAACTTCCATAATTTTTGTGCATTGAGCATCAAATAATGTTCCACAAGTTTGACCAATAACATCACTAGATAAAATTGGATCTTCAGTATAAT
>CANQWZ010000053.1 GCA_947627685.1 uncultured Bacilli bacterium | reverse complement strand
CTTGGGGGCATAACCTCCTTCATCACCTACTGATGTTACTAAACCTTTTTCTTTTAATACTTCTTTTAAGGTATGAAAAACTTCAGCTGCCATTTGTAAAGCCTTTTTAAAGGTTTTCGCAAGCACCGGAATAATCATAATTTCTTGAATATCAATGCACCAGTCAGCATGCACTCCACCATTTAAAATATTCATCATTGGTGTTGGTAGAACATGAGCATGTACACCACCTATGTAACGATATAAAGGCATATCATAGTAATCAGCTGCAGCTTTTAAGCAAGCAAGGGAGACACCTAATATAGCGTTTGCGCCGAGTTTTTCTTTATTTTTGGTACTATCTAAAGATATCAAAGTTTTATCAATTAATATTTGACTAGTTACATCATAGCCTATAATTTCGGGTGCTATTATTTCGTTAACATTTTCAACAGCTTTTAATACACCCTTCCCTAAATATCTTGCTAGATCTTTATCACGTAGCTCTAAGGCTTCGTATTCACCCGTGGATGCACCACTTGGTACAATAGCACGGCCATAAGCTCCCGATTCGGTGGTAACTTCTACCTCAATGGTGGGGTTACCTCTTGAATCTAAAACTTCTCTTGCAAAAACATCTACAATATATGGCATAATTATTAACTTCCTTTCTTTTTATCACAATATTAATATAATCGCTTTTTTGATAAATATACCTAATCATTATAACAAAAAAGATAATAAAAGTAAAAATAAATGTTTTTCAATATGTAAATATCGTTACTAATACTTTACAAAATAAAAGGCCGCAATAAAAAGCGACCTCTTATTTTGATCCTAAAATTAACTTTAGGACCATTAAAACAAGGATTTATTTAGAATTTCATTTTTTTACACTAATTCACTAAAATAACCAGGATCATCTTTTCCACCATCAATCTTGGCATATATATAACTATCCCGATTACCAACTAACTGGTCTATATATCTAGTATTTTTGCCACCTTCTAAAATGATACAGAAAGTAAACATACCAAAACCATTTTTAACATTATCAATTACCCATTTGGAGGATACATAAATATTATGTAGAGTAAGACAATATTGAAACATTCCTTCCATATTTTCAATTTTATTGGTGGCAAAGCAACTAATATTTAACGTTTTTAAACTAACACAACTACTAAACATTTCTTTAGCATTAATAACATCACTTGTATCAAAAGCATTAAATTTGATATCATTAATTGAATAACAATTTCTAAATAAAGCATTGCTAATAGGATTAGCATAAATAATCTTTTCCGATAATACATAGGCATTATTATTATCATAGAATAATTGAATTAAGTCGTTTTCACTTTCTTCATTCAAATAAATACCACAACTTATACCATCAGTGCGACTGCGAAAAGAAGGATAATTTTCATAAAGATCAAAAACTATTGTACTTGTAGTTTTCTTTAATAGTTTATTAAATTTTTCGCCTTCTACTAAATATAATTTACGTGTATCATCATTAATGGTTAAATCAAAACTACCTACTCTAACTTGTTCAACATATTTACCAAACGTATTAAGATTAACGGTTAAGATAATAGTTGTAAGAAAAAATAAAGTTATAAAAATTTTTTTCATAGCTACTAAATTTCCTTATTTACTTGTTCTGCTAAAACTTCAACTACAATGTCTTTACAATGTAGATAATATATCTCATCAGTGGTACTTGTGATATATATATTACAACGCTGTGCCGTTTTTTTACTTGCGTATAATAGTCCTACATTGTTAAATGTATAAATGGTTTGTTTACCTGTGTTATTAATATTGGAACAATTTATTTCTTGGCCATCACAAATTAATGTTATTTTAATTTGTTGTAAAAGAGGTGAAGATATTGGACAAGTTATTATGACATCATAGGAAGTTGTAACATTACAAATTTGTTTATCATCATAATTACTAACCAAAAAACTATATAAATTATTAGTTTCACTTGTGGTAATTATTAAATCAGTATTATCAGTTACTTGAGTAGTTTTTACTATAAAATTAGCAACCGATGCTTTATCAAAAAAATTTTTGGTGCTAAACATTTTCGCAAAGGCTATAGGTAATGATGTTATTAATCCAAAGACCAATAAAGTTAATAAAATTTTAATAATTTTTGATCCCTTTTGCATTTAATGCCTACCAATTACCTACTAGTTAGTTAGTACTATGCTTTTTGATATTGATTAATTTGCGTTACGGTAGTTGAAATTGTTAAGTTAATAGTATTACTTAAAGCACCTTTTGCAAGTTCAGTATCTTTAGCATCATCGCCATCAAAAGGCCATTCCCAAGTTATTGTTGGTGCTGTATGAGTATTTAGATCTGTATTTGGTTGATATTCTTTTTTTGCCTTTTTAATTTCTTCTTTTAAGGCATTTTTGAGCTGTTCGCTTGATTCATACGAAGTACCCTTTATTTGAGTCTCACCAATAGTAAAAATTAGTGGACAATAAAAACTACCATCACTAAGCATGAAGCCTTGTAAATCTAAAAGCACATCATGTTCTACTTTTACAGCAACTTCAGTAGTACCAGAAATTGTCATATTTGGTACTTTACCACTTGTACCAGGTGCTACAAGTTTAGTGTCTTCAGATTCAATATAAACTACATACTCATCGCCATTTAAACCTTGATATTTGTTCGCAAAAATGCTTCCTTCTTCGGCTTGGAAGGTTATACCAAAACTTGCAACACGTCCTTTACCCATTATTTTATCGCCTATTGCATATTTCGCAAAAGTTCTACCAACTAGGCAACTAGTTACTAAAACGAGCGTTAATAAAATAAGAGCAAGGCTTAATACATTTTTTTTCATTCTACTTCTTTCTTTTCTTTCCATAATTCAAAAACCTCCTTAACATTTTTTTTATTTTTTCTTTGTATGGACAAAGTAGACAACACTTTTTCTTTATCTTGTTCATAATGAATTAAGATTAACAAAATAATTAACATAACAATCATTGCTATTAATAGCATCCCAATTAAAGGGCTTTGTAAAACCATAATAATGCGCCCCATTTGTGGTATTCTGCCATAATATTTACCAATAATTACATCTTTAGTTATGGGAGTATCTAAAATATTATTAGCATCACCTTTAGTAGTATAAATGATATTACCATTTTCATCTTCATCTATGGCAACTATGCGATGGGTTATAATAATATTTTCATCCTTATAAGCTACTATATCATTTATAGCCAGGGTTGACTCATCAATTTTTTTAACAAAAATTAAATCATTTACTTCAATATGATCACTTGCATCACCACTCATGGAATTAGAATTTACAATTAAGCAAGTTGTTTTAAAAAGATGTGGTGGCTCATTGGGTTTTACTAAACCACTAATCATATAAACTAAATTACCTAAAAATAAAATGGCAAATATAAAACAGAAAAAGATAGTAAAAATAATAGTAATGCTATTAAAAACTTTTAATATTTTTTTTCTTATAGCCATTATTCTTTTTTGCCTCCTTAATGTGAGTGATTACTCACTGCACCAATATTATACTATATGCAATATAATATGTCAATAAAAATAATAAAAAAACATGATAATAATTAAAAATTATTATCATGTATTATAAATTTATTAAATATTAATCTTTTTTTATTAACCAAGATTCACCTTTCCAAAGCAAATTCCATAACATATCATAAGTATTTTCTTTAAGAGGATAATCATTGTTTATAAATCTAATTGCAAAAACAATCGTTAAATCGGTAATATACATAAAAAAGTCTTTTAAATCAACTTTATTTAAAATATTAAATTGTTGATCAAATTTATAAAAGATATCTGTTAATTCTTTAAAATAAGTTTTAGGATCAATGAAACCTTTTTCAGCTGCCTTATACATATAACCGGAATTACGATATTCATATAAAAATAGGGCTTTATATTTATATTGAACAAAAAAATCAAAATATCGGCACCATAAATTTTTTAAAAAAGCATGCATCTGGCTTTCATTATCTATTTCTACCATTTTTACAACATCTTCAAGATATATTTTAAGATCTTCATAAATACGTAAATAGCATTGTAAAAGTAAGTTTTCTTTAGTTTGATAATGCTTATATATTAATCCTTCAGCTGTATTAGCCATTTTGGTTACCATTTGCATTGAAACCATCATTAAACCGTTTTGTGCAACTGCCTTCATTGTACAATCTAATAATAATTCTTTTTTTGTCATATTATTCATTGTTTTTTATCCTTTCGGCGCCTATTATTTTATATTTTAATTATAACATTTTTGAAAGGAGATGTCAATTTAAACCCTTTTTAAAAAGAGATTATTAAAATTAAATTTAAGTTAAATATTTTTACTCATACTAGCGTAAGACATAACTATTTTAAAGCCAGCTTGCATATAAATATATCTAGCATGATTAGTAAGACCAGTATAAAAAGTCATAAATTTAGCCCCATTTATTTTATTGTAATATGCAAGTGATGAAAATAATGCCTTGCCTAAACCTCTACCTCTTATTTCTTCTAAAATGGCAATGCCATCAAAATGACCTCTACCACTTTTTTCATTCCACATTGCTCCTGTCCAACCAACAACTCTATGATCTTTTACAACTACTAAAAAAGGATAAGGGTTAGGCATGGCTAAATTTTCTTTAATTACTTTTTCAAAATCATATATGTTAAGCTTTTGACAAAATTCATCAATACCAACATGCTTTTTTTCATCATACAATTCAATTGTAATGTTATCAGTTTTAGCATCTTCTAAGATCTTTTTAATACTCGGGCTCAGTTCATAATTTTCTAAATCTAAATGAAAAGCATCACAATAATTATATGGCTCATAACCACGATGTAAATAAAAGAAGTATTCTTTAGAATTAATTCTAATTCCTGGTGCACAAGGATGATCATGATTTTTAGTATTTGGAATATACCATTCATAACAAGATGGTAAAAAATATGTTGCAGCAACTTTTTTTAATCCTTTGCTATGAAAATATTCTTCTAAATGTAGTAATAAACTAGAACCAATGCCTTGATTACGGTATGCTTTTTTGACAATAATAGCATTAATAATACCAGGAACATTTAAATTAGATAAATATTGTTTTCTTAAATATCCTATTGCAAAAGCAATTAGGGTTTGTCCATCATAAATAACAAAAGTACTATCATAGGAAAAATCAGGATTATTTAAGATTTTATTTTCATATTCTTCTTCCGTAAGTGGTTTTAAAAAATATTCTTCTTGAACCACTTCATTCCAAAGATTATGCATATGTACTAAATCTTCTTTTTTAGCCTTTTTCATATTATATTTAATTGCCATAAAATACACTTTCCTTATATTATATTATTATTTGATATCTTTATTTATATATGATATTAACTTAATTGTCGTTTTTGATAAAAATGCTCATATATAATGGATAACATTTAATTTTAGGATTAGAACAATTAACGTTATTCATAAATAATTTAATTGCATACTTTATATTATTCTTTTCAATAATATTATTTAAACTAATTGATTTACTATTGCGACCTGATTTAATTTCAATGGGAACAATATCATTATTTAATAAAGTGATAAAATCAATTTCTAATCTACCATCCCTGCGATGATTTATCAATCTAGTTTTTTCAATATAATGAAAGCAAAATATTTAATTATTCTTTTTATTATACTGAGTTAAAATTCTCATCAATAATTCTTTTTCCTACTGTTTATGGTTCTCTGTTTTAAGTATATAAATTTTTATACATTTCTCAAGATTAAAATAGTATTAAAGACAACTCTGTTCATTTTTACATTTGTGCTTTGTCCACATAAAAAACAATTTCGTGGTGAAATGTGTCCATAACCCTCATTAAAGCGTTTCTGAAGGTTGGTTGCCTCACCTATGTAGATAATTTCATCATCAACCACCAATAGATATACTCCTTTTGATTTGGGAAGAATAATCTTGAACTTGCAAAAAGCAGTATTATCAGTTATTTCATCTATGAGAGGAATCTTTTTAGTATTTTTATATCTTAGTTGAGGAAAACATTCAAAGTAGCCATTTTTTGTTTTAATAAGTTTAGTCCTCTTAATACTACAATATCGTTCAAATTTTATTTTTAATTCTGATTTAATTTGTCTAAATTCTTAAGAATTAATTTCATTTATTTAATTAGCTATTAATGGTTGTGCCATCACATAAAAGAACTGTATGATTTTGTTTTGCTTCATCCAACAATTCTTGTGTAAAACCCGATACGTTAAATATAATATAATAAATAGAGATAGCACCAGTTAATTGTGCTAATACACTTGCTTTTACTTGCAAATTGCGCAAAACAGAAAGTCCTTTTGGCGTAGTGGAATATTTGCATTCGCCTACTATTAGGTTTTTAGCTACGCTGTCTATCGCAACGATATCGACTTCTCCTGTCTTTGGGCCCCAATATCTGCCAACTTTATCAAATTGAAAATCCCATGTATCCAAAGCAGAAAGTTCCCACATCATCTCTCTGCAAACGTCCTCGTAAACAAAGGAGGCAAAATTTTGTACAAATCCTTTTTTTATTTGCGCAAGAACATACTTTCTTTCACCTTTTTCAAGATATGCTCTATATGGATACACAAACTTAAACCAAAATGCTATAAAGTTGTCCGTGAGGCGATATAATCCGCTCTTGCTTTTTTCAGGCATGGATTCCGTGACAGGAACTTCACGCTCTACGAGATCTAGATCCATTAGCACTTTGAGGTACTTTGTTAAATTTGTCTGCTTTACTCCTAAATTTGTGGCAATTTCCGAAAGTTTATGATTACCCATCGCAATAGTCTTTATAAGTGAAAAATAACTACCAATTTCACTTACTTCCTTTTGAAGCAGAAAATATGGTTCCTCATAGAGGAAACTTTGGGGATTTAAAATATTTTCACTTATTGCTGAATATATGTCATCATGTCCTTGAAAAGTTTCAATATATTTTGGAACGCCACCTGTTAACGCATAAAACGGCAATAATTCATTATCACTCTTTCCCTCGTAAAATTCATGGTAGTGCTTAAACGGAATTTGTTTTAGTTTTATTTGTGCCGTTTTTCTACCATATAGCGGGTTATTGTAATCAAGCGTTTGTGACTTCATAAGTGATACAAGTGAACCACATAAAACAAGCATTATATTTGCGTCTTTGAGGATTGTGTCCCAAATCTTTTGTAGTATGGAAGGAAATGAGGAATTCGAACGTCCAATGTATTGAAACTCATCAAACACAACAACCTTTTTCGTTTTTGTTTTATAGCCTACAAGGATTTTGAAAACAGTATACCAATCCACCGTGGCAAAGCTGAGCAATTCATTACCTGTGAAATCAGCAACTTGTGCTTTAAAATAATTCAAATTTTGCAGTTCAGATTCTTCAGTGGCAAGAAAATATATCGAATCTATATGTGATTTTAAAAACTCGGTTAATAGCGCCGTCTTACCAACTCGCCTTCTTCCATATACAATCACTAACGATGAAGCACTTGAATTGTACTGTTTTTCAAGTGTTTCTAATTCAGTTTTACGGTTTACAAACTTCTGCATTCTGTCACCTCCAATATCTTTCATATAATATTATACTTAAAATTATAATAATTGCAAGTATATTGTTAGACTTTTAAAAATTTTTATTACAAAGTAAAGTTAATTGGTAATTTTAACTTTGTCTTTTTCAAATTTCATCATCGCTTTTCTTTATCATCATTTTCTTACCAACATAAAAGCACCCCCTAAGGGTGCTTTTTACTGCCGCTCAGAAATAAAAAAACCGCAAGTTCAAATGCGGTTATTTATGGCGGCATGTCAGCATCCAAAATTGAATTGTTAAGATGTGGACATCACTTGGTTGTAAAAGAGAGCTTTTGAGAATAACCTATGAGCGATTTAATTTCAGTTTGAGATTCTCAACATTACGGCATACAACTTCAAGTTTGTCATGATCCCGTTGAAGTTTATCACACACTTTTGCGTATTGTGTTGAATGCAGCCAATTGCTTTGAATGTTTCTCCACAACCAAAAAATTTATCAATAAAGTCAATTGCAAAATATGCTTGCGGATCATTTTCTTTTATAAGTTGCTTTAATGCTATTTTAATAGCTTCTTTTTGCGATTCATTCATAATGATAATGTCACAATTATTTTAATTAGTTTCCTTTTCTCCCATCCGTAAGTAAACGAGAATTGCTTTGTTGCAGTACCCGAAGTTGAGAACGCGCCATATCATTGAGTCGTTGCAAACGTTCCGTTTGTGGAACGCCTTGTTCAATCAAAATGGCGTTGTAGCTTTCCATGTTGGCAATCACAAGCAACTGCTCGATAGTAGCGTAATCCCGAATATTCCCTTTTAATGTCGGATTTTCATTGCGCCATTGTGCGGCTGTTTTACCAAATAAGGCAACGTTCAAAAGATCAGCTTCGTCGGCATAGACATATTTGAGTTGTTCCTCGGTAAGGGTAGGGACGATATTCTCTTTGATAGCGTCCGTATGTATGCGGTAATTCACTTTGGCGAGTTCACGTTTCGACGTCCATTCAAGTTCCTTCTGCTCGGATATTTTCAGGCGTTGAAACTCTTTGATGAGATACAGTTTGAACTCCGCGGACACCCAGCTCGCAAATTCAAATGCGATATCTTGATGTGCATAGATACCACTGTTGTATTTGCCCGCGGAAACTGTTAAAC
>CANQWZ010000052.1 GCA_947627685.1 uncultured Bacilli bacterium | reverse complement strand
AGGTGCCAATTTGATTCTTTTCATTTAAGTATATACCACATTTGCCACCAATAGATGCATTAATTTGCGCAACTAAAGAAGTAGGAATATTAAGATATTTAATGCCATTTAAATAGGTACTTGCCACAAATCCTACTAGATCATTTATAACCCCACCACCAAAAGCAATTAAAACATCATCCCTTGTAATATTTAGATTATCAAGGCTTCTAATAATCTTTTCATAAACATCAATAGTTTTACTACGTCTACCAGGCTTAATTGCAAGTATTTTTTCAAGATTAGGGATGCATGTTAATAAAGCCGCATAATATTTAGTTAAATTACTATCAGTAATTAGAACATATCTAGTATTTTTATCAAGAAATGACCATTTTTCGTTTATAATACCTTCTTCAACAATAATATTTACACTACTTAAACGATATTTTACAATATATTGACTCATTAAAAATACCTCCCAAAATAAAAAAAGGCTTTAGATAAATTCATTATAACATAAGTTGTAAAAAAAAGAAAGCAAAGGGTTTAAAAGAATTTATTAAAAAAAGCAAAAAAGCATAAAAAAAGCTAAAAATTTTGTATAATATAACAAGTAATATAGGAGTTAGAAAATGCTATTTGGTAAGAATGTAAATCGTTATTATTTTAAATATTTTCACTTATTTTTAATTGGCGTTGCGGCACTACTACTAGTTGATTATATCCAACTATTAATTCCTGAAAATTATGGTAAATTAGTTGATTTAATCAATGATAAAACCTTAACATTAGATAGCCTTTTAAAAATCGTTTATAATATGCTTTTTATAACTTTATGTATGTTTGTAGGTAGATTTGCATGGCGACTTGCGGTACTAAATGTTGGAGTTAAAGTGGAAACTGATTTACGCATACGTATGTTTAATAAAATGGCCTCACTTTCACAAGATTATTTTCAAATTCATAAAACAGGCGCCCAAATGGCCCTTTATACTAATGATTTGATGAGCATTAAAAATTGTTTTACGGATGGTATCATTTTTTTTATTGACGCTTTTTTCCTTGGTGGTCTTGCTATTTATAAAATGGTTAAAATTAATGTTTTATTAACCATTATTGCCTCCACTCCTTTAGTTTTTTTGGTGCTTTTTGGGGGAATAATTGGTAAAATCATTGATAAACGTTACGATGCTAGACAAAAAGCTTTTGAAAATTTATCTGATTTTGTTCAAGAGCATTTTTCCGGAATAGCCGTTATTAAAGCGTTTGTCAAAGAAAAACTTGAGCTTAGAGAATTTATAAAAAACAATAAAGAATTTTCTGAAAAAAATGTGGGTTTTATAAAATTTTCGGTTGCTTTAGATGTTTTGTTTTCAACTTTAATAGGTTCAATAACAGTTATTATTATTGGCTATGGTACACACTTAGTTATTACGACATCGGGCGCAGAAGATGCTTTTACAGCCGGTAAATTAATTGAATTTGTTTCATATTTTGGTCAGTTGACATGGCCTGCTATGGCCCTTGCTAGTTTAATTAATATGATATCACAAGGCTCTGCTAGTTTAAAACGTATCAACAAATTATTAAATTATGAAGTGATGGTTAAAGATGGCAAAGATATTGTTAAAGTTGATCATTTAGATGGTTATATTGAATGCAAAAATTTAGATTTTACCTATCCAGGTAGCGCAGTTAAAACCCTCGAAAACATTAACTTTACTATTAGACCCGGTGAAAAGGTCGGAATTATTGGTAGAACCGGTTGTGGTAAAACAACAATTGTTGATTTATTAACACGTGTTTATAATGTTGAAGAAAATACTTTATTTATTGATGGTATTGATATAATGAAGTTACCTATCAAACAAGTAAGAGATTTAATTGCCTATGTACCACAAGATAATTTCTTATATAATGATACCGTTCTTAATAATATTGCCTTTAGTAAAGAGCATCTTTCATTAGTAGAGGCTAAAAAATTTGCTAAATTTGCTTGTGTAGATGATAATATTATGGAATTTCCACACCAATATGATACCATTATTGGTGAAAGAGGCGTAAGTTTATCAGGTGGGCAAAAACAAAGAATATCAATGGCACGTGCTATGGCAAAAGATGCACCTATTTTAATTTTAGATGATGCGGTATCAGCTGTTGATACTAAAACAGAAGCCGAAATATTGAAAACTTTAAAAGAACATTTCCAGGATAAAACAATTATTATGATTGCACATCGTGTTTCGACTATTGCTTCGCTTGATAAAATTATTTTAATGGATAATGGTAAAATAGTTGCTATTGGCACTAATGATGAATTGTATGCTAATGTGCCAATGTATCAAGAAATTGTCGACCTCCAACGTTTAGAAGGAGGTGACGAGTAATGATTACTATTTTATTAATTATGGCTATTCTTTTATTAACTAGCCAAAAAAGAAAGCAAAATGTTATTGGTAATTTTAAAAGCAAAACCACAAATGATCAAAAAAAGCTAAAACGTATGGAAAAAGGCGTATATCGCTTGCTTTATAAATATACTAAATTAGATATTGATAAATTTATTTTAGCGCTATTTATGATGCTTATAGTAGTAGGAATTAGCCTAATTACACCTATTTTGTTAGGATATGCGGTAACGGTTTTATCGGAAGCAAGTATAAATGTTAAAAAAATAGTTATTATCATTGTCATTTATGTTGTTATTTTACTAATATCATTTATTATTCAATATTTTCAAGCCGTTATCTTAGCTAAAGCTGGTGATCATATTGTATATAAAATGCGTGAAGATGTTTTCACAAAATTAGAAAGTCTATCCATTAATCAACTTAATGAAACCCCAGTTGGTAAATTAGTAACTAGAGTAACTACGGATACGAGTGCACTAAATGACATGTATACTTCAACAATTGTTAATTTGATTAAAAATATTTTAACCATCATCGGTGTTATTATTGTAATGTTGGTTATTAATTTTAAATTAACTTTATGGATTTTAGTAACGACCCCAGTTGTGGCTGTTTTAAGTTATATTTTTAGGAAGTTAGCAAGAAAAATTTATCGTAAAGTAAGAACAGGTATTACGAATGTTAATACGAGCTTATCCGAAAACATTTCCGGTATTAAATTAACGCAAGTTTTCAATCAAGAAAAAAAGCAATGTGATCACTTTAGGGAAATTAATAATGAGTTAAAACATAATTATTCTAGACAAATCCTTGTTTATGGTATTTTTAGACCATCAATTTATGCTATTTATGTGTTAACCATCGTATTATTATTTTATATTGGAGGTAAACAGATAATTGATAGTAATTTTGTTTTAACTTCAGGATTAATTGTAACTTTTTACGCTTTTATCGAAAAACTATTTACACCTATTCAAAATCTTGCTGAACAGTTTAATGTTTTACAATCAGCGCTTGCAGCAGGAGAAAGAATTTATGAGGTTTTAAATACCAAGTGTGAAATTGAAGATCAAGAAGAGGCAATTGAAGTAGATCATTTAGATGGTGAAATCGAATTTAAAAATGTTTGGTTTGCATATGAAGAAGATGATTGGATTTTAAAAGATGTATCCTTTAAAGTACATGCTAAAGAAAATGTAGCCTTGGTTGGCGCAACCGGAGCTGGTAAAACGACTATCCTTTCTTTGATTGTTAGAAATTATGATATTCAAAAAGGGCAAATTCTAATCGATGGTAAAGATATCAAATCGTATAAAATAACAAGTTTACGTAAGCATATTGGTCAAATGTTACAAGATGTCTTTTTGTTCTCGGGTACGATTGAATCAAATATTACTTTACGTGATGAAACTATTACGCACGAAGAAGTTGTTGAAGCTTGTGAATTTGTTAATGCTGATAAAGTAATTGCTAAATTGCCTGAAAAATATAATGATATTGTAAGAGAGCGTGGTAAGAATTTTTCTTCAGGTGAAAGACAGTTAATTTCTTTTGCTAGAGTTATTTCTCATAAACCTAATATTATGATTTTAGATGAGGCTACAGCTAATATTGACACTGAAACTGAAGCGCTTATTCAAGATTCTTTAAAAAAGATAATGAATATTGGCACAATGTTAATTGTTGCTCATCGTTTATCAACTATTCAACATTGTGATAAAATTATCGTTTTAAGAAAAGGACGTATAATTGAAATGGGTAATCATTTTGAACTACTTGAAAAGAAAGGTTACTATTATAATTTATATCGATTGCAATATAAGGATAACGAAAAAGTAAGTGTAAATTAAAAAAGCTTACTTTTTTAGTTTAAAAAAATAAATTTTTTGATATAATATTGTAAAAGGAGATAAAAAATTATGGATGAAATTATTACAATTGAAAATTTAACTAAAAAATTTGGTAAAAATGCTGCCATTGATAATTTATCCGTACATATTCCTAGAGGTAAAATTATTGGTTTGTTAGGACCTAATGGCAGTGGTAAAACAACCTTATTAAAAATTTTAGCTAATTTGTTAATGCAATATGATGGCGAAGTTTTAATTAATGGTTTAAAACCTGGCATTGAAACTAAAAAAATTGTGGCCTATCTTCCTGATTGTAATTTTTTAGCTGATGATTTAACTGTTATGGATGCTATTAATTACTTTAATGATTTCTTTGAAGATTTTGAAAAGGATAAAGCATGTGATTTATTAGCAAGATTAGGTATTAATTTAAAATCACGTATTGGTACACTATCAAAAGGTACCAAAGAAAAAGTACATTTGGTTTTAATTTTATCAAGAAATGCGCAATTATATATTTTTGATGAACCAATTGCCGGAGTAGATCCAGCGGCTCGTGATTTAATTTTTCGATTGATTCTTGAAAATTACAATAAAAACGGCACCATTATACTTGCTACGCATTTAATTTTAGAAGCTCAAAATATTTTAGATTATGCAATGTTTATAAATGGTGGACGCCTTGCCATTTTTGATACGGTTGAAAATATTAAAAAT
Source organism: uncultured Bacilli bacterium (assembly GCA_947627685.1). Classification (GTDB taxonomy): domain Bacteria; phylum Bacillota_I; class Bacilli_A; order ML615J-28; family CAG-313; genus CAG-313. The sequence continues at coordinate 3,959 of CANQWZ010000052.1, read as the reverse complement.
AATACCGGTAAAACTTTAGATGAATTATTTAGAGAAATGTATCGTTATGGAGATGTATCAGTATGCACAAATTATTAAAATATGATTTTAAATCTTCCTACCGGGAATTTTTAATTATTAGTTTGATTGTTATTGTTTTAGCGACTATTGTTGGTTTTACTAGTCTATTAAATATAGATAATTTTGTTGTCACAATAATTTTTTCGGTTTTTATTACCTTATATACTTTAATGCTGGCGGCTATTTTTGTCTTATGGATTATTTTTACTATATCTTCAATTAATAAGAAACTATTTACTAAAGAAGGATATTTAACCTTTAGTACGCCTATTTCACTTGATAAATTAATTATTTCAAAAGTAATTGTTAATTTTGTTTGGTTTATTGAAGTTTTAGCTACTATTGTGCTTTCTTTTCTTATTATTATGGGTATAGGTACGATAAAATATAGTAATAATTTATTTACATATATTTTACCGGAAATATTTTCCTTTTTAGCCAAAATTCCTCTTATTACTTTTACGAGTGTATTAAAAGTTATTCTTTGGGCTTTAGCTATTTTGATGACTTTTATTTTTACACTTGCGGTTTTAAGTAGTTTACATGTCAGAAAAGCACGTGTTGTCATAACCATTTTTGTATATAGTACCATCTTTTCAATTGGTAGTCTACTTATTTCAGCAATTTCTATTTATTCGTTTGGTATAGGATTTGATATGGTTAATGGTGGTGATGTTTTTACAGCACAACTTGGTTTCTTATACCCTGTTATTGGCATTTTATTGCCTTTTAAGGAAACAACCATTTTGCAATATTTTTCTTTCAATTATCTAATAGGAATGATTGGTTATATTGTTGGTTTATATTTCATTATAAGATTTTTATTAAAGAAAAAATTAGAATTAGATTGATAAAAAATCATCACTAATGTGATGATTTTTTTAGTTTTAGGCTTTTTTTATGAATTGTTAGTAAAATTGTGATATAATTACTCGAGGTTATAAATATGAATGGAATATTAGTCATAAATAAAGATAGTAAAATGACAAGTCATGATGTAGTAAATCAAATTCGTAAAATTTTTAATACTAAAAAAGTTGGTCATCTAGGTACATTAGATCCGCTTGCGACTGGTGTTTTATTGGTTTGTCTTAATGAGGCTACAAAAATTGGGCCTTTTGTTGATCACTTAACTAAAACATATTTAGCAACTATTTGCCTTGGAAAAAGTAGTGATACTTTTGATTTAGAAGGTAACATTACTGAAGAAGTTTCTATTGATAAAGTCGATGAAAAAAAAGTTGATGAAGTTTTAAAAAACTTTCAAGGTAGTTATTTACAAACGCCACCTATTTTTTCAGCGATTAAAGTTAATGGCAAAAAATTATATGAATATGCTAGAGCAAATGAAAAGGTAGAAATTCCTAAAAGAAACGTGGAAATATATAGTATTAAACGTGTATCAGACTTTTCTTATCGTAACCATTGTTGTTATTTTGATATTGAAGTTGCGGTTTCTAGTGGTACTTATATTCGTAGTTTATGCTATGATATAGGACAAGCTTTGCAAATACCAGCCTTAATGGCTTATCTTTGTAGGACTAGAGTTGGCAAATTTAGGATAGATGATGCATATAAAATTGATGATGTTATTAATCAAAAATATAAACTTTATAATATGTTAGATTTATTAGATGATTATCCTATTATTGATGATAATAAATTTAGTATTTTAGCTAAATATGGTAGGAAAATTTCTCTTGAAATTGTAAAGGCAAAATTAGGCGAAAATCCTAAACGTTTCATAATAAAGGATAATGATAAACTAATTGCTATTTATGAATTAGTAAATAATATTTATAGGGCTGTAAGAGTATGGAATTAGTTAGAATTAATTTAGATAATTTAACCAAAATAAAAGAACCCATCATCGCCACAATTGGGCAATTTGATGGTATACATTTAGCGCACATGGCTTTAATAAAAAAAACCCAAGAACTTGCGAGAAGTAAGAATTTAAAAAGTGCCGTTTTTACTTTTGATCCTCATCCTGATTTTATTTTGAAACGTGAAATTGTAAACACTTATATTACTCCCTTAAATGATAAAAAGGCTATCTTAGAAAACTTAGCTATTGATTATTTAATTATCATTGAATTTAATCAAGAAATTGCTAATATGTCACCTAAAGATTTTGTGAATAATATTTTAGTTGCCAATATGGTAAAAGAAGTAGTTGTAGGTTTTGATTTTTCGTTTGGTAAAGGTGGTATAGGTAAGCCTAGCGATATTTCGACTTTAACCGATGGTAAAATTATTGCCCATATTGTTGATGAGATAAAATATAAAGATGAAAAAATGGGAAGTAGTCTTGTTAAATCTTTGTTAAAACAAGGTGATGTTTTGGATGTTAAAAATATTTTAGGTCGTTTTTATAAAATTAAAGGTATTGTTGTTAAGGGCAATCAAGTAGGAAGAACCCTTAATATTCCTACAGCCAACCTTAAAGTAAACCAAGAATTTAGTAAATTATTACCTGGTGTTTATGTTGTCTTAGTAACATATCAAAATCAAAAATATTTAGGTATTGCTAATTTAGGGAATAATCCTAGCTTTAATTTAGCAAGTGAAATGTTACTTGAGGTCCATATTTTTGATTTTGAAGAAGACATTTATAATAAAATGATTGAAGTTGAATTTGTAGATTACATTAGAAAAGAAATAATTTTTGCTACAAAAGATGCGTTCATTTTACAAATTGCAAAAGATAAAGCTTATGCTAAAAAGATTGCTAATGATTATAATTTATTAATTAATTAGCAAAAAGGGTTATTTTTACTTGCTATTTTTTCTAAAATGTGGTAAAATATTACTACCTATGCAAAGTTATACGAATCTTCCGACGTTTTCTTTAGCATTGGCGTATTTATTCTATTAGAAAATAGATTTAAAAGAAAGGGAGGAAAAATTATGGCTTGTGTTTCAAAAGAAGAAAAAACAGCTATTATAGCCGAATTTGCACGTTCTGAAGGCGATACAGGTTCACCTGAAGTTCAAATTGCGATTTTAACAGCCGAAATCAATAAACTTAATGAACATTTAAAAGTTCATATCCATGATTTCCATAATCGTCGTGGTTTGTTAAAAAAAGTTGGACATCGTCGTAATCTTTTGAATTATTTAAGGAAAAAAGATGTACAACGTTATCGTGAAGTAATTGCCAAATTAGGTTTAAGAAAGTAAAACTGAGGGCATATTTTTATGCCCTTTACTTTCGATTTAAGGATTTAAACATTTATGTATGAAATAATAGAAAGGATAGTTTGTAATACGGCAAACTAATGTGAGAAAAAATGGAAAAACATGTATTTGAATATACACATCGCAATCGCAAATTTATAATTGAAATAGGAGAATTAGCCAAACAAGCTAATGGCGCTTGTCTTGTACGTTATGAAGATACCGCAGTACTAAGTGCTGCTGTTGGTAGTAATCAAGCAATGGCAACTGATTTCTTTCCATTAACTGTTTTATATCAAGAAAAATTATACGCTGCAGGTAAAATTCCTGGCGGTTTCTTAAAAAGAGAAGGCCGTCCTACGGAACATGAAACATTAGTTTCACGTTTAATTGATCGTCCTATTAGACCCCTTTTCGCTGAAGGTTATCGCAACGAAGTCCAAGTAATTAATATGGTTATGAGTGCTAACCCTGATTATTCTTCCGCCATGGCCGCAATGCTAGGTTCAAGTATTGCTTTATCAATTTCCGATATTCCTTTTGAAGGACCTATTGCGGGGGTAGTAGTTGGTAGAGTAAATGGTGAGTTTGTTATTAACCCTAGTGCTGAAGAGTTAGAAGCATCAGATATTAATTTAACGGTTGCGGGAACGAAGAAAGCTATTAACATGGTAGAAGCTGGTGCCAAACAAGTAAGTGAAGATGATATGTTAGATGCT
>CANQWZ010000051.1 GCA_947627685.1 uncultured Bacilli bacterium | reverse complement strand
TGTGCACTTACTTTTTGAGCTTTTTCATGCTCTTTTTGCCCTATATACTGACTCATAATGGCTATCCCCGCAATCATTAAGCCACTTGCTAACGCCTGAGTAATTTGTAAAATGGGACCTGTAATAGTAATGGCACAAACTTGTGCTTCAACTTTGGTAATGTTAGTAGAAATGTTACTGATAAAATACATATCAACAATATCATGTAATGATTTTAAGATATTGCTAAACATGATTGGTAAAGCTAAAAGTATGATACTAAAACCTAAATGAGGGTTTTTTAAAATTAAATAACTTTTATCTTTCATATATTTATTATACGCTTTTTTAAGTTTTTAATAAAGCAATTTATTTTCTTTTTTGATGTTTTTTTACTTATAATATGATAAAATGAAATCATTCTTTGTAAAATTAAAAATGAAGGAGGTAAAAAAGCATGAAGCCCCTTGCCTATTTAATGCGTCCCAAAACTTTTGATGATATTGTTGGTCAAGATCATTTGGTTGGTAAAAATGGCGTAATTAGACAAATGGTTGATACCAATCACTTGTTTTCTTTTATACTTTATGGCAATCCCGGATGTGGAAAAACTTCTATTGCGCTTGCGACAAGTGAATTATCTAAAATTAAAGCCTTTAAATTTAATGCCTCAACTGATAATAAAGACCTTTTAAAACAAATCATTAATGAAGTTAGATTTTTAGATAATGCTATCATTATCGTTGATGAAATTCATCGTATGAAAAAAGATATTCAAGATTTTTTACTGCCTTATGTCGAAGATGGAAGTATTATTTTAATTGGTTTAACCACTGTTAGTCCGTATCATGCGGTTAACCCTGCGATAAGAAGCCGTTGCCACATCTATAAACTAAATGATTTAACCCTTGATGATCTTAAAAAAGTTTTAGATAAGGCCAAAACTTTTATAAACCCTAATCTTATAATTGATGATGATGCTTGCCAATATATTGTTACAACGGCTAATTTTGAAATTAGAACGCTTCTTAATAATTTTGAAACCATTGCGCTTACTTCTAATACTAATCATATTACACTTGATATTGCCATGCATTATATTCAAAGGCCAAATGTTGCCATTGACGCAAATGGTGATAATTACTATGATACTTTAAGTGGCTTGCAAAAATCTATTAGAGGCAGTGATGTTGATGCTTCTTTGCATTATTTAGCCAAATTAATTATTGCTGATGATTTAGAAAGTTTAACAAGGCGCTTACAAGCAATTGCTTATGAAGATATTGGTCTTGCCAATCCTACTATTGGTCCGCGTGTCATGGCTGCGATTGCTAGTGCAAGAGAACTTGGCAATCCTGAAGCTATTTTACCTCTTAGTGTCATTGTCATTGAAATGGCTCTTTCCCCTAAATCGAATTCAGCCTATCTTGCAATTAATGAGGCCATGGAAGATATTAATAATGGCAAAAGTGGCACTTTGCCCTTACATTTAAAAAATACTTATTCTTTTGATCCTAAACAAAAACCATATTTATATCCTCATGACTATCCTAATGCTTGGGTTGATCAACAATATTTACCAGATGCTTTAGTAGGGCGTAAATATTATCACCCTAAAAATAGCTCTAAAATGGAAATAGGCTTAAAAGAACGTTATGAACTAATTGAAAAATATAAACAAGAAGCCAAAAAAGCTAACAAAAAGTAAGTTGTCTAAAAAAGCAACTTACTTTTTTATACTACTTAATTCTTGTTTAGTCATCATGAGTAGTGCAAATCTTAAAATAATACTTTTATAAAAAAGATATCCTTCACTTTTTTTATTTAATAAATCAAAGCGTTGATTATTAATATATTTTTTTGAGCACTCCGTTTCTTCTTCTAAGAAAACTTTATAAGAAAATAAATTAACTAAATTAACATTTTTTATACTACCATCATAACTAGTGAAAATGAATAAATAGCCATAATTATTACTAACTTCTAATAAATACATTAATTTTTCCATTATTTTATTATCGGTTATAATCTTTTCAACCCCATTAATAATGATTAACTCATATGTAAACTGTTTACTATTTTTATTATTATATTCATCGATATCCGAGATGTTTAATAAATTAAAGCGTTCAATTCGTTCATTTACTTTGGTTAAAATATGGTCTAATTCATCAATATTATTACTTGTTTTTAACGAACTTTGATCAGTAAAATCTAGATAATAATACAAAGTACTTGATTTGTAATGCATTAATGATAAAACAATCGTATCTAAATAATTAGTGGTATTAACTTTATCTTTCGCAAAAAGGAATAGTTTGCTAGCACTACTATCTAATTTTAAAAATTCGTTACGATCATCAATGCCAAAAACTACTTCATTTGATTCTAATCTTTCTATTTCACTTATTCTTAGCGGAACAATATTTAAGTTATTTACTTCTACTAATAATTCACTTGCTTTTTCATCTTGCTTGAGTTGGAAATTATGAATATAATGTTGTAAGTTATGTTCAAATACTTTGTAACTAAATGGATAATGGGCATTAATAAAATAAACCGTAATATTACGACAAATAAGATAGGTAACATCATTATAAAAAACATTCATACTATTTAATACTCTTTTAATCGTTTCCCCATTTCTTTTAGCAAATTCATATTCTTTATTATAATATTCATTATTAGTAACTTTAGAAATTTTATATTTAATTTTACTTTTTTGATATGAATTATCATATTCATTGATTTTACTACGCATTTTTTGCCAGGTTTTTTTAAGAGTTTGGTAGACTTTTATAAAAAACTGCATTATACTTTTTACAAAATCTTTAATTGTTTTCTTACTGATAAACACAATGCCTAGAAAAAATAAAACAATACTAAGTAAAATGACTCCCACTTCTGATAATAAGTAATAACAAAAGTAAAAAAGAATTGCGCCAACAATACCGCCACCTTTTATACCATCAGGATTTTCTTGTTTAAATTCGTTTAAATACAATTTTAATGTCATTACTAAATGATTACCACTATATTGTTTAAGGTAGCTATGCATGCTAAAATGGGATAAAAGAATTAAGGCTAAAATTAAAATAAAGATGCCTAAATATCTAATATTGATTATTTTTAAACGTTTATGAACAATGATACACCTAATGGCGTAAAAAATGATTAAAATAAAAATTAAAAAATACCAATCACCAAAAAACATCTTTACAAGAAGCATTAAATATTTACCAACAAGTCCCATTTTGGTAATAGCAAACATTGATAAAATTAGTAAAATAATACCTAAAATTTCATAATGAAATAATCTTTCTTTTTCCTTCGTTTCTAAATTACGATTTTTTTCCTTTGCCATATCTTCACCTTTTAATTAATACTTTATCATAAGGTGAGGGCTCATTTTGTAGAAAAAGAAAAATACTCTAGAAAGTTTTCTAGAGTATTTTTACTACTTCTTTGTTTTTTCTTTGTGTAATGTTGTTTTACGACAACGTGGACAATACTTCTTTTTCTCTAAACGATCAGGAGTATTACGTTTGTTTTTTTCGGTTAAATAATTTTCTTCACCACATTCAGTACACTTTAAGATAAAATTAATACGCATAATTGTACCTCCAATAAATCGTATCTATTATACTACAAAATGAATTATTTATCAAGAAAATAGAACTAATTTTTAGCATTATGCGGCTAAAGTTAAAATATTAATTACATCATCATAAGCAAGTGGCATAACGCCGATAACTTTTTTGGTTTGATTTTGGGTAGCACACATTGCAAAATTAACAAATCTATCACTAGTTATACCAATTTCTTTTAAAGTTGTTGGCATTTTTAAAAACTTAAAATAATTTTCAAAAAAACTAATACCCTCATCAGTTGCATTACTAGGAGTCGCATCTAGAACTACTTTTACTAAATATTGCCACTTTTTTTCGAAAAGTTTTTTGGTATATTTGGCCCAAGCAGGAAATAAAATAGCAAGACCAGCACCATGGCTAACATTATCATATAAGCCACTAAGGACGTGTTCAAGTTTATGGACGGTAAAATACATATTAGAACCAAGTCCTGTTAAACCATTATGCGAAAAACTGCTAGCAATCATTAACGTTGCTCTAGCACTGTAATCGTTTGGATCTTCTATTACTCTTTTTCCAGCTTTAATTACGGCCTTTATTAAACCGAGGGCTATTTCATCCGTAAATAATAAATCATCAACATCCGAAAAATATCTTTCTAAAGTATGCATCAAAATATCAACAATTCCACAAGCAGTTTGATAAGGTGAAACACTAAAAGTAAGTTCAGGATTCATTATCGCAAAAAGGGGTCTAATTAAATCAGTATTAAAACCATTTTTTATGTGTTTTGCTTTATCACTGATAACACATGAATTACTAAGTTCACTACCTGCTGCACTAATTGTTAAAATAACACCTATTGGCAGTGATGAAGTTGGTACTTTTTGGCAAGTTACAAATAACCACGGATCCATATTAGATCCTACTCCACAAGCAATAGCTTTACTAGAATCAATAACGGAACCACCACCGACTGCTAAAATTAGTTCAATTTGATGTTTTTTTACTATTTTAATTCCTTTTCTTACAAGGTCAATATTAGGATTGGGTTCTACGTTTCCTAATTCCACATATGCAATATCATTTTCTTTTAAACTATTAATAATTTTCGTATATAAGCCCGTTTTAAAAATTGATCCTTGTCCATAATGCAACAAAATCTTGTGATAACCATATGCTTTTAGAATTTGACCAATTTCGTTTTCACGATTTTTGCCAAAATATATTTTAGTAGGTGATACAAAAGTAAAATCAAGCATTACTTAGCCTCTTAATACATGGTATAAATAAGCCACCTATGCTATTACCAATAATAATAATTAAAATATCAACAAAAGTCATAAAATTAAAATCTCTAGCAAGGGAAAAATAAAACATATCAGCAATACAGTGCTCAAAACCACAAATGATAAAACCAGCAATACACATTATTAAAATAACATATTTACCAAAATTATTTTCTACTTTACTAAAAGCTTCTACCGCAAAATATATTAACATACCACAAAAGATAGCTAAAATTAATAATTGCCACCACGAATATGACGTTTTTATCTTAACCATTTCATAAACTACATCAGGCACTTTGAAAACAGCACTTAAAATTAAGCCCATAAATAATGCTCCAAGATAATTACCGATTAATCCTAATCCTAATTCTAAGATATAACGTTTTTCTTTAGCAATAAGTTTATCGGCTAGATAACAAATTTTACCGGTATATAAGAAAAAATTAAAATTGCAAATTAAAATTAAACCTATCGGAAATAAAAAGGCAGGAACAATGGTTAAACCACTAACATCACGGGCCTTTATATAAAGAAAGCCACCAATTGCAATAGCAATCCCCGCAAGAATGCCTCTTACAAAGGTAGTTAAAAAATATTTTATTTTACTCATAACGATCTTCTCCAATTCTTATTTTACTAATACCAATAATTTCACAAGGAAAATCAGTAAAACCATAACCAATATTATAAGTTTGATAATTACTAATTTTTAAAATTACTTCATTACTTTTGGTATCGGTCGTTTTACCAAAGGCCGCATAACTACCATCTAAATGTTCAGATCTAGCGCTACATAAGAAAAACTGACTGCTTGCGGAATTAAAATCACTTTTTCTTGCCATTGAAATAACACCTAGATCATGTTTGATATCATTTTTAGTAAAACCATTTTCAAAAAATTCCCCTTGAATTTCATCGACATTTGGTAATGCTTCAAGATATTCATCTTTAAGGTAGTATCCTCCTGTTTGAATCATAAAATCTTTAATGATACGATGAAAAATAGTGTTTTCATAATAACCCTGTTTAGCTAAACTAACAAAATTAGCAACCGTTATGGGAGCTTTCTTAGCAAATAGTTCTAAATTAATTTTATCACCTGTTGTTAAAGTAATTTGCGCATAAATTTTTTTATCCACTTTTACACCTTCTCTTGCTTATTATTTTCCTCTTAATTTTATCAAAAAGTTATTAAAATGTAAAAGAAAATGAAAATAATAGTTTTTACTATTACTTTCATAAATCTATGATATTTTTTTTATTACTTTTTTCGTTTTACTATAAAAATCCATGTATTTTTCATAATAACGATCAATAAAATGACTTAAATCAATATTAGTATCATCAATAAGCTTTAAAAATTTTTCATCAATATTTTCAAGTTTAATAAGATATAAATATTTAAAAATTTTAGTTTCATTTAAATCTAAATCATAACCGCAGTCTTTAATGCAATCTTTACAACATGTTCCCCCTAAATTAATTGATAGAAATAATTCATTTGTTTTTTTAGCGCATTTATTACAACCATTAAGCGTTGGCGCTATTCCCAATAAATATAATAATTTTATTTCAAAAATTGCTAAAACAACAAAATCGTACTTATATGTATCAAGTAGGTTAAACATTTTTAAAACAAAATGATAAAATAATTCCTGCTTATCAATATGTTCGCAAAAAGCTATGATTTTTTCAATCATGACAAGACTAGTTAAACTTTTATTAATATCATCTTTGATATGTAGATAATTATTAATAATATAACCTTGCGTAAAAGTAGCAAGAACGTTACTTTCAGTCATCATAAAATCAACTTCTAAAGGGGCTAAGGTATATTTTTTATTACCACTATTCATTTTGGTAGTTCCCTTTAGTAATAAGTCAATTTTACCATCCTCTGTTAAAATGGTTATTATTTTAGCATTATCCTTATAGTCTTTAGCGTTTAGAATAATGCCCCTTTTCTTTATTACTGGTTTCATAAGCTTCTTCTTTCTTTTTGGCAAACTTATAATTTAAATAGTCTTCAATACGACCAGTTGTGGAAAATTTATTCCAAAATTCTTTTGAACTATTATTTAGCAATTTAATCACTCCTTATTTTTAGGATGAATTAAATATGTTTTTTTATACTTTATCGTTATCGTAACCAAATTCTTTTAAATAATATTTTTTATTACGCCAATCTTTTTCAACTTTTACAAATAATTCTAAATTAACATGGCAACCTAAAAGTTTCATAATATCTTTACGAGCCATAATACCAATGTTTTTAATCATTGATCCTTCTTTACCAATAATAATTTTCTTTTGTGAAGGACGTTCTACCACAATGGAGGCTAAAATATCAACCATATTAGCCTTTTCATTATAACGATCAATTGTTATAGCAACACTATGCGGTACTTCTTGATTAGTATTTAAGAGTACTTTTTCTCTAATAATTTCAGCTACCACAAATCGTTCAGGTTTATCTAATAATTGATCTGATGGATAATACATGGGACCAACTTTTAAGTTATCAATGATTAAATCTAAAAGAATGTCTAAATTATAATTATTGCTAGCACTTATGGTAATACCTTTAACAAAATTACCTAGGGCCTTATAACTTTCCATTATCGATGCAACATCTTCTTGCTTTTTGATTAAATCTACTTTATTACCAACAAAAATAACCGGCGTTTTAAGTTTTTTTAAATGCTCAATTATATCTTTGGCCATAGAAGATATTTCTTTGGTTAAATCAGCTACATATAAAACAACATCAGCACCATCAAGTGAAGATATAGCATATTCATTCATTACCATACCAAGTTTACTACTAGCCTTATGAAGACCTGGAGTATCAATAAAAATAATTTGTACATCATCAGTCGTATAAATACCTTGGATTTGATTACGTGTGGTTTGGGCTTTGGGCGTTACAATAGCTACTTTTTCTTTTAAAAGTTGATTAAGAAGTGTGCTTTTACCGACATTTGCAAGACCAATAATACTTACAAAACCGGATTTAAAATTTTTATTCAGCATTTAGTTCCCTCTCATCAAAAAGATATGGCATTAAATCTTTTACTTTGATTTGTTTATAAAGCTTTGTTAACTTAAAAAGCGTAATTGTAGCATCTTGGGGCATTAATTCACAAATAACTTGCCTACATGCTCCACAAGGATATAAAAAATCATTACTTTTACCAATAAGTACTAGTTCTAAAATATCATCTTTACGATATCCATTAGAGTATGCCGCAAACAAAGCACTTCTTTCAGCACAATTAGTTAATCCATATGAGGCGTTTTCAACATTACTACCTAAAAAGTAATGACCATCTTTTAAAATAACTAAGGCCCCTACTTGAAATAACGAATATTTAGCATATGCATTATGATATGCCTTTAACACTAATTCATATTTTTGTTCAATTTCCATTTTTTACACCTATTTTATAATTTTTAATTCATTTAATATTTCATTTTGAAGAGTAAACATTATCTTTTCATCATCTGGCTGCATATGATCATAACCTAATAAATGTAAAAGACCATGGGTCATTAAAAAAGCACATTCACGGTATGAAGAATGACCATAATTTTGAGCTTGTTCGAAAACTTTTTCTTTACAGATAAAAATATCACCAAGTTCATATGGCAACCCATTACTATAATCATCACCATAAGCAAACGAAATTACATCAGTTGGTTTATCAATTTTACGATATTCCTTATTAATATGGTGAATTTCATCTAAATCAACAAAGATAAAACTAATAACATGCTTGCTTTTAAGTTTTAATTTGTGGGAGGTTTTTTTTAAAAGTTTTTTAGCAAGCACCTTTATTTTAAAATCAAATGCTTCTGTGCTTCCTACAATATTAAATTTTATCATATTTTTCCTCATATTTTTCAATAATTTTAGCAACAAGGGGATGACGCATAACATCGTATTTAGTAAATTGTAAGTGTTTAATGCCATCAATTTTATCTAGTACTGTTATGGCCTCGCTTAAACCACTTTGTGCATGGTTCGGTAAATCAACTTGGGTAATATCGCCTGTTATAACCATTTTTGATTTAAAACCTAAACGGGTTACAAACATTTTCATTTGGTTACTAGTCGTATTTTGTGCTTCGTCTAAAATTATAAAGGCATTATCAAGGGTTCTACCACGCATATAAGCAAGGGGAGCAACTTCGATAACCGCTTTTTCGATTAATTTATCAACATTTTCTTTCCCTAAAAATTCATATAAAGCATCGTAAATCGGTATTAAATAAGGATCAACCTTATCTTTTAAATCACCTGGTAAAAATCCTAACTTTTCACCAGCTTCAACGGCTGGTC
>CANQWZ010000050.1 GCA_947627685.1 uncultured Bacilli bacterium | reverse complement strand
GTCTATTGTTTCATTTTTGTGATCTCTTAATTTAGAACGATTAATAACCGCATTTACTCTCATCATTAATTCTTTAGGTGAGAAGGGTTTAGTTACATAATCATCAATACCAAGATCAAAACCATATAATTTGTCATATTCTTCCGAACGCGCTGAAAGCATAATGATTGGTACATCACTATATTTGCGAATTTCTTTGACCGCTGAAAAACCATCTAATTCTGGCATCATAATATCCATAATGACTAAATCATATTCATTATTTTTGACCATTTCAATTGCTTCTATGCCATTGGAGGCGGTATGTGATTCAAAATGTTCATAATTTGCATATTTTTTGACAAGTTCACGAATATTTAATTCATCATCTACTATTAAAATTTTACTCATATTTTACCATCCAATTATTACTATTATAAACAAAATGATTATACCACATTTTATTATTTTTTAATGTGAAATTAAACTAAATTATAAAAAATATTAGCACATCTTTAGCATTTTGCTAAAAAAAAGTAAAACAAACTGACACGTTTTATTTTTTTCTTTTGCAATTTTGGGCTTTTTTTGATATACTATTTACAGGAGATGTTTTTTTTATGGAACAAAAAATTGAAAATAATACACGAACTTTAAAATTAAATGTGAAAAACACCCTTTATATGGGTTCTGCCTTCTTTGCTATTTTAATGCTATGGCAAATGTATAATCATTATTGTCCCCTTTTCTTAGATTATTTATTACGTTTAAAATATAATCAAAGCAATGAATTTATAATTGGTATCATTATGGCTGGTGATAATTTACTTGCAATTTTCATGTTACCTTTATTTGGTAAATTATCAGATCGTACCCATACTAAATTTGGTAAACGTATGCCTTATATTGTCATTGGCATGGCTCTTTCAGCTCTTTTATTTCCTTTAATTGCCATAATGTTTTACTTTAATAGCCTTGTTGGCGTAATTGTAATGATGGGCGTAATTATTTTAATTATGAACATGTATCGTAACCCAGCCGTTGCTTTAATGCCTGATGTAACGCCTAAACCTCTTCGTTCAAAAGCTAATGGTATCATTAACTTTGTAGGTTACCTTGGTGCAATACTTGCGGGGGGACTTGCTTTATTTTTGAAAATTGACAAAGATAAGAGTATCACTGGCAGCAACTGGGAACCAACTAGTAAAGGAAATGCTATTATTGCCTTTTGTATTGCTAGTTTCTTTATGCTTCTTGCCATGTTTTTATTAATTTGGAAAATTAATGAAAATAAACTTTTAAAAGACGCTAAAGATGACATTGAATATGGGGAAAAACTTAGTGAAACATTATCCGAAGTTACTGATGATAAACCTTTATGTAAAGCCGATATGAAAAATTTTATCATTTTATTAATTGGCGTTCTACTATGGTTTATGGCTTTTAATGCGATTGAAACTTTTAATAGTTTATTTTGTAAGGATATTTTACAAAATGAAGGTATAGCTTCAACTATTGTTATCATTCTAACGGTTTCATCAATTATTACCTTCTTAGCTGCTGCTAATCTTCCTAGTAAAATAGGACGTAAATCTACGGTTATCCTAGGTATTGGTTTACTTGTTGTTAGTTTTGTTTTAATTTTGGTATATTTTTTATGTAATGGGGTTTTCAAAAGTGATTATGATGATGTTGTTGTAGCTAATGGTAATAAATTACCATTTAGTGTTATACCTATTTATATTTTAATTGCTATAGCAGGATGTGGATGGGCCTTAATTAATGCCAACTCTTATCCTATGATGGTTGAAATGTCATCTAGCAATAATATTGGTAAATTCACTGGTTATTATTACACAGTATCAATGATTGCTCAATCAATAACTCCTATTTTAGTTGGACTCATCATGTATAATAGTGAGGCTAGTTTAAAACTTCTTTATATTTATTCAGCCATCTTGATGGGACTTGCGTTAATCGTAATGTGCTTCTTTAAAGAAAAGAAAAATACTAAACGTCATATTAAAAAAGGTCTTGATGCTTTAGATGTTGATTAAAAAAAGGTAAGAAATATCACTTCTTTGATATTTCTTACCTTTTTATTTTACTTAACACTTTTATAACTTCATCTTTTTTTTCATCCGTAAAAGTTAGTAAAAATAAATTAACACCAAGTTTTATTAAATCATCTATTTTAGGTATTAGATCTACTTTTTTATAATCAATAATGCGATTATTACAACCATCACTTGGTTCAGTGAATATTTGATAATCATTTTCATATTCATCCTTTAATGAGTATTTATTTCCTAAACACTCACCACATGATTTATTAGTATATTTTTTGGCCTTGGCAATTATGCAATGTTTTGATATCATAACATCGGTTTTACCATAAATATTAAGGCCAACATTAGCCGAAATTCTTGGTAAATTTAATAACTTAATTTCTGCTTCAGTTATTTCAGGTGATAAATATATTTTTTTTACATTTAAGTTTTTTAATAAATTAATAGCATAACTATTAACAATATTAAAATATGGTGAAGCACTTACATCTACATTTAGTTGTCCTAAATTATGTACTAACGCATTTGGTGATGATGCTTTTGCTAAACGTGATAAATTAACTTGTTTTGATAAAAAATCAGTATAGATAGTATTTATTCCAAAGCTTTTACAAACTTCATATTGGTCTTTAGTGTGTACAATCGCCTCAAAAGATGGGCTATCTTTGATAAAACTTTTTGGTGGTAAATCTAATAATTTAGCTTCTTTTTTGATATTATTAAGCCTTGTTGTAGTTATTTTATCAATAGCCATTCTTCTTAACTGATTTAAATCTTTCAAACTAATAAAAGCTTTTTGATCACTATCAATAACTAATTTATCAAAATAATAAACGGTATCTTTTAATTTATTTAGTTTTTGAATGTAGAAAGCATCATTTTGAGGTTTGTTAATAAGATTAGTAAGTTTAGTTTCTAGTTCTACTTGGATAAAATGCTGACGATCATTTATAGCAAGAGTAGGCTTTTGGTTTAATTTTAAAGTAAGTACGCCATATAAAGGTATTTTAATATGTTCTTCTCTTACATAGTTTTTTACTTCATCACTAATAGCATAGGATTTAGTTAAATAAACCAAATGATTAATAACGGGAGGTAATTTTATAAAAATTGCAATTTTCATGCCTTGATAGGCCTTTTTAATTGCGTTTTGGTCCAAATACATCTTTTGAACATAAAAACCAACTTCATCTTTGGCTTTAATTCTAATTGCATCACCAACCATTAAATTATCAGTTAATAAAATTTCGATGTAATCCTTTTTTTGCCCTACAACTTTACCTATTAGAGTACCTTGATGATTTACATCGTGCCAATTAGTAAGATTATCATTAGTATCATTTTTAATGTAGCCCTTTGTAAAAGTACGATTAAAAGTTAAAGCCATTTGTTTTTTAGCATCAATTGTATCAAAGGCAAGACCCTTATAATAAGCATCAATTGCTAAACGATAACTTCTGACTGCTACATAAACATATTCCTTACTTTTCATGCGCCCTTCAATTTTAAAAGAAGTTATTTTAGCATCAATTAATTCATCAATATTATCAATTGTTAATAAATCTTTCATTGACATTAAGGATTCTTTTTTTGTTAATGCCCTATTATTTTCAAATAAAGTATATTTTTTGCGACAAGGCTGAGCACACATTCCCCTATTACCACTTCTTTTACCTATGCTATAACTAAGTAGACAATTACCTGAGGCACAAAAGCAAATGGCGCCATGAACAAAAGTTTCGATTTCAATACCTTGATCAGTAAATTTACTAATTTCATCTAGTGATACTTCGCGGGCTAAAACTACGCGTTTTACACCTAGCGCCTTTAATAACTTAAGTCCTGCTTCATTAAAAATGTTCATCTGTGTAGAGGCATGAACTTCAAAATCAGGAAAGTTACTACGAACATAATATAATAGTCCCAAATCTTGAATAATTAAAGCATCAACTTTAATTTTATATAAATAATTAATATAACTTTGAACCATCAAAAATTCACTTTCATAGACAATAGTATTGACGGTTACATAAACTTTAGCCTTTCTTTGATGAGCATAAATTACTGCTTCTGCTAATTCTTCATCAGTAAAATTAGGAGCAAATTGTCTTGCACCAAAATTTTTCCCGGCTATATATACGGCATCTGCACCGGCTAAAATAGCGACCCTTAAGGTTTCGATATCTCCTGCTGGAGCAAGTAATTCAACTTTTTGCATGCCTACCTCCTAAAATAATAACCATTAGATTAACTCCAATGGTTATTATTAATAAACTTCATTTTTTATTATTCGATGACATTTTCTTCTTTTTTTACAATTTCATCTTTCATTATGTATAAAATACCAATCGTATTTCTGCCACAATGAGAACCTATTACACATCCAGCAATCGTTTCATACAAATTATCAATTTGACCACTTACATCTTTTATCATGGTTCTAATATACTTTGCCCCTTCATCAGCAAATGTATGGGTAATGAAAACAAATTCTTTATCGATGTTATCAAAATCTTTTAAAAATAAATTAGTCATTCCTTTAATGGCTTTATTTAAAGAACCAATAAATTTAGCACCAACTTGCATTGTCTTTTCTCTAACAACAATCATCGGTTTAACTTTTAACACTTTAGAGAAGGCATACGCAACACCACTACATCTGCCACCTTTGTAAAGATACTCAAGCGTGTCTATTACAAATTGTGATTTAACTCTTGGCACAATTGCTTCAACTTTTTTAGCAATTTCTTCAGCACTAAAGCCTTCATCACGAAATTTTGCGGCCTTCAATAATAACAAACCTATACCAGTTGATAAATTGCCACTATCAACCAAAAAGATACGGTTTGCATCAAGTTCATTTTTAACTAAAGTTACAATGTCAAAAGTAGCTGACATCTTAGAACTAATGCCTGTATAAAAAATATCATAGCCATCATCTAAAAACTTTTTAAAATAATCATGAACTTCCCCTAATGAAGGCGCTGAGGTAGTTGGTAATTTACGCTTTTCCGATGCTTTTTGATAAAGTTCATTTAATGTTATTTCTTTTAAATCTAAATAAGATTCTTCACCAAAGTTAACATGCAAAGGAAAAACGTTAATTTGATATTTTTCTAATAATTCAGTACTTAAATCACAAGTACTATCGCTTATAATAGCAACTTTATTACGCATTTTTACTTCTTTCTGGAACAATAATCGTTCCAGCTGCCTCAACAGCTTGAATTAAGACATCCCTAAATAAAACACCGGTATTAACTATATTAGTGCCTCTTAAGAAAACGCTATTAGGCTTATCAAAAATATAATCAATTGAAGCAACTTTATAAATTTTATTATTATCTAACAATTCACCATTTATGTAGATATTATTATTTTCATCTTTATAAACATTTGCACTAAGTGTATAATTCATTAAAGATCTTACTAAACTACCTCTTAAATCAACGGTTTTTACAACATTATCAAAAGGCATAACTTCATATATTTTAGCAACCGTGATATCTGAACCGGCATTTATTGGGAAAGCTTGTGTTCTAATACCCCCAATATTGATAACGCCAATATCAGCTTTAGTATATTCCATAAGCGCTGTTGCGGCCCAATCGGCAGCACCATAACGTTCTACTTTTTGCGTTGCTTTACCAAGCACTCTTTCAAAGATAGGACTAGTTTCATTTTTGAGATTATTTACTATCTCTAAAACGGCAGGATCTTTACTACTTTTAGTATTACTTACTATTTTAGTAGTAGCAGAAATTACTTGTTTAGTATTCTTATCAATTTTTAAATTAATAATACCATATTTTTCACCAGCTGAACCAGCTTGAATACATGGAAGGCTTGCACCAGTCATCCGGTTAATAACTTCATTATAAGTATAATGGGTATGAGCATTAATAACAGCATCAACTTTTTCATAACCACTTAGGTTGGCAAGTTGAGTATTAAGCGTTTCACCATCGTGTCCAGCAACAATAACAATATCAACACTTTGATTTTTTCGTAAATCACTAATTGTTTCTTTCAAAATACTTAAAGGACTAGCAAAATAATAGTCTTTAATATATTGTTCGGAAATATCACTTTCGTTACCATATCCCATATAACCAACTATAGCGATTTTTAATCCTCCATGATAAACGATTTGATAAGGAGAAACACCTTTTGGTAGCTTATTAGTAGCTTTTTCATAGATATTGCAACCTAAAAAAGGGAAATTAGCCTCACCATTAGTTAAATCTTTATCTAAATAATTATACATTTGGTCAAAACCCCAGTCAAAATCATGATTACCAATAACCATTGCATCAAATTGCATGATATTCATAATATCAACTATCGTTTTGCCATGATCATAATTTGATAAAGCAGTGCCTTGAAACATGTCACCACCCGATACTAAAACAAAAGCCTTAGCAGCAGCTCTTTCACTTGCAATAGCACTTGCAAGTCTAGCGATGCCATATTTACCATTATCTTCATCAATAGCACCATGAAAATCATTGATTGAAGCAATTGTTAATTCGTCTACAACTTCAACAACTGGTGGTGTTTGATTGTCGTCGTTATTATTGTTATCATTATTTTTATTGTTAGTATAACAACTTACAAAGAAAAATAAAAAAACAATGGTAAAAATTAAATTAAAAATCTTTTTTATTTTTTTCATTAAAACTTCCTCTTCTGTAATTATGCAAATATTATAGCAAATAATTTGTTTTTTTTCAACTTTATCGCCTAATAATGCAAAAAAGTCATAAATATTTTATTAACAAAAATATTTTATGACTTTTTTGTTTTGATTAATTTACTTTTTTATAGTTAAAAAACGATAACAAACAGCTGCTAATGCACCACCACAAAGAGGAGCTAAAAGCCAAATCCAAATTTGTTGTAATGAAGTTGTATTATTAGCAATTGCTTGAAAAACAGCTGGTGCAAGTGATCTTGCGGGGTTAACTGAAGTTCCCGTAAATGATAAGCCTAATAAATGAACAAGCGTAAGCGCAAGACCAATTACGATGCCCGCAAGTTTACCATCATGATATTTACTATCAGTTACTCCTAAAACAGTTATTACAAAAATGAACGTTAATAAAACTTCTACCACAAAAGCACATACGTATGACCAACTATCTAAAGTGTTATTATTTAGTAGTTTGGTCTGAATCGTATTACCACCAAGATTACTAAAATCACCTCTTAAGCAAAGACCAAGTAGTGCAGCACCAACAAAAGCACCAACAACTTGCGATACAATATAAATTAAACATTCCTTCCAAGTAATTTTCTTGTTAATAGCTAAAGCCAAAGTAACAGCTGGGTTAAGATGACATCCCGAAATATTACCAATACAATATGCCATCGCAACAATTACTAAGCCAAAAGCAAGCGATGTAGCAACAGCATCTGCCTTTGTTACCACCGCAACACCACAAGCTACTAAAACAAGCGTAGCCGTACCAATAATTTCAGCGATACTTTTCTTTAATAAACTCATAAATTATTCCTCCTAAAATAATCTTTCATTATTATTATCCCCCTTTTTAGCTTTTTAAACAAGTAAATTGCTAAAATTTAGATAAAAATTATGCTTTGGTTTTAATCTTTACTTTTTTTATTAATCTTGCTAAATAAATAAATATGACATCAAATAACAAATAAAAAAGCATTACCATTAAAGTATAAATAAATCTAAGCCCTCTTTCTGATAAAAAGGATGATATTTTAGGAAGTAGCGGTGCACCATTACCTGACATATAAAGCATGTAATCAGGATAATAACCTAAGCTTTTTAAAATATAGTTTACGGGAATAACAATTAATGAAAATAATAAAACAGGCACAAAACTTAATAACTCATCACCTTTTTTAACCTGATAATAGCCACTTACCCAAAGCCAAATCCCCGTAAATACCATTAAATAATGGTATATTAAGGATACAAAACTAGCATAAGAAAAGAAAGGATAGCTGTTTAGTATCGGAGGCATTACAAAATTAACAAGGCCTCCTAAAATACCAAGCGTACATAAAAAGCCAAGGCTAGCTTGTTTTATTTTGCCTCTGCCGTATCCCGCAAAAGGTAATACATAAATAAACATACTACATAAATAAAGAGGTAGCAAGCCTGACCATTCAAAATCATGATGAATAGGATAATAATATGAAGTTTCCCAAATTATTTTAATAAGTTCCCAAAAAGGCATAATGATAGCTAAAATCTTTAAATATTTAGTAATTTTATCATGTGATACTTTTCTTAAAAAATAAACTAGCAAAATAATTGATAAAATAGCTAAAAACAAATAAATAATGTGAAAAGTGCCAAACATATCTTGTCCATGATAATCAATATTATCTTTATAACTAAAAAAACTTAAAATCATATCTTTATTTTCCTTTTTTAAATGTGATAATTTTAGCATATCTATAAATTTTTTTCAAGTTATTAGTTATCAATTATCCAAAATAAAAAAACTTCATTATCAATGATGAATTAATAATGAAGTCTTTTTATACTAATTATTGCTATTTGCTATTAATGCTTGTAAATCACTTTTACGTTTTGCTAAATCTGATCTAAATTGTTCAATTTCTACTTTGTATTTAGTCTCAAATTCTTCACATAAAGTATCTTTGAATTGATTAACTTTATCTTCTGTATCATTAAGATAATTAAAAGTAAGAGTTTTAATTTCATCTGGTAACATCTTTTGAATATTATCCAAGGTTTCAATAGCCGTTTCAAAAGCACTTGCAATTAGATTATATGTATCTTGCGTAGTCTTTTCAATACTATTTAAAGCCTCTTTTTTACTTTCATATACCACAGTTTTAGCATCTAATTCACTTTGTGCTACAATTTTTTCTAATTGCGTAGCATCAGTACTATTAATAATGTTATTTAATCTAACTTTTTCTTTAAGATATTCTTCTTTATAATTATAGTATTCTTGCCATGCTTTTTGGTATTGTGAAGAAGGATCAATAAAATATTGGTAGTAAGCATCTTGCACTTTTTGATAAGTATCAATAAGTGTAGCATATCCAGAAGCATATAAATTTTTTAATTCTAAATATTGATTATTTACTTGATCTATAGCATCATTAATAGCTGCTTTTTCAGTAAAGCAAATTTTATCATTTTTGAAATTTAGATACATTTCTTCTAATTTTACA
>CANQWZ010000049.1 GCA_947627685.1 uncultured Bacilli bacterium | reverse complement strand
GGTTATATAAACTTGTTGGGGGTCGAGATATACCTATAAATTAGTTGGGGGTCAAAACCCAATTTTTATAGGTTTTTTTAATGTTAAAAAAAGACCTCTTTTGTTATAATTTTGTTGCCATACAAAATATATGAAAGGAGGCCTTTGTGAATAATGATATCATAAAATTATTAAATTTAGAACAATTTAACTTAAAAATTGAAAAAATTAATATAGCTAAAGTTAAAAATATTCTTAATTGTTATATCACTATTTCTAAAGAAGATATTGCTTGCCCTGTCTGTGGCTACTCAAAATGTAATATTAAAGACTATCGCCCTAAAAAAATTCAACATTCCATTTCTACTAATAATCCTTGTTTTATTATTTATAATGCTAGAAGATATAAATGTACCTGTTGTGGTAACATTTTTTACGAACGTAATCCTTTTTCCAAAACTTTTGATAAAACTTCTACTTACACTATTGTTTCTGTTTTAAACAAACTTAAAAGTCATACTAAAACTTTTACAGATGTTGCTACAGATATGTTTTTAAGCACTACAACTGTAATAAAAATCTTTGACCAATATGTTGATTTTAAGAGACCCCCTCTTCCTGAAGTTATTTGTTTCGATGAAGTCTATTTATCTAGAAAGTCTAATTATAAATATGCTTTTGTTATGGCTGATTTCATTAATTGTAAACTGCTTGATATTTATTATTCTAGGCATAAAGATCGATTATCACAATATTTTTATAAAATAAAGGCTTCCGAAAGAAATAACGTTCATTATATAGTTATTGATATGTGGGACACTTATCGCGATTTAGCTACTATTTACTTCCCTAAAGCTTTAATTGTAGTCGATTCTTTTCATGTTATTAAACATTTAAATGAAGCAATCATTTCTATTAGAATTAAAATAATGAAAAAATATGATAATAAAAATGATTCTCTTGAAACAAATGATATTTATTATTATATGCTAAAAAAATTTCATTATTTTTTTATTAAAGAATATGATGATATTTATGATGGTAAAATCAAAATTCCTAAATTAAAAACTAAATGGCATAAAGATGAAATACGAAAATATTTACTTTCTATCGATGAAGATTTAAAATATGCATATTATCTTAAGGAAAGATATCGTGAATTTAGTCTTACAGCTAAATACGATACTTGTGATAATGAATTTAATGAGTTAATTAATGAATTTCAAAATAGTCATTTGGAAGAATTTAGAGATTTTGGATTATTAATTGCTAGATGGAAACCATATATCAAGAATTCATTTATTAGAGTTAATGGAAAAAGATTATCAAATGGACCTATGGAAGGTATAAATTCTAGAATTAAAACAATAATTAAAGGCGCAAATGGTTTTAAAAATTTTTATAGATTTAGAAATAGAGTCATTTATTCTATTAATAAAGATGTACCAATACTAGGTACACCTAAAAAATAATAAATTAAAATAGTAATTATAAGTATGGCAAAAGGCAGTCTCAATAGAAACTGCCTTTTTTTTGACCCCCAACTAATTTATAGGTCTTTTTATTAAAACCCCCAACTAATTTATAGAGCCATAAATTTATAGATCTTTTTATCAAAATCCTATATATTAGGTATTGGTACACCATTTTCATAATGCCATTCATCTTTCCAATATACATAACCATCACTACACCAATAACTTTCCCATCCATATGGCATACTTTTTACTTCACAATATATTTTACAGTCATAAGCACACCAATAGAAGGCATATTTCCCTATACTTGTTACACTGGATGGTATTACTATATTTCGTAAACTTGTACAGCCATGAAAGGCCTCTTGTCCTATACTTATGACACTTGATGGTATTGTTATACTTTCCAAACTTGTACAATTTTTAAATGTAAAATCTGGTATACTTGTTGCTCCTTCTAACATATTTTCTGTGATAGTTGTCAAATTTGTTATTTCTTCTCTATTTATCTTTAATATGACTTGTTCATTTTCATATAATGGATTGGCATAATCACTTGCAAAATCAATTTGACACCATGATGCTAGACTTGTGATGTTTACTTCACTTAAATTTGTACAGCCATAAAAGGCAGATAAATCTATACTTTTGACACTTGATGGAATTGTTATACTTTCTAAACTTGTACAACCATAAAAGGCACGTTCACCTATGCTTGTGACACCTTTTTGAATTGTTACTTTGCTTAGATTTGAACACGCATAAAAGGCACGTTCGCCTATGCTTGTGACACTTGATGGAATTGTTACAGTTTGTAATGATTTACAACCTTCAAATGTATTAGGCCTTATTCTTTTTACTCCTTTTAACATATCTTCTGTTATTTCTGTTACTCCTTCTTCAGTATGCACAAAATATCCATTGGGTTTAAAATATAAAAATATAACTAGAAGAACTATTGTTATTAAAAGTGCACATGTACTAGAAATAGAAAGTATAATTTTTTTCTTTATTCTCCTTCTTCGTAGATATTTATCTTTTTCTTCTTTTTTTAATAATTCTTGACATTCCGATTTTTGATCTTCGGAATCTTTGTAATCTTTGATTATCTCAAATCTTGCAATTGCTTCATCATATTTTTTTTCTTCTTTTAAGGCTATAGCTTTGTTATAGGTATATTCTTTTGCTAATTCTTGACATATAGATATTTGATCTTCAGAATCTTTGTAATCTTTGATTATTTCAAATTTTTCAATTGCTTCATAATATTTTTTTACTTCTTTTAAGGCTATAGCTTTGTTATAAAAGTCTTCATTTACTAATTCTTGACATTTAGATATTTGATCTTCAGAATCTTTGTAATCTTTGATTATCTCAAATTTTGCAATTGCTTCATTATATCTTTTTGCTTCTTTTAAGGCTATGGCTTTGTTATAAAAATCTTCATTAACAGAATTCAAACATTCTAATGCTTGTTTATCTGCATCTTTAAATCCCGTAATTTTAGAAAATAGAGCTTTAGCTACTAAATATCTTCTTTGAATTTTACAATTCATAGCAATATCATAAAGAATTGAGTTCAACCTATTCTTTTGCTTATCATCACCAAAATCATATGCTTTTCTAAAGTTACTATTTTCCTCAATAGTATCATTAAGTGTTTTTAAATCATCTATTGTTTTAAATCGATGTTCAATTAATAATTTTAATAAATATGCCTGTGAATTTTTAGGATCATTATCCAATACTCTTTCTAATAGTTCATCAGCCTTTTGATATTCTTGATCTCCTATTAAAATCTCTGCTCTAGTCAAAAGGGCAGAAATATTGACATCGGTTTGAATTATTTTTGTCTCTGTTTTAGCTTTTTGTTCTTCATTTCTATTCATGATTTTATCAATTCCACGAATTAGATCTTGCATAAATCCAAGTTTACCCATATCTTGACCTTGGAATGACAAAAATTGTTCAGGCATTTCATAGGCATCCATATTTCTATAGCATGGGATTAAATAGCGATCGGGCCTTGTTTTCATCATGTCAATAAATCTTGACCATTCATTTTTAACCCATACTGCTTCGAAATATTCTTTTTTTGTACCTAATACTAACATGATTTTGGCACTATTTAAAGCTGCAAAAATATATGGCTCATACATTGATCCAAGTTTACTTTCCAAAGTAATTCTCGAAAAGAAAACTTTATATCCTCTACCAGTTAAATTGGTATAAACTTCTTGAGCTAATACCGAATCAGGAGTTCTTTTCCCATTTTCGGTAGTTTCTTTATAACAAATAAAAATATCAAAAGGTTCTTCTTTTTGCGAAATTGAAAGAATATTCTTTTGTATGTCCGCAATTTGACTTGCTTCTTCTTGATATTCTTCACAAGCAATTGCATCAGCATAAGAAAGAGCTGCAATATAATCAGAATCTTTTAAGATTGAATCAAAAGACATTCTATGGATTGTGGGTATCTTTTTTTGTGTTGCTGGATCATCAACATATTCAATCCCATATTTGCAAAGGCAAAGGCCCCAGTATGCCTCAGGCTCACTAGGAAATATTGATAATATTGATTGATATGAAAGAATAGCTTTATCAAAATCGCATGCAACTCTAAGTGCATTAGCTCGATTAAATAAATTTTCTTTTCTTTCATCATTGGCATCTGCCACAGTTTGTTTAGATTGACAAAAGTCGCAAATTGCAACTGTTTGTCCTTCTGAAACATCAAGTGGGGCACCGCACATTTTGCATTTATATTTTGCCATATTTATTCCCCTTTATATAATCAAAGTTTATTATTTTCCCGCTTTACATAATACATTACGTTCAAGTAATGTATTTTTAATGTTAATGATTGCATCATGACTACTTGTTTCAGAGCCACTTTTTATAACCTCTTCTAACTCTTGAAGTAGTACTATTAATTTATTTTCAAATTCAACTGTTTTATCATTAGAAACTGGATCTGAACCCAAAGCAATATCTAATAAATCTCTTAAATCTTTCTCAAGATTTTCGTTTTTGTTAATATTATAAATGATTTTTAATTTTGCTCTAAATTCATCCATAAATTTTGTACTAGCAATTTCTTGATGATATTGTTCATTTCTTAATTTAAAGAAAAATCCTTTTGAAACTTGGATGGCACCAAATCCTATAATAAATACTTCAATTAAAACAACGAGCCAAATTGGAAGGGCAATATATGAATTAACTATATAAAAAATTATAGTAACAATTATTTGAATAAAGGTTATGATATAGCCAGCATAAATAATTGGTAAACCTAATATTTTTTGGTTTCTATTGCTTTCAACAAATAATTGGGATATAATTAATACCATTTCTGCTATAATAACAAATTCACAACAACCATAAGCTATAAAATGAACACTTTCATTTACTTTATTAAAAGGAATTGCAAATGTGCAAATATTTAATAAAACTAAAAAAACTATAGCTATAACAATAGCAGTAACAATTCCACTTTTACTAGTTTTTTTATTCATAAATATTAACCTCTTTTCGTACCACAATTTTTACAAAATTTACCATCATTATTAGTTTGTCCACAAGATGGACATGTCCACTTTTCATCTGGTCTAGGCGTTCCACATTCTTTACAAAATTTACCTGTAACTGATGTTCCGCATGATGGACAAATCCATGTTTCTTCTGTCATAGCATTAGATGTATTATTAACATTAACTTCAGACATAACACCATTCATCATGCCAACTGTTGCTTTACCAACGGATACTGCTGCGCCAAGTCCAACGCCAGCTTGAACAACACCACTAATGGCACTTCCTATGCCGCCAGCACCACTACCCTCATTTTCAGCAATAGCAACACCAATGTTTCTTTGTGTTTCTTGGGCATATGTATAACCTTGAGCCCTCATTGCGTCAGCTTTAGCTAAACCTTCCGCTCTAATTTTTTCAGCTTCCGCATATGCCATTATACGCGTTGCTTCTTCTTCAGCTTTAACACCAACAAGTTTTACATCAGCTGCTGTTTCTGCTTCAACAATAACTCTTCCCCTTTTAGCTTCTGCTTCAGCTAGTTTAATTTTTTCTTCTTGTATTTTCAAATATCTTTCCGCATGTTGTTGTTTCAATCTTCTGAAATTAGGATCATCATCTGGAGTATCAATGTTTGTAATAAAAAATTCAGGTAATACTAAACCATAACTATCAAAAGCATTATTTAATTCGCTTCTAATGTATTCACTAAGTTCATCTAAATGTTCATCAACTTCTAATATATCAATATTATTTTCTCTAATTGCTTTAGGAAGAAATGACTTAACCTTTGTCATGACTAAGCTTCTAAATTTTCCTGATATTGAAGTATTTGTATAGCCACTACTTCCTAAAATATCTTCTTTTTTAAGACCTAATTCTGTACCAACAAGTTTTAGTAATATTTTCCCTGAATCAGCAATTTTAATATTAAACTCGCCAAATGCACCAATTTCTAAATGTAATCCCGAGGCAGGATCATACATTCTAATTTTCGAATCCGTACCCCACTTAACGCCCATGATTGTGGAAAGATTGATGAAATATATTTCCGCATGAAATTGCGAAGGACCACCTGTAACCATTTTAAAGAATCTTTTCATCATTGGAAGTGATTCAGTATCAAGGGTATATTTGCCTGCACCAAATCTATCCATTGCTTTGCCATCACGGAAGAAAATAGCTTCTTGCGATTCATGAACAATCAATTGACTTCCCGTGTTAAAATCTTCTGTTTTATGTTTATAAACAAACGTATCATTTCCACCTTCATATTTAATTACATCAATAATAGCCATATTATTTTCATCTCCTTTTAATGATTTTATTATTAACAATACATATTACTTTTACGACATAAAAACCTAAAACTCTACTACCTATAAATTTTAATATCTTATTATTACCACAAAATTGTGTTGAATAAAAACTTCTTACCGATAGAATTTACCCCTCCTAATTATAATATTTTTTTATTAGTAAACATTAGTTACTTTAATATTATATACATTTTTTGCTATATTTTCAAGTTATTAAGTAAATTTTCAAATTTTTTTGGCTTTTTTTAAAGCTTTTTTTATTAATTTCTTCTTGTTTTACGTTTTTTTATATAAAAAATAGTAGTAAATATTATTGATAATATAAAAATTGTTCTGTTTTTAAAAAAGGCTATAAAATTTGTTTGGGTAAGTAAGTTGATAGGTCTTTTAAACAAAACCAAAAACTAATTTATAGAGCATAAAAAAATAGACCCATTTGGATCTATTTCTTTTCTTCAACTGTTATACCTTTAGGAAGTTGATCGGTAAAAGTTTTATAATTAGCCGAAGTTTTAAAAGCATTTGAAACAATAACTTTTGAATCTGTAGCATTAACGGTTATATTGCTACGCGAATTATCAAATCCCCAAAAGTTCTTTTCCATATCATTATCACCTAATACCGCATCAGCAAAATCAATTGTAACTTTTTTAAGCGTTAAAGTTGCATTAGCTGCACCAGTTGTTGAAATACGACCATACTTAAGAGTTACGTTTTCTAGGGTTGTATTTCCCTCTTTAGTACTTAAATAAATACTTCCGGCAAATTTACTACTAGTATCTAATGGTTCTATTTTAACGTTACGAATTATTGTATCTTTACCGATAATTTCAATTACTTTGTTAGGTTCTTTTTTGCACTGGAAAGTAATATCTTCAATGGTGGTATTGTTTCCCGCAATTGTTACAAAGTTTTGACTAGCAAGTACGCCATTAGCACTTTCAACACTACTTTTGATAACAACATTACCAAAACCTTTAAAAGTTAAATTATTAGCTTTGATTAAGAAGTAATAACCTGCTTGATTTTCATATTGAGTAGTATTATCACGATCGATATCATAAGTACCACTCTTTAAGGCGATAAATTCACCATCTTTTTGATTTTTCAAGGCTTCTCTTAATTCAGTAGCATTTTTAACAATTTTGTCCGCAACATAAAGGGTATGCTTATATGTTTTACCTTCATAAGTTACCGTTATTTCTTGTGCACCTGTTTTGTTTTTGTCATAACCGGTAATCATTTCGGTAGTAACATCAATAAGATCGCCTTTAGTATCATCATCAAATAAGGTATTTAATTTTAATCCTTTTAAATCAGTACCTTTTAAAACGACATCTTCAATATTGTTTACTTCAATACCAGTTATTTCTTTCTTGTTACATCCTGTAAGTAGTGAAAACATTGTAATAAAGCATAGGGCGTATAAAAAAACTTTTTTCATTTTTTTCCTCCTTTTTGCATGATATAAAATTAATTCTTTTTTAATTTTATTCATCATTATTTTTGGATGAAAAAGATAAGTTATGCTAGTATTTTTTATACAATTATGGAAAAAATTTATTTAATGGAACTTTTTTTATTTTTTTTAATAAAGTAAATAACGGCTAAAATGATTGTTAAGAAAATAGTAGTAATACCTATTATTCCAAAGATTAAAGGCGTTTTACTTGTTTTAGGAAGTTTAGGGATAACTTCTGTTTCAATATGACCATATGGGCAAGTTCTTTGTTTTAGACCATCTTCTTTAGTTGTTGCATCCTTAACTATCTTCCAATCGCTCCAATCGTGACCAAATGGGGGAATAATCGTTTGTTCTTCAAAAATTTCCCCACATACAGCGCATTTACTGCCCTTTGTTAAACCACTTTGTGTACAAGTTGCATCTATTTTGGGTAGATTTTCAACTACATGGCCTTTAGCATCAATAATAGTCGTATCAAGACTTTCATTAATGCCATCAAAACTATGAGCACCACATGGGCAAAGATAATGTTCTTTGATACCTGTATCAAGGCAAGTTGCATCAACAAAAGCGATATGATCTTTAAATAAGTGTCCTTCATGAAGATACATGATATGTCCTGCATTTTTACTGCTAAGTTCTTCAGTTATTTCTTTACTAAAATCATCAATGAAATTAGCTGGAAGTACGATATCATCTATTGATAAATTAGCTGGAACATGTAGTGTAGTAAGTTTATTACAACCCTTAAATAAATTAACAAGCGTTGTATTTTCTTTTATGTTAAAGCTATGTAAATCTAATTCTTCAAGTGATTGACAATTTTCAAACATTGTACTCATGAAGAAAGTTTGTTCGGTGTTAAAACTTGATAAATCTAATTTTTCTAATAAGTTACATCCTGAAAACATCGAAACAGCATTACGCATTAGGCTTGTATCAAAATTTTCAAAAACTAGTTCTTTTAAATTACTGCATCCCGCAAAAAGAAAGCTACAATCAAGCGGTGAAGTAATCGTACCCGTATATACAAAAGCAATCTTTGTTTTATCGTTTTCTTTTTGATAAACTCTAATGTAATCATTCATTCTTAAATAGGTATCAATGTAACCATTTGGAATATTTTTAGTAAACTTAATACTTGTAAGCATTTTATATTCACCAATAAGTGTTCGCCACTGGGTTGAAAAAGGAAGGGACATACCATCACCATAATCATCATTTAAACTTGGATAGTCACTTTCTTCAACTGGGGTAGCATAGCTTACATTGATAAAAGAAATATTAAATTTAGCATTACTATCACTAACAATTCTAACTGTGTGTGTGCCAATTGGCAAATCTTTTTTTCTAAATACACATTTATTAAAGATAATCTGATCATTTAAATCAATATTACCCGCTTTTATTTCATCAATGTAAATAGTAGCACTACCATATTCAGGATTAGTATCAGCTAAAATATCAAAGCCTG
>CANQWZ010000048.1 GCA_947627685.1 uncultured Bacilli bacterium | reverse complement strand
ACAAGAAATTATTGATGTAATAAAAAAAACATTTGTATTAACTCCAAAAGGAATTATTAGTCATTTAGGATTAAGGAGACCAATTTATAAATTAACTACAAACTATGGCCATTTTGGAAAAGATAATTTACCATGGGAACAGTTGGATAAAGTTGAAGAGTTAAAATTTATATTAAAAAGATTAAATTTGTGCAGTGCTAATTCAATTGGTCAATATATTGATTTATTTGTTAAGTAAAATACTTTTTTACAAAAGGTGATATTTATGAAGAATATATGGAATTCGTTTAAGAGTTTTATAAAATTAATTTTTAGTTCAAAGTATTTTTTACTATTTTCACTATATTCTTTTTTTAGAGAAGTATGTACAAAATTAATTCCGGTTGCTTTAATCGATGTCATCGTAAAATTATATCAAGCAAATAAGAAATTTGGAATAATCGTTATTTATTGTTTATTGTTTGTTTTAATAAATTTGATAAATAATTTAGTAAAATTTCTTTTTAATAAATATGATGATAGGATAGAAAGAAACTTTAGTGAGAGTGTTGATAGGCTTATAATTAATAAGTATCTAGAGGCTAATATTAATTTAACATCTAAGCAAGAATTTCAAAATAATTATGTAAAAAATTTACAAAATGGAAGTAGTTATATAATTAAAAATTATAAGTATATTAATCAAATATTGAGTACTTTTTTTGTGTATTTAGTTTTATTAATATATTTAAGTAAATATAGTGTTTATATTAGCATAATATCAATTATGATTTTAGTTGTATATACTATTTTTGGGAATTATACATTGCGTTTTGATAAAGACACAATTGATAAAACTAAATATGATAATAGATTTAGGAACTATATTAAAAGAGTTTTTACATTAAAAGCTTATGCACAAGATTTAAAAACATCAAATATTAGTAATTTTCTAATTGATAAAAATATGCAGTCAATAACTAATAGCAAGGTAATAACTCAAGAAAATGCTATTAAAAAAAATAATATTAAGATAATTGTTAATATATTACTTAAAATTTATTTACCTATATCTATATTATTAATATCATTCAAATACACTAATGATTTAAAAGTACTAATTCCAACAATTGTTATTGCTCTATTAAATATAACAAACATCATGAGTTCGTTGTCAGAGAGTTTATCAAATTATTTTTCAAATTTAGTAAACTTATCGCAATTAATTAATTTTTTAAAGTTGAATTTTGGAGAAATAAAAAAAGTAAGATGTAATTTTAATTCATTGAAGTTAGAAAATGTAAATTTTAAATATAATGAAGATATTAATTTTGAGTTAAAAAACATTTCTTTTTCAATAAAAAAAGGTGAAAAAATAATTTTAGTTGGAAAAAATGGTTCAGGGAAGTCTACATTAATTAAACTAATGCTGGGATTATTACAACCTTATTCTGGAAAAGTCTTGTATAATAATCAAGAAATATATGCAATTGATATTCAAAAGGATACGGCAATACTATTTCAAGACTTCCAAATCTATGCTACTACAATTGCCGAAAATGTGTTATTAAAAAAACCAGAAACAGAAGAAGATGAAAATTTGGTTAAACAAGCTCTTATCTTTGTTGGATTATATGATAAGATAAAAGTATTAGAAAAGGGTATCAATACTATAGTAACTAAGGAATTTGATGAAGATGGTGTAGAATTTAGCAGAGGAGAAAAGCAAAAAATTGCATTAGCAAGAATCTATGCTAGTAAATCTAATTTAGTAATATTAGACGAGCCGACTAGTTCATTAGATATAATCTCAGAAAATGTTTTATTTGAAAATTTATTTACAGCGTTAAAGGAAAAAACAATTATAATTGTAACACATAAGTTTCATAAGGTATTTGAGAGAAATAGAACTTTGTATATAAATAATGGATTATTATATGATTTTGAAAATTATAATGATTATAAAAGAAAACAATCTTTTATACAATAGGTGATAAAATGAAAACAATAAAAAATAATTATTTTTTGTTTAGTTATATATTAAAAACATGCCCATTATATGCATTATATTCATGTTTATATATTGCAATTTTAGGAATAACATCGTATATTAATTTAATTTTATTAGAAAAGATAATAGATCTCTTTGATCAAACAACATTTTATCAGAATAAATTAATTATATATCTATTAATAATGATTATTATTAATGTTATATCATTAATTTTCAGTAACTTTTATAATGCTTATATAAAAATAAAATATAAATTTACTTGGTCGGCAAAAGTTAGTAAATATATATATCGTAAAACAAAGGTGTTAGATTTGGAATGTTATGATAATCCTAAAATTTTTGATAAATTGTCAAGGGCAATAAAGAACAGTGAAAGCAAAATTTTACAAAGTTATGATGAACTAATTAGTTTTATATCAAATTTCATTATTGCTTTAGCTGCTGGCTTTTACATAGTAAAATCAAATTATATTTTAATATTTATCATTATCATACAAACTATTATTTCATTTATTCTTTATTCTTATTTTGATAAAAAATGGTATGATGTTTCATGTGAACAAGAAATAAATGAGAGAAAAACTGATTATTTTAAAAGAATATTTTATGTAAGTAACTATAAAAATGAAATTTATACAACTAAAATTAGTGAACTAATACTGAACTTAAAAAAAGAAACTACAAAGACTATAAACAAAGGTTATGAAAAGGCAGAAAATACCTATTTAAAGGTTAGTATTTTAGAAGACATTGTTTTTCAGTTTGTTAATAATTTTTTGAGTTATTTATATTTATTATCAAAATTATTTAAAAATATAATTACTATGGGTAGTTTTGTGTCATCCATTAATGCAATAAATAAATTTAGTAGTACAATATATGGTTTAACTTTTGATTATGTACAAATTAAAGAAAATTCTTTGTATATAGAAGATTTCATTTGGATTATAAAATATAAACCAAATATTGAATTGAGTGGTAATTGTATTATTGAAAAGGACATTAATAGCATAAATTTATCAAATTGTAGCTTTGAGTATAATGAAAATAGAGAAGTATTAAAAAATATAAATTTTTCCATAGAAAAAAATAATGTGTTTGGTATTATTGGTGTAAATGGGGCAGGTAAATCAACATTACTTAAGTTAATTTTAAAATTTTATGTTACTAAAAATGGAATATTAAGTGCTAATAATATAAATTATATTGATATTTATGCAGATTCTATAAGAGAAAATATATATTATTTATCACAAGAAATAAATTGCTATTCTATAACTTTTTTACAGTTTGTTGCTGAAAAAGAACAAATAAATGATGAAGAATTAAAAAAATTAAATTATTATTTAAAAGAATTGGATTTATATGAAAAGGTTTATAATTCCTCAAAAGGAATATATAATCTAATGAGTAATGAATTTGATGAGGATGGATTTACTTTTTCTGGTGGAGAAATTCAAAAAATAAATATTTTAAAAGCATTAATGAGTGATAAAAGTGTGATAATTATGGATGAACATACATCTGCATTAGATAGTTTATCAGAACAAAAAGTCAATCGATTAATAAAATCTTTAAATGAAAGATTGATTATAATAATAACTCATAGACTAGAGCCTTTAAAGATTTGCGATAGGATATATTTGTTAGAAAATGGATTTTTAAGTGAAATTGGTACATATGATGATTTTATTCAAAGTAATAAAATTCCTACTGAATTAAGGATTAATAACGAAAAAATGTAAATAGTTAGGAGAAAATTATGTATATTGTTAAAAAAATGAATTTGGATATAATGATGTTGATGATGATTTTGTCGTATTTAATTTGGTTACAGGAAGTTATTCTTTATTAAATACTAGTTCAAAAGAAATATGGCTATTTATTAAAGATAATGAAAAAGTCACAGTAGAGCAAATAATAGAACACTTATTAAATATTTACGAAATTGAAAAAAGTGAATTAACTGAAGATGTTAATACAATTTTAAAATTAATGTTAGAACAAGGATTAGTTTGTGAAGAATAAATATATATTTGAAAGAAATATGCCAATGTTTAAATTGATTGTGACATCAAATTTAAAAATAGCATTAAATTTAATAGATAAATATGTTAATCATAACTTAGAAAATAAAAAATCATTATGTATAAATTTATTCTTTAATTGTGAAAAAGATATTAATTTATCAAATTTTTTTGAAGAAAAATTAGATAATATAGATTACAATTATAAAGATTATGATATGAAATCATATTGGTGTAACAGATGTAGAGTAATAAAATGGAAATATAAAACTAACAAAATAACAATTTATGTAGATTATGATAATAATAAAATAGAAATCTATATAAAAAAATATAGAAAATATGTTATGAGTTTTATTGAAAGTTATCTCGAAATTTGTATTGCACATTTTTTGCGATTGAACAATTTAATTCCAATGCACGGATCTGCATTTGTTCTAGATGGTCAATGCTTTACGTTAATAGGAAAATCAGGTGTAGGAAAAAGTACAACATTATTACAATTTTTAGATCAGGGAGCTATTTTATTAGCAAATGATTTTTTTGCTATTGATTATAAAAATAAGAAAATATATTCATTGGATAGAACAATAGCAGTTAGAAAAGCTAAAATCTTGAAAAATTTATCTATAATGAAGAATTTTAAGAAAAGAGGATATTTATTTCATTCAATTCAAAAGTATTTTGATGCACAAGTAATATTTAAAGAATTTATAAAAGAATATGATATAGGATTTATATCTTTTTTAGAAATTACTGAAAATAATAAAATCAATATTAAAGAATTAAATGAAAGTGAAAGTTTAATTTATTGGAATAATACAAAAATTAAATACCCATTTATTATTGAGAATCCAATCGATAATATTATTATGTTTAAAAAATTTTATAATAATTTTCGCTTTATAAAAATTGAAATTCCAAATTTCAAAACTAAAATACTAAAAAAAGGAGAAAAAAATTTTACTTTAGAAGAATTTTTAGAATGTAAATATGAACTTAATACAATTAATTATAGAGACTCATGAAATAAAGAAAAAAGGTTTAGAAGGTTATTTAAATTATTATAGACAACATAAAAATCAAAATCAGAATTTTTCAAAATTTGAAAAGAAATCGCTTAAAATTGAAAAAATATATGATCAAAAAATTTATAGTAAGATTTTCAATTTTAAATGTTATAAACGTTCATTAGTAATGTATAAATATTGTTGTTTAAATGGAATTAATTGTAAATTTATTATGGGAATGAGGAGCTTATCTAATAATAGGAGATTTGGCCATGCATGGATAGAAGTGAATGGTCAACCCTATTTAGAAAAAATAGATCTAAAAATTTTTCATGTAATATTTGAATATAAAAATTAATGAATTATAAAAAAATAAAAAGATATTCTGTTTTATTTGAGATTACAAAAAAATGTAACTGGAAATGTATATTTTGTTATGCAGAGTGTAATAACAAAGATATCTTGTCTACAGAAGATATAAAAAAGATCATTGATGATTTATATAATTATGGAGTTATAGACTTAACTTTTACTGGTGGCGAGCCATTAATGAGAAATGATGCTTTTGAAATCTTCAATTATGCTAAGAAAAAAGGTTTTGCTTTAACATTATATACAAATGGTAGTTTAATCAACGAAAATAATATTAACATGATTAAAGAACTATTTGGTAGTGTAGAGGTAAGTTTACACTCTCATGATTCTAATACGCATGATATAATTGTTAAAAACGGTGGTGCTTGGAAAAAAACTGTGGCAGCAGTTGAAATGTTAAAGAGAAATAATATAAAAGTTTGCATAAAATGTGTACTGACAAAATATGAAATATCTAATATTTTAAAATTTAAAGATTATGTTGAGAAAGAATTAAATGTAGAATTTAACGTTGATATTGATATTTGTGATACATATAGTGGATGTGATGCTGGTAGAAAAGCAAATGAATTAAATGAAGAACAATTATCTATATTAAAAAATCAAGTTCCATTATATTATTATGGATTTGATGTTGAAGATTTTATAATAAAAGGTAGGAAATTTCCAGGTCGTTGTAGAGCAGGAGATGAAATTTTATTTATAGACGCAAATGCAAATTTGTATCCCTGCATACAATTCAAAAAAAACGGAATGGAAATAATTGATGGAGTACATTGGGTTGAAAACCTATTAGATAAAAAAATAGATGATATTATAAATAATAATATTTTATTTAACAAAATCAGACAATTAAGAGAACAAGATTTTGTTACTTGTAACAATTGTCAATATGATAGTTTATGTCAAAAATGTATTGGACAAAATTATGTTAATACTGAAAATTTATGTTTTCCAGATAATAAAAATTGTTACAAAACAATAAAAAAATTTAATGAATTTATAGAAAGGAGGTGAGAAAATGAAAAGATCATATGTTAAACCAACAATTGTCTCTTTTGGAATGTTGGAAACATTTATTTTAACTGGTAAAACAAAAAAAGGTTGTAAAACTTGTGGATGCTAGTATTAAAAAAAATAGGATGATGCATCATTGTGAATCATCCTATTTCATAAAAGGAGAATGTTATGCTACTAACTAATGAAGAAACATTTGTTTATGAGATGGTTTTGAGAAGAGATATTGATAAAAACCTGCTATTAAATGTAAATATAGAAACTATAATTAAAATTCTTGTTGAGCATAAAATATTTTTGCGATATTATCCAATATTA
Source organism: uncultured Bacilli bacterium (assembly GCA_947627685.1). Taxonomy (GTDB): domain Bacteria; phylum Bacillota_I; class Bacilli_A; order ML615J-28; family CAG-313; genus CAG-313. The sequence continues at coordinate 3,486 of CANQWZ010000048.1, read as the reverse complement.
TTAGAATTGTTTAATGGTAAAAATTGTAAAAGTATACAACTACAATATATTTTATTGAAGGAAAGAAAAATAAAATATAAATGTTTTTTTAAAAAGTTTATAGATGTTTTAAATGAAAATCATGTTGATTTTGTAATATATAAAGGTATTGTTTTAGAAACAATTATAAATAGTGAAAGAATGTATAGTGATGTTGACATAGTATTAAAGAATCACGAAGATTATAAAAATGTAATTGAGATATTGACAAAAAAATTTAATATAGTTGATATTAATACAGATTATGAGAATAATTTAAGTTTAGAAGATTATGTAATTATTAATTTTGAAAATTTGAATTATTCTATTGAGTTTAAAAAAGCAAATAATAGCAATATTATAAAAAATTACAAAGATATGTTAGAAATTAATATTAATAATAGTATTATTAGTACGTTTAGTCTTGAAGTGACTTTTTTGAATCTAATAAATTATGTATATAATTATACAAATAGTTATTTTTATATTCAAAATAGTAATAGATTTATTTTTCAATATTTTGATGATTTAAAAATTTTCATTGAGAAGTATTGCAATATCCTAAATTTGGATAAAATAAATATAATTTCAACTGAAAACAAAATGTTTAAAAAAATTTGTAAATGTTTTAAAATATTAAAACAAATTTATAATTATGATTTTACTCAATTATTTGCTAGGAATCGTATTTTTGTAGATGAAGAAGAAAATTCATTTTTTGATAGCATCCCTATATTATTTAAAATATTCAGAAGAGAAGAAACAAAGAATTTTTATTTGAAATTTATTCTTCCAAGTGAGATTTTAAAAGGTACTTCTAAATTGTCTAAAGAATATTATTTGAATTTAAATGATGAACATGTAAAAATTAACTGTGATAATTCAAATAAAAATAATCTATTAGTAAAGGTCGAATTTGAAAATTCATCTATTGATAAAATTATATATTTACAATTATATTATTTTAACAATTACGGTTTTTTTGTTGATCCTTTTTTGCCTATTTTTATTTATAATTATAATGGTGAATTTTTTGCAAAAAAATTCTTTCATTCTAGAACAAGTAAAATAATAGATTTAATAAAGCTTAACACATTAAAACCTTTTTCTGATGAAATAGTAAAAATCACTAACAAATCGAATGAAATAGTAATTAATATAAATTTATATAATCTGCAAGTTAATTGTAATTATAAAATAGGATTGAACTGTATAGTTTATAATTATAAAAACTCATTAATTAATGGAGCTGAAACAATAAATAATATTGATAAATATCCATTGATTTTGAACGGATAGAAATATAAATATTAAAAATAGTAGTTAAATGTGTAAAAGCCAACTAAAAAATGTTAAAAAAACACTATGCCGCTTCGAAGTGAACCCAAAATGTTAGACAAAAAAGTTTAACAAGGGGGGTTCATTTTTTAATTCAAATATAATTTAATTTTTACTTGAAAGTTATCGTTTCTAAAGTAATCATTGTTTAATTTATATTTAATATTAAAAATATCGATATTTTGCTTTTTTAATTCGCGATATTGATTGGTAATTTCTTCTTCAATAAATTTGATTAATTTTTTTTCAATTTCAATTAAGGCCTCACTATTAGGGTTTAAATTAAGAATAGCCGACATAGTGTAAGTAATAATAAATTTATCTTGTTTTTTATGAATACTATAACGGCCACTTTTAATATAAATATCATAAATGTTAATTTGAAAATGTTGATCAGAAAGATGGATTAACCATTTTATAATACTATAATCCTTATATAATAATGTTTTAATTGTAAAATCATTTTGTAAAATGCTATAGCCATCCATTTCCAGATAATAATAACTTTTATCTTGTTCAATAAAAGCATCAACAATACTAGATATATGCGGAATTAACAAAGTATAATTTTTATCAAGAATAGCCTTACTAAAATCGACAAAAGTAATTAGTTTATAACTTTTAACTAAATTAGGACTGACAATTAAAGTATGATAGGCAGAAACATCAGAAAAATTTTGAATATTGTATAAATCTTGGATCTTAGAATCAGTAGTAAAAAGATAAAAATTATAATACATAAAATTAAAATCTCTAATATAATTATAAAAATTTAAAATAGCTTTATTATTAAAGAAAGACTTACTAATAATCATCGTTTGTAAATGAGTAAAATAAATATTCATATTAGTTTTTTTCAAAATAGCATTAAAAGCACTAATAAAATTATGATCAGATACTTTTATGACATAGGATAAATTTTCAGTATTACCAGAGGCAATTTGCGAATTACCTAAATTAAAATTATTGATAATATAAAAATAAATAGTGTATTCATCCATATCTTCATCATAATCTAAACCAATACTGCTTACATAAATAATATCCGTAATATCTTTATAATCACTTTTTTTAGTTAAAAAAGGTATAAAGGAAATAATAATAATTAAAAAAATAACAACTTTTCTCATTTAGTCACCTTAATATTTTCATCTTTAGGAGTAAAGTAGTTCATAAAATCTTTTTTATTAAAAGGGATGAAAGGATATAAATAATAATTAGATTTATCATGTTGTTTATATAGATAAAAAATGGTAATTAATGAAGCAACCATAAATCCTAAAATACCCATAGTATAAGATAAAATAAGAATAAACATTCTTAAAATATTAATGGAAGTTATTAAATAAATATTACTAGTTACCGCGAATACCGCAATATACGAAATGGAAGTCATAAACAAAACAGCTGCTCCAATTGTACCTGATTCGATAGCATTTTGACCAATGAATAAGCCCCCTAAGATGACAATAATGTTTTGAATGGAATTATTAGGTGAGCGACTCGTCGCAAAACGATAAAATTCAAATAAAAAATAAACAATCATTACTTCAAAAAACATAGGCCAATTAGTGCCTTTTTCGGTTAGTTTGATATTTGCAAAAAGCGGGATGGATAAAAAACCGGGATGAAAATTAATTATGGCAATAAATAATCCCATCATAAATAAAGATATAAAAAAGAAAATTAATACTAGCACATGATTGAACATAGCAAAATATTTAGGGGTATTAATATAAGATTTAGAAGTAGTAAAAATTGATAAATTGGCAGGTAAAATACTTGCTACATCAGTGTTATCAAGCAGAAGCACAATCCGTCCCTTAACTAAGGCATCAACAATAATTTCGGGTGAACTAGTGTTAAAAATTTGCGGTAACAAAGAATTATTATCAAAATTAGTATTAAGATCACTAATGGAATTAATAACATCACTTTTAATAGTTAAGAGTTTATTAACAATCATTTTTAAAGTATTTTTATCATAAAAGTTCTTTAAATATAAAACAGCACAATCCGTTTTAGATATAAGCCCAAGTTGATATTTATTAACTTTTAAATCGCTCGTTTTAAGGCGTCTCTTAATAAGGGTAAGATTGGTATTTAAATCCTCAATTAAACCATCTTGGG
>CANQWZ010000047.1 GCA_947627685.1 uncultured Bacilli bacterium | reverse complement strand
TGAAAATAATCCATTGCATTTTGATAAAGACTGTCAGTCGCTATGAAAATAATCCATTGCATTTTGATAAAGACTGTGTTATAATAAACAAGTAGGTAGTAAAAAAAATGACAGAACAAGAATTATTAAAAAACAAAAAAATTAATTATGAAAAACTGATAAATTATGGTTTTATCAAAATGGGTGATCAGTACTCTTACGAAAAGCTTTTGAATGAGCAATTTAGTTTTAAAATTACTATTGATCAAGCCTTAAATATTAAAACAGAGGTTTTTGATAATTTAACTAAAGAAGAATATTTGCCATATAAAGCAAAAGATGTTAAGGGAAGTTATGTTGGTAGTATTAGAAAAGCATGTGCTACTATTTTAGATGATATAAGTCTTAACTGTTTAGAAAATGATGTTTTCAAAGCAACACAAACTTTAGAAATCATTGCTTTTGCAAATAGTAAATATCATAGTAAATTAGAGTTTTTGTGGGAAAAGTTTGATGATAATGCTATTTTAAGAAGAAATGATACTGCCAAATGGTATGCCTTAATTTGTAAATTACCTAAAGATAAATTAGTAAAAGGATCTTCTGAAATAGTTGAAGTTTTAACTATACGTAGTAATCCTGATAAAATAAGTCATTTGGTAGATTATAAGCATTACTTTCCTAGTTATCACATGAATAAAAAACATTGGTTTAGTATTATTTTAGATGGTACAATTAAGTTAGATGATATATATAAATTACTAGATGAAAGTTATCTTTTAGCCACCACTACTAAAACAAAAAACAAATTTTAACCTAAAATAAATAAAATGGTGTATAATAAGTTAAAAGGGTGATATTAAATGAATGATGAAAAAACAATTAAGTTAGTCAAACAAACAATTAGAAAACTTAGACCTTATCTTAACGCTGATGGTGGGGACATTGAATTTGTAAAACTCCAAGATGGCCTTGTTTATGTAAAACTCCTTGGCGCATGTATTGGTTGCGCCTCTAGTGATGATACAATTACTAATAGTGTTGAGGCCTTACTTTTAGAAGAAGTACCAGGTGTCATTGGTGTTGAAGTAGTAGAGGATGACTATGAAGCCCGGTGATATTGTTAATGCTAAAATAACTAACATTTTAGGCTATGGTGCCTTTGTGGTAGTTGGTGATTATGATGGTCTTGTACATATATCTGAATTTTCTGATAATTATGTCAAAAACATTAATGATTTTGTTAAAGTAGGCCAAGAGTTGCGTCTTAAAGTTATAGAAGTTGATGAAGAAAACCATCGTGTTAAATTAAGTTATAAGCAAATTCATAAAACAAGAGGCATCAGATGTCATGTGCCTGAATATCAAATTGGGTTTACACCCCTTGCTACCAAACTACCTGTTTGGATAAATGAATATAAAGGGGATAAAAATGAATAAAAAAATATTAATGGGCTTTTTGTTACTACTAAGTATTATTATGCTAACGGGCTGTAAAAAGGATCAAATGATGAAAGATTATCCCGGTCTTGATGATAAAGACCATGTTTTTGTCAGTATAAATGTTGATGATGTAATTAGCATGTTAGAAAATAAAGAAACCTTTTATCTGGTAATGGGTTTTCCAACATGTCCATGGTGCCAAGCTTTAATGCCGGTTTTAAATGAAGTTGCCAAAGATAAAAAAGTAAATAAAATTTACTATTTGTACTTAAAAGAAATTAGAGATGATACATCAAATGTTGGGCATGCTTCTTATTTAGTTTTAAAAAACACCTATTTTAGCAAGGCTGTTTTAACAAATGATCGGTTAAATGCGCCAACACTAGTTAAGGTAGTAAAAGGCGTATTAGAAGATTATCATTTAAATACGGTAGATAGCCACATTAAAAATGAAAATGGCGTTTTACCACCCTTAAATGATTCGCAACTAGAAGAGCTTAAAACCATTTTAAATACTTTCTTATCATAAATTAATTTAATTAAAAATAAAATGTCATTAGGTGGAATATGAACAAACTTCACAAACACATTTTATTTTTAATTTTTATTGTTATCATCACTTTGATGATGCTTTTATCTATCAAAAATGTAGTGGCTTTAACAAGTGATCCATTAATTTATTTAGATGCTGGTCATGGTGGCTTTGATGGTGGAGCAACAAGCCTTGATCAAAGGATTATTGAAAAAGATATTACTTTAAAATGTTGCCTGTATTTAAAAGCCTATTTAGAAAAAACAGGCTTTAAGGTTAAACTTACAAGAGAAAAAGATATGGCGCTTGCGAAAAGCAAAAAAGATGATATTCATAAAAGAGTAAATCTCATTAATAAAGCAAATTGTCTTTTGTATATAAGTATTCATGCTAATGCGTATCCTTCAAGCACCATCAAAGGTTCACAAACCTTTTATCACGGTAGCAAAGAAACTAACGCACTACTTGCTAGCAAGATTATGAATTACTTAAGAGTAATAGATCCTAAAAATGAACGTTTACCAAAAGAAATAAGTGGGAAATATTTGTTAGATAATACTAACAAAACAGGTTGTTTGGTAGAACTGGGATTCTTAACAAATGCGATAGATTTAGCTCTTTTAAGTAATGATGATACTTTAACAAGAATGGCCTTAATGATTTATTTAGGTATTCTAGATTATTTAGAGGAAATAAATTATGAAACAACTATGTATTAAAATAAGTAATACTTTGATGATGCAAGCTTTAGCTTTTGATATTGCTAAATATGCCATGCCTTCTACGGTTATAGCTTTAAATGGTGATTTGGGAGCTGGTAAAACAACTTTCACCAAAGGCATTGGCAATTTTTTAGGTATCAAACAAGTGATTAATAGCCCTACTTTTACTATCATGAAAACTTATGATGTAAAAACTTGTGTAAATGGTATTAATAAGCTTTATCATCTTGATGTTTATCGTTTAAATGATAGCAGGGAGGACTTTGAACTTGAAGAATACTTTTACTTAGATGGCCTAACCGTAATAGAATGGGCTAGTATCATTAAGGATTTATTACCTATTGATACATGGTATATTGATTTTTATTATCTTAGCGATACAACAAGAAAAGTAATACTATCTAATATGCCTGAAGAACTTTTAAAAGAAATTGGTGAAAAATATGAAATTATTCCTTGATAGTTCAACTAATTATTTGTATTTAAGTTTATACGATGAAAAAGAAATAGCCTATTTAATTCGTCCAAGTAAAAATGATCACTCTGAAACATTAGTAGAAGTTTTAAAAAACTTTTTAAAAGATAATAATGTTAAAATAGATGATCTTGATAGCCTTTTTGTAGGTAGAGGGCCTGGTTCATATACTGGAGTAAGAATTTCTGGTACTGTGGCTAAAGTTTTGGCTTTAGTTAAAAATATCAAACTTTATAGCTTTTCAACACTTGATTTATTGCTTGCAAGTATCATTGATGAAAAAGAAGGTAAATATGCCGCAAGAATTATTGCGAAAAAGAATCATAGTTATTATAAAATAGTCAAAACTTATGAAAAAGGCTTAACTATTTTACAAGATGATGCTTTTAAAAATGATCTAGATATAATCTTTGATGATGCGATAGTAGTTGATGCTAGTTTTGATACTTTAAATCGTTCTAATCTTGCAAGCAAGCTTTTAAAATATAATTTATATCAAGAAGAAGACGTATATAATTACGTTCCTAATTATTTGCGAAATGAAATCAATGGTTAAAATTAGAAAGATACTAAAAAAAGATATCAAACAAATCGTACTACTAGAAGAAGAACTTTTAGGTGAAACACTTGGTGTAGAATTATTAGAAAATGAATTAAATAGTAATATTACTACCTTTTATGTAGCTACTATCGGTGATAAAGTAGTTGGTTATATTGGTAGATATGCCTATATTGATGAGGCTGAAATTTTAAATTTTGTTGTTGATGCAAATTATCAAAGACAAGGAATTGGACAAAGACTATTTGATAAAATTAAAGAAGATTTACCACAATTAAAAAAAATAACTTTAGAAGTGAAAGCATCAAACACTAAAGCTTTAAATTTCTATTATAAAAATGGTTTTACAAAGATTGATGTAAGAAAAAAGTATTATAAAGATGGTGAAGATGCTTTAGTTTTGATGAAGGAGTACGTATGAGAATATTAGCAATTGAATCAAGTTGTGATGAAACAAGCGTTGCCATAATAGAAGATGGCAAAAAAGTTTTAACCAATGTAGTATATACTCAAGCAATACATCAAAAATATGGTGGTGTAGTACCTGAGGTAGCTAGTAGAAGACACATTGAAAAAATTACTTTGGTCTTAGATGAGGCTATGAAAGAAGCAGGACTTACATATAATGATATTGATAAAATTGCCGTAACAAGTGAACCTGGCCTTATAGGCTCATTGATGGTAGGCGTAAATGCGGCCAAAACAATTGGTCTTGCTTATAATAAGCCAGTTATTATGGTCAATCATATCTATGGTCATATATATGCTAACTACTTAGAACATGACTTTATTTTTCCTTTGATAGCTTTAGTAGTATCAGGAGGACATACCGAACTTGTTTTAATGAAAAAACATTTTGATTTTACCGTTTTAGGACAGACCCTAGATGATGCGGTAGGAGAAGCATATGATAAAGTTGCTAGGGTAGTAGAAGTTGGTTATCCAGGGGGACCTATTTTAGATAAAATGGCAAAAACAGGTAAAGCTATTTATCCATTGCCTCATATAAAACTTGCTAAAGATAGTTTTGATTTTAGTTTTTCAGGATTAAAATCGGCAGTAATTAATTTATATAACAAATATAAAGCTCAAAACTTAACACTTAATTATAATGACCTTGCGGCAAGCTTTCAAGATGCGGTAGTTGATGTTTTAGTCAGCAAAACAAAAATGGCTGCCCAAAAATACCAAGCCAAGCAAGTTTTAATAGCAGGTGGTGTGGCTGCTAATAGTGGTTTAAGAGCAAGAATGCAAGATGAAATGGATAAAATGGGTATCATTCTAACTTACCCAACCATTAAAAACTGCACTGATAATGCCGCGATGATTGGTGTTGCGGGCTATTTTCAAGATAAAGAAAAATTAAGTAGCATTTATACAACAAGCAATTAAATTGAATAAAAAAACTAGGTGTGATATAATAACCTTGTAAAATTTGGTTTTTTTATAAAACTGATATTTATAAAGCCAATAAGCGTTTGATGTATGTGAAATGCGGCACATGAAAAACTAGTAAAAAAACGCAAAGAGTGTACATCAGTATGCTTTTTGCGTTTTTCATTAGGTTTTAAAAACATAAAAATATATAAAAAAGAGGAGGCCATTATGGCAACAAAAAACAATTTACCTATGAGCGAAATCGGTGCTCAAAATAAAAAGGTTTATAGCCGTATTCGTACAACTATTGAAACAGCATTCTATCGTAACAATGTCATCGAAGTAAAAACCCTCGCTGAAGCTTACGAACTTGCTAAAAATTCAAGTGGAACAATCGTAACTGATCAACCTGTTGTAAATCCTGAAAAATTTGGTTTACCAAAAGATGCTAAAGTTTTACTTTACAATGATGGTAAAGTTACTGGTCGTCAAGCAAAACTTCGTCGTTTAGTTGATGAGACTAATGTTGAAGATTATGCGGGTTATGTTCGTGAAGTAGTATTTGCATCACGTAATAAAAAAATGTATCATGCTCAAGCATATGTTGGTCTTGATAAAAAATTCATGCTAAAAGCACACTTACTAGTACCAGAAGGATACGAAAATACATTATACTCTTGGATTTTAAATTTCCAAGCTGTTGATAAAGAATACACTAAAATGTATAACGAATCACTAGTACTTGATGAAGGCGATATATATATCTATTCTGATCCTGATATGATAACTGATCGTTTCCCAGAAGGCCTTGCTTTATTTGATCAAGCTCACAATTGCGCAATGCTTTGTGGTATGAGATATTTTGGTGAACACAAAAAAGGTACTCTTACACTTGCTTGGAGTATCGCTGAAAGAAATGGTTATACAGCTTGCCATGGTGGTCAAAAACGTTTCAACTTTAAAGATGGTTCATCTACAGTAATTGGCGTATTTGGTCTATCTGGTAGTGGTAAATCAACAATTACTTTATCAAATCATGGTGGTAAACTTGATACAACTGTTTTACATGATGATGCTTTCATCATCTCTAACAAAGATTGCTCATCAATTTCACTTGAACAATCATATTTTGATAAAACACAAGATTATCCACTAGATAATCCTCAATCAAAATATTTCTTAACGGTACAAAACTGTGGTGCAACAAGAAATAGTGAAGGTAAACTTGTTTTAGTAACTGAAGATATATGCTGCGGCAATGGTCGTACCGTAAAATCAGTTCTTGCTACAAGCAACCGTGAATATGCTTTCAATACACCAGTTGATGCAATTTTCTGGATTATGAAAGATAAATCACTTCCTCCTGTTGTTAAAGTAAATGACCCTGCTCTTGCTTCAGTTATGGGTGCAACGCTTGCTACAATGCGTTCAACTGCTGAACAAGTATCAGCTGATGAATTAAATAAACTTGTTTTCGTGCCTTATGCTAATCCATTTAGACTATATGAATTACATAAAGACTATGAACACTTCAAACAATTATTTGAAGAAAAACATGTTGATTGCTATATCATCAATACTGGTTTCTTCTTAGATACTAAAGTAACTCCTAAAGTTACCCTTGGTTTAATTGAAGAAATTGTTCAACATCAAGCTAAATTTGTTCCTTTTGGACCATTTACACAACTTGAATATTTACCAATAGAAGGTTATGAAGTAAACTTTGAAGATCAATCATATCTTGAACTTGTTAAAACACAAATGGCATCAAGACTTGAATATGTTAATAGCTTAAAAGGTACTCGTGAAGAATTACCAGTAGATGCTGTAAAGGCTATTCAAAAAGTAACTACTGAATGCTAATTATATAAAAAACTATCTTAAGGAGAATCACAATGGGTGTTAAAATTGTTGATACTTGTTTAAGAGATGGACATCAATCCTTACTTGCTACTCGTCTTGCAACTGAAGATATTCTTCCAGTTGCAAGTCTTCTTGATAAGGCCGGTTATTATGCCTTAGAAGTTTGGGGTGGTGCAACTTTTGATGCATGTCTACGTTTCTTAAATGAAGATCCATGGGAAAGATTACGTTTAATTCGTAAAGCTTGTCCTAATACAAAATTACAAATGTTATTTAGAGGTCAAAATATTTTAGGGTATCGCCATTATTCTGATGAACTTGTTGAAAAATTTGTTCAAAAATCGCTTGAAAATGGTATTAATATCATTAGAGTATTCGATGCTTTAAATGACTTACGTAATTTAAAAAGTGCAGTAGATGCAACAAATAAATATAAAAAGCAATATGATGGTCACTGCCAAATAGCTTTATCTTATACTACTAGCCCCGTTCACACAATTGATTATTTTGTTAACCTTGCAATTGAAGTTGAAAAAATGGGCGCCGATTCTATTTGTATTAAAGATATGGCCGGCGTTTTATTACCAAATGATGCTTATGAACTTGTATCAAGAATTAAGGCGAAAGTTAAAATACCATTAGAACTTCATACTCACTGTACGGGTGGGGTTGCGGAAATGACGATAATGAGAGCAATTGAGGCTGGTATTGATATTGTTGATACAGCTTTATCACCACTTTCAGGTGGTACAAGTCAACCTTGCACAGAAGCTTTAGAATATGTTTTACAAGGAACTAAATATGATCCAGGTCTTAATCTTGAATATTTAAAAAAGGCATGTGATTTATTAACAGTTGTTAAAGATCGTTTCCTTGCTAATGGTGGTTTAAACCCTAAAGCTTTAACTACTAATCCTAATATCTTAAAATATCAAGTTCCAGGTGGTATGCTTTCTAACCTTATGAGTCAATTAAAAGGTCAAGGAGCAATGGATAAATACGAAGAAGTTTTAAATGAAATTCCACGTGTGCGAAAAGACTTAGGTTATCCTCCACTTGTTACTCCTCTTTCACAAATGGTAGGAACGCAAGCTGTTATGAATGTTATTAGTGGCGAACGTTATAAAATGAGTCCTGGTGAGGTTAAAGCATATTTAAGAGGAGAATATGGTAAAGCTCCAGCTGAAGTAAATGAAGAAGTACGGAAGAAAATTATCGGTGATGCACCAATAATTACACATCGTCCTGCTGATGATATTGCCCCTGAATTTGATGCAATGAAAGCTAAATATGGATCAATTGTTAAATCAGATGAAGATGTTTTATCTTGTGCCTTATTTGAAAATGTTGCCGTTAAATTTTTAGAAGCTAAAAATAATCCTAAACCTACAGTATCTGAAGAAAAAGATGAAGTAGAAGAATTTGAAGTATTAATAGGGTAGGTGATAAAATGAAAAAAATTTTTAAAGCATTATCGCTTGTCTTAATTTTAATGATGATGATTACTTTAACTTCTTGCAAAAAAGAAAATTCTAAAATTAAACCAGCTGATCATCAAATTACAGCTGACAACTTTATTTATTATGATGAAAGCCATAGTAAAGATGATTACGTTTTTATTGGTTATTTTGATGGTGATGATAAAATATATTTAGAAGCAACTGCTGATTTTAAGTATAGTGCTTCTTATCAACCAATCTATTCAAAGATATCAAAAGATGGTTCGGTTAATGTGCCTAATATCGTTGTAAAAGGGAAAATATTTAAAGGTCTCTTTACTGAAAAAATGGAAAAGCAAGATGATGACACAGAAAAAATGGTAATCGATGATAAAGGGAACACAGTATTAACAAGAGTAACTGAAATAACTGATGAAATAACTAAAAAAGGAGTTTTAACAGTTGAATTTATCACTTATGGTAATGCAGGTTTAATTGCTTTAGTATGTATTGTTATTGTTTTCTTAATGCTTGCTTTAATATGGGGAATTGTTTCCTTATTTAGATTTTTCCCACAAAAGAAAGTTAAAACAGACGATAAAACAAATAAAAGCCAAGTAATAGAAACGAAAAAAGTATTTACAATGGCAGATATAAAAGATGACGATATGATGGCTGCAGCTTTAGTTGCAACAATCGATTATCATAACGAAACAGGCGAAAATGTTCGTGTAGTTTCAGTTAAACAAATAGGATAGGAGAAAAAACATGAAAGTTTATAAAGTTAAAGTAAATGGTAAAGTTTACGAAGTTGAATTAGAAAGTGTTACTGAAAGCGCAGCTAAAATTTCTGCACCTAATCCAGAAACTTCTAAAGTTCAAAATACAACTGTTACAAATGGTGAAGGTAGTCCTCTTAATGCACCAATGGCTGGAACAATCTTAGATGTTAAAGTTAAAGTAGGCGATACAATTAAAGAAGGCGATGTCGTTTGTATTTTAGAAGCGATGAAATTAGAAAATGAAGTAGTAGCTCAGACATCAGGTGTGGTAAAATCAATTGCTGTAGCAAAAGGTGATAGCGTATCTAATGGTCAACTTTTAGTAGTAATCGGGTAATTACTTATGGAAATGATCAAAGATTTATTTGAAAATTTCTACAAGCAAATGGGATTTTTAAATGAAGGGCAGTTTGATCCACTTAGTTTTGTTTTTAGACTAATTATGATTGTGGTAGCATGTTTACTAATATATCTTGCTATTGCTAAAGGCTTTGAACCTTATTTATTAATTCCAATTGGTGTAGGTATGTTACTAGTTAATCTTGCACCAGCTTTATATGTCGAAGGTGGCAATGGTGCAGAAGCTGGTTTATTAGGCATTTTACATTTAGGAGTTGACTTGGAAATTTTTCCACCACTTATCTTTTTAGGAATTGGTGCAACTACTGATTTTGGGCCATTAATTTCTAGACCTAGTAGTTTAATTCTTGGTGCTGCAGCTCAACTTGGTATTTTTATTACTTTCCTTGGTGCTATTTTACTTGGATTTAATGCTTTAGAAGCAGCTTCAATTGGTATTATTGGAGGTGCAGATGGACCAACTGCCATTTTCCTTTCTAATAATTTATTAGATGGAGCAGATGGTGGACAAATGCTTTGTGCAACCATTGCCGTTGTGGCTTATTCATATATGGCTTTAGTTCCAATTATTCAACCTCCAATTATCAAACTTCTTACTACTAAAAAAGAACGTCAAATTAAAATGGTTGAAGCACGAAAAGTATCAAAAGGTGAAAAAATTCTTTTCCCTGTTGTTGTTATGGTAGTAGTTATTACGTTAATTCCAGATTGTGCACCATTAATTGGTATGTTAATGTTAGGTAATTTAATTAAAGAATCAGGCGTTGTACCAAACTTAGTTGATGCAGCATCTAAAACATTGCTATATGCTATTACTATTTTCTTAGGCTTATCTGTTGGAGCAACAGCTACCTTAAATGGCCCTGAAGATGCTTTAAATTTTGTTAAGATTCTAGCATTAGGTATGGTAGCTTTCAGTATTGCTACTGCAGGTGGTGTTTTAGTTGGTAAATTAATGTGTAAATTA
>CANQWZ010000046.1 GCA_947627685.1 uncultured Bacilli bacterium | reverse complement strand
TTTCTTCTCCAGCAATAAAATTACGTGAATGTCGTGAATTACAAGTAACCATTAAATCACCAAGACCAGTTAAACCATAAATGGTATCTTCTTCACCACCCATGGCAACTACAATACGCTTCATTTCCACAAGTGCTCTAGCAATTAAACCCGCTCTGGCATTATCACCATAGCCTAAGCCTTCAAGCATCCCCGAAGCAATGGCATATACGTTTTTAATAGCACTACAAAGTTCTGAACCAACTAAATCATGACCCGTATATACTCTAAAATAGGTAGCATTATTAAAGAGATTTTGAATTAATACTGCATCTTTATGATTATTTGAAACAGCACATATGGTTGTTAAATGTTGTCTTATTACTTCTTCAGCGTGTGATGGGCCAGTTAAAGCCACAAAACCTTTTATAAAATGTGGATCAATGGTTTGATTGACAATTTCTGATACCCTTAAAAAGGTATTAGGTTCTAACCCTTTTGATGTATTAACAAAAAGTTTAGGGGTATCAATAACTTCACAAATTGCCTTTAAAACACTTCTTAATACTTTTGTTGGAACACTTAATACAATGATTTCTGCGAAACTAATCGCATCGCGGATGTTAGAAGTTGCGCTAACTTCTTTTGGTAAACTACCAATTGGTAGTTTAGCAACATTAGTATGATACAAATTAATTTCCTTTACCACGTTTTGATCTATATCATAAATTAAAACTTGATGATGATTATCACCTAAGATGCGCGCAAGGGCACTTCCCCAACTTCCAGCACCGATAATTGAAACTTTACTCATTAGTTTTCACGCTTTCTTAAAATAATTTTAATGGGAGTTCCTTCTAGCATAAAGGTATCGCGTAATTTATTTTCAATATATCTTTGATATGAAAAATGCATATAAGTAGGCTCATTTACAAATAAAACAAAAGCAGGAGGATTAGTATCCGTTTGTGATCCATAATAAATTTTTAAACGATCACCATTAAAAATAGGTGCTTGATTCATAATAGTCGCATCTAGTAATATATCATTTAAAACGCTAGTTGAAATACGACGACAGTAATTCTCATAAACAATCTTTATTTGATCGAAAAGGGTTTGAATGCGTTTATTTTTTAAAGCCGAAACGTATACAATAGGGGCATAACTTAAAAATAAAAATTGCTTTCTTATTTTTTCGGTATATGTTTTCATTGATGATTCATCTTTTTCAACGACGTCCCATTTATTAACCACAATTATGGAAGCTTTATTATATTCAGCTGCATATCCTGCAATTCTTTTGTCTTGTTCTTCCACCTCTTTTGTGCCATCTAAAACAATCAAAACAATGCTAGAACGTTCAATGGCCTTAATAGCTCTTAAGGCACTATATTTTTCCGCATTCTCATAAACTTTACCTTGCTTTCTAAGACCAGCAGTATCAATCACCACATAATTTTTACCATCTTTGGTAAAAGGCGTGTCAATTGCATCGCGCGTTGTCCCCGCAATATCACTTACAATTACACGCTCTGTTCCAAGTATCGCATTAGTTAGGGAACTTTTACCAACATTGGGTTGCCCAATGATACAAAATTCAATGGTATCATCATATTTTTTTTCTTTTTTAACAGGTAGTAAGGCAACAATTTGATCTAGTAAATCGCCAATGCCAATGCCATGTAAAGCGCTTATCGCAAATACATAATCGACTCCTAAATTATAAAATTCATAGATATTATCCATGAATTTTATATCATCTATTTTATTAGCAGCAACGATTATGGGTTTTTTACTACGATGTAAAATGTTAACAACATCTTGATCACCATTTGTTACCCCCACTCTACCATCAGTTACTAAAACGATTAAATCGGCCTCATCAATGGCAAGTTCGGCTTGAGCTTTTATTTCTTCCATGAAAGGAGCATTTTTTAACTCAATACCACCTGTATCAATTAAGGCGAATTCTTGGTCTAGCCAATTACAAGTTGTATAAAGGCGATCACGGGTTATGCCACTAGCATCATCTGTAATCGCCAAACGGTCACCAGCTAAACGATTGAAAATACTAGATTTACCAACATTAGGTCTACCTACAATCGCTACTGTTCCTCTTTTCATTTTATTTATCGCTATCCTTTAGTTTGAAATCACCAATTAAATCACCAATCGTACTTGATGGCATTTCTTTTTCTTGCTCAGCAAAATATTTATCGAAAGTATCTCTTTCTTTAGCAAGTTCTAAAGCTTTAGCACTTACACGAAGTTTAGCCACACTTGGATCACATTCTTTAACCATAACTTCAACAGTTGTGCCAACTGGGAAAACTTCATCTACTTTTGAGATACGTTTAGTCGCGGAAACCTCACTAACTGGTAAGAAGCCTTGAACGTTTTTATAGTTTACTAAAGCACCTTTTTCGTTAATTTCGCTAACGATAACACTTATACGGTCTCCACGGCGAAGTGAAATATCAGCCCATGTATTTTCAAGTGTTTCTTTATGTGATAAACTAACTCTTTTTTTCTCATCATCAATGGCTTTTACTTTAACGGTTACTAAATCATTTTCTTTTAGTTCGTTTGCAAGCGTAACATTACTAAACCATGAATACTCACTATTTGGTAGTAATCCTGCATAGTCATCTGTTAATTTAATTAAAGCACCAGCAGCAATTATTTTGCTAACAACGCCTTCAAAAACATCACCAACATGATATTTTTCTTTTAAAACTTCCCATGGATGTTTTACTAAAGCTTTCATGGAAAGAGCAATTTTATCATCTTTAATATCAATAATTTTAACAGTTACCTTGTCACCAACTTTAACAACTTTGTTAACATTTCTAACAAGTTTATGATCCATTTCTGATTGATGTAATAAACCACTTACTTCACCTAGACTAACTATTGCACCATATGGCAAAACATTAACTACTTCACCATCTTTTACCATGCCAACCTCTAAGGCTTTAAAGGCTGCTTCTTTGGCTAAACGATGTTGTTTTTTCATAGCCATTATGTTAGATACGGTTACTTGTAAATGATCTTTATTAACATAGACAACAATTACATCAAGCATTTGACCTTTAAGAGTGTATAATGCTTCTGGTTTTAAATCAATAAATTTAGCAGGTAAAAATAACTTAACACCTTCATATTCAAGATCGGCCCCAGCTTTAGTAACTTTAACAACTTTTGCTTTAATAATTTCATCTTGGGCTTTTAAATCTTCAAATAATGAAAGTTTAGCTTTTTCATCTTCTAATTTAGTTGATAAGATATAACGATCTGCTCCTGTTTTGTTATCTTTAGTGATTTGTTTTACAAAACCTTCAAATTCTTCACCTTCATGATAAATATCATAAAGTTTTTGACCTTCTTGATAATTTTTTAGGTCGTTAGCATAAATGACCGCATTAGTATCATCATCAATAATTAGTTCTATTGACTCCCTTTTAACATTTATTACTCTTGCTTTAACAGCTTGACCTTCATTATAAGTGTGTTTACTCATTTTTTTTGACCTCTCATTTACTAATTTAATAATTTGATCTACGACTTCATCAATTGACAAATTGGTGCTATCTATTACTACAGCATCTTCAGCACATCGTAAGGGACTAATTTTACGGGTGGAATCTTTCCAATCACGCACTTCAATTTCTTTGATTGTATCTTCTAACGATAAATCAACACCACTTGCTAGCCTTTCAAGTCTTCTTCTTGTGGCACGACAAAGGATTGTCGCATCAAGATAAATTTTCAAGAAGGCATCAGGTAAAACGATAGTTCCAATATCCCTACCATCAACAATACAATTATGCATATTGCTAATTTTACGTTGATAATCTACTAAAAAAGATCTAACGCAAGCTAGTTTAGATGGGGTTGATACATTATTTGTAACCATAACGGAGCGAATTTCTTCACTTACATCAACACCATCCATAATGTATCTACCATTTTGAATATCAAGGGAAGTATCTTTTAAAAAGGTATATGCCTCTTCATCTTCAAGATTGATTTTCATAGCAAGTGCTTTGAGGGTAATTGCTCGATACATTGCACCAGTATCGATGTATTCAAATCCTAATTTACTAGCTAAAATTTTTGATATTGTAGATTTGCCAGATCCAGCAGGACCATCGATTGCAATTTTATACATCTGCATCCACCTCGTGCAATATTATATCATAAATATTAAATATCCGTAATATAAATGATAAATTAAATTACTTAATTTTTACAATTCTAAATCGTTATCATTACGACAAATAACTATTTCATTTGGTTTACCATCACTTGGTCCGGTAAACTTTTTACCATTATCGGCTATTGCCGTTCTTAAAATAGTATAGTCAATTTCAACATAATTTTTATCACAGAAAATATAACTTGCAAGATCACTATTAGCATTTTTACCATGAATTACTTCTAAATCAATGGCTTCATGCATATTAGATTTTACAGCTTTTAAATACATCTTACCAACGTTATTTTTCTTACCTTTATTGATTTCATCAGGACGGAAACGTTTAATATTACCACGGTTTGTTAATACGATGACAATATCTTTTTCACTTACATATTTAGCGCCTACGACATAATCATTTGGTCTACCCTTTAATTCAATTGATTTAACACCAAAGGAAGCTGGTTCAATAATGCTAACTTCTGAGGCATCATATCGATTCATATAGCCATCTTTAGTCGCAATAACAACTTCATAGTTACTACCTGTAACAACATCCGCACTAACTACTAAATCATCATCTTTAAGTTTAGTTGCTTTTAGGGCTTTGGAGTATCTTGTTACAAACAAACTTGCAAGCTGAATACGTTTAATTAGACCTGATTTTGTCGCAAGTAAAACATAACGTTCTTTATTAAAATCATCAACGGGGAAAGAAAAGATAATTCTTTCGTTAGGTTCCATACCAATTAGGGTACTAACATGATAACCTAAATCTTTATGCTTACATTCGGGAATCTTATGAATTGGTAAAAAGATATAATTACCACGATCGGTAAATTGTATTAAAGTATCAGTCGTTGTTGCTCCATAAATATCAGTGATAACATCACCATCTTTAAGTTTAGTAGGTTCAACTGAAGCAAGGAAGGCTTTTTTGCTTAAACGTTTCAAATAACCATCATGAGTAATGATTAGCATTACTTCTTCTTTAGCAATAAATTCTTCAGTTTTGACTTCAACTTCTTCAACTTCATGTTCAATGGTAGTTTTACGAGGAAGATTAATAGCTTCTTTTACTCTCGTAAGTTCAGCAATGATTGTTTTTTGTAAAGCCGTTTGACTAGAAAGAATATGATTTAATTGCTTTATTGCTTGTTCTAATTCTTTTTGTTCAGTTCTTAAGGCAAAAATATCAGTATTAGTTAAACGATATAATTGTAAAGTAACGATGGCTTCAGCTTGAAGATCGGTAAAGCCATATTTAGAAATAATATTTTCTTTTGCATCCGATTTATTTTTCGAATTACGGATGGTGGCAATTACCGCATCAAGAATTGAAACCATTGAAATTAAACCTTGAACAACTTCTAATCTTTTTTGCGATTTTTCAAGTTCAAAATTACAACGATTAATAATAACTTCTTTTTGATGGGTAATGTAGGCATCAAGGATGTCCGCAAGACCCATTTGCATAGGTCTACCTTGTGAAATAGCAACCATATTAAAGTTATAAGTTGTTTGTAAATCCGTTTGTTTTAATAAGAAATTAAGAATATTTTCAGGATTAGCATCACGTCTTAAATCAATGACAATTCTTTGACCTTGTCTACTTGATTCATCACGAATCATTTTAACCCCATCAATGGCTTTTAACTGAATAACCTCACTCATTTTACGTAGTAATAAGGCTTTATTAACATCAAAAGGAATTTCGGTAATTATAATACGGGGTTCAACTTTTTCACGATCAATTTCATAACGTGATTTAACAATAACTTTACCACGGCCTGTTTCATAGGCACTTTTTAAACCATCTAAGCCTTGAACAATAGCCCCCGTTGGAAAATCTGGGCCTTGTACAAACTGCATTAATTCATCAACCGTACAATTAGGATTATTAATACGGTAAATAGTCGCATCAATTACCTCACATGGGTTGTGAGGGGGAATTTCGGTAGCATAACCTGCCGAAATACCACTAGCACCATTTACTAAAATGTTAGGAAATTTTGATGGTAAAACAATTGGTTCTAATTCTTCATCATCAAAGTTAGGTACAAAACCAACGGTTCTTTTACCTAAATCCTCTAGCATTAATTCCGAATAAACGCTCATCCTAGCCTCTGTATAACGCATAGCCGCAGGTGGGTCACCATCAATACTACCATTATTACCATGCATATCGACAAGTGGTAACAAAATTTTAAAATTTTGACTCATCCTAACCATTGCATCATAAACAGCGGTATCACCATGTGGATGGTATTTACCAATAACATCACCAACAATACGAGCTGACTTTTTAAATGGTTTGTTAGATGTTAAACCAAGTTTATGCATTGCAAACAAAATACGTCTTTGAACAGGTTTTAAACCATCTCTAACATCTGGTAAAGCACGATCTTGAATAATATATTTAGAATATCTTCCAAAGCGATCCCCCATAATGTCTTCAAAGTTTTCTTTGGTATAATTTTCAACAAACTTTTCCAATTTCTTAGATATGTTAGTTCTACTATTATTATTCATCTTCTGACACATCCTCCAAAATGAAATTATCGTCATTATCGAAAATTACATTATTTTCAATCCATTCACGACGTGGTTCAACATCATCCCCCATAAGAATATCTATTTTATTTTCAACATCATCATCTTCACCAATGAGCACTTGAATTAACGAACGTCTAGTAGGATCCATAGTTGTTTCCCAAAGTTGTTCATCATTCATTTCACCTAAACCTTTATAACGTTGGATTTGGACGTTACGTTTTTGAATTTTTTCTCTTAATTCTTCATCACTCCATGCATATTCAACACCACTCTTAGAGCTAATTTTATATAAAGGTGGCGTAGCGATATAAACCATTCCTTTTTTAACTAAATCTTTCATATAACGATAAAAGAAAGTTAAAAGTAAAATTTGAATATGTGCACCATCAGTATCCGCATCAGTCATGATGATAACTTTATTATAATTAGACTTAGTTACATCAAAATCAGGGCCAAAGCCTCCACCAATGGCATTAATAATTGACATAATTTCTTCATTTTTTAAAACTTCTTCAATTCGTGATTTAGCTGTGTTAATAACCTTACCACGAAGAGGTAAAATCGCTTGGAAACGACGATCCCTACCTTGTTTAGCCGTACCACCTGCTGAATCACCTTCAACTAGAAATAATTCATTAAGATCAGCATTGCGATATTGGGCGGGCGTAAGTTTACCAATTAAGTTTGCTGGCTTAGAAGTTTTTTGTTTAACCATTCTAACTTCATCACGCGCTTTTTTGGCAGCTTCTCTTGCCTTAGCGGCTCTAATTGCTCTAGCAATTAGATTATTAGATATTTGACCGTTTTCCGCAAGATATGATTTCATTTGATCATATACAACTTGTTCAACCGCGTTTTTAGCCTCTGGTGTACCAAGTTTATTTTTAGTTTGACCTTCAAATTGCAACAAATCCTCAGGTATACGAATTGAAATTATCGCTGTTAGACCTTCTCTAATATCAGCACCATCAAGATTTAAATCTTTATCTTTTAAAACACCAATCATGCGGGCATGATCATTAAAGGCTCTTGTAATAGCCGATTTAAAACCAATTTCATGCGTACCACCATCACGTGTTCTAATGTTATTAACAAAGGATAAAATATTTTCATTATAAGTCTTTTCACAATATACTAATGAAACCTCAATACTGATGCCTAAACTTGTACCGCTAAAGAAGACCGGTTCATATAAAGCATCTTTACCAAGTGTTAAACTTTTAATAAATTCAACAATACCATTTTCAAAATGAAAACTATCACTTTTATTAGTACGTAAATCATTTAAATCAATACGAAGACCTTTAATTAAATATGCCGATTCCTTAAGACGTTGCGCAATCGTTTTATAATCAAAAATCGTTGATGAAAAAATTTTAGGATCAGGTTTAAATTGAATAATAGAACCTGTTCTTTTCGTATCACCTAAATTTTTAGGTTTTTCAATAACCTTACCACCATTACGATAAGTTTGATTATAAATTTTACCATCACGGTGGATAGTTACTGTTAACCATTCACTTAGGGCATTAACAACACTCGAACCAACACCATGCAAACCACCTGATACTTTATAACCACCTTGATCATCAAATTTCCCCCCCGCATGTAGGGTATTAAAAATTACTTCAGGAGTTGGTCTTTTTTCAACTTTATGGATACCTGTTGGTATACCTCTACCATTATCAATTACTTCCACACTATTATCTTTATGAATGTTAACGATAATGAGATTACCATAGCCTGATAAGGCCTCATCAATGGCATTATCAACAATTTCCCATACTAAGTGATGTAATCCTCTACTATCAGTTGAACCAATATACATACCTGGACGTTTTCTTACTGCCTCAAGCCCTTGTAAAACCTGAATGGAATCCTCATTATAAACATTAGTTGTTTTAGCCATGATAATCACCCTTTCTTTTTATACTAATACTAATAAATTATATCACAAACTATTTTTTTTGGCAAGAAAAATAGTTAAAATATCTAACTAAACTATACATAAATTAATAATTCGCTAATTTTCGACTTGGAAATTTTTAAAAAAAATGGCCCATAATATCACTTTTTTTAATTGAAAAAAATTTAAAGATATAGTATAATACTACAAGACTTTGGAGGTGCCATATGGGAATCTTTTTACCAATAATGATGTTAATTCTTTCCTATTTAATTGGTGCAATCCCTTTTGGTTTATTGATTGGTAAAGCAAAAGGAATTGACATTCGTGCTTATGGCAGCCATAATATTGGTGCGACCAATGCCCTTAGGACACTTGGGACAGGCTATGGGCTTTTAGTTTTTGCTTTAGATTTTTTAAAAGGCGCCCTCTTTGTTATCATAACCAAATATCTTATCGATTACCAAATGCCCTTTTTTAGGATTCATATCCATCCTTTAATTTATGGGTTTGTGGCAATACTTGGTCATCTTTTCCCTATTTATTTAAAATTTAAAGGCGGTAAAGGCATTTCATGTATTGCGGGGGTAATAATTGCCTATTCATGGCGCGTTTCATTAATTGGCTTTTTTACTTTTGTTATTATCCTTGCGCTTTTTAAGTTTGTATCACTTGCTTCAACATGTTCAGGGTTCTCACTATTTATTGGCTGGTATCTTTTTAGTAAAAATGATTGGTATTTACTAGGCTTTTTAATTTTAGCGATGATATTTGTTGTTATCAAACATATTCCCAATTATAAGCGCATAATAAATGGCACCGAAAATAAAATTAGTTTTTCAAAAAAAAAGCATGATTGAATTATCGATCATGCTTTTTTACCTAGTTTTTATATTGATTCATTGAATTTATAACTCTAGTTATATCTTTTTCAGAGGGTTTACGCCCCATTTGTTGAAACATAGCTCTTATCATATCACGATTAATAGGTGGATTCTTTTCAAGTTGACGTGTGAAAACTTTTCTAATAACAAAGAAACCAATGATAAAGCCAACGACTAAGCAACCAAGACCTATTAATAAACATCCCCACCAAGGCATCATAAGCATAATCTCCTTTCGTATCGATAGGCTAATTATAGCAAATTTAAAATTAACTTTCAAGTTATATGAAAGATAATTTAATCTTTTTTAGCAATCTATTTGCAATTTATTTTTGTTTTAACTATAATTTTAGTATAAATTTAATGGAGGAATAGAATATGCCAAGAAAAATTACTGATTCTTGTATTGCTTGTGGAACATGTGCTGCTAATTGTCCTGTTGAATGCATCACTGAAGGTGATGTATACGTAATTGATCAAGATCAATGCATTGATTGTGGTGCTTGTCAAGAAAATTGTCCAGCTGAAGCAATCGTTGAAGAATAAAAAAATAAGGTCAAGCTAAAAACTTGGCCTATTTTTTATAGTTTTTAAAGGGATTTTCTTCTTTTTTTGATACAAAAACTTCAAGTCTTGGAAATGCATCTTTTAATTTAGTTTTTAACATCGTTTTAAAATGAGCCTCAATACTATGACTAACTTCAATAATGGCAAGATGATTTTCTTTAGCATCAAGGGCTTGATTATGCCTTACTTCACCCGTAATTAAACAATCACAATTATTTGCTAGGGCATCATTTATTTCACTTGCACCAGCACCACCAACGATACCAATTTTTTTAATGATATCATCATCCGTGCCGATATAGCGAATGCTATTTTCAGAAAATGTCGTACTTACTAGTTTAATTAAATCAATTAATTTTATATCATCTAAATATCCCATTCTTAAAAAACAACTACTATCTACTTCTTC
>CANQWZ010000045.1 GCA_947627685.1 uncultured Bacilli bacterium | reverse complement strand
CTATATAATGATGAATTGTATCATTGTAGGTGAAAAATATTATAATTATATTTTAAATTCTTCGGCTGATATTACTAGTACTTATATTAATGAGTATCGCCTACAAGAAAATGGCCTAGCTATTTATAACAATCAAGATTTTTATCGCCAAGGTTATTTAAGTAGTAGGGCTCCAACCCAAGATAACGAAATAGTTTTACCTTATAACTTACTTACTTCCATCTATAAAAATTTAGTAACTATGGATTGGTGGCGATTGAATGAATATATTCGTAACAATATTATCGGTAGTAACGTTAATCTTATTTGCCAATTTGATGGTCGTAATACTAGTGTAGTTAAAGAATTTAAAGTTGTTGGTATTGCTTCAGAATCTAATGATGGTTTTTATATAACGGAAAATGCTTATAATCAATTTTTATCAGATATTGAAAATACCAAAGGCACTTTATTTGATGAACAAGTTGTCCTTGAGTTACCAAAAGATCCCGAAGAAGCCTTAAATCAATTTAATAAGTTATATAATAGTAAGTATCATTTTGTAATCGATATCTTTAATTATCGTAATTCTATTGATAATTATAATGTTGATCCAATGATTGAATTTGCTTCAACTGGTGGATTAATTGTCTTTACCCTTCTTACTATTGGTATAATGTGGACAATTATTTCAATTGAAATAGTTGATTCACGTAAAGAAATAGGTATTTTGCGTTCAATTGGTTTAAGTGGCTTTAAAGTTTCTTTGATTTTTATCATTCAAGCTTTATTTGTTAATATTCTTGCCTATCTTGTTTCAATACCAATTGCGAAAAACCTAATCGATTTATATGCAAGCAATATTACTGATCCTCTAGGTAGCATTTCCTTATCTTTATATACTTTAACATATCGTTCACCATTAATTTTAGGCATTTTTATAATTATTGTAACAGTTGTTTCAGCCTTTATTCCTTTACTTAAAATTATGACTCAAAAAATCATTAATGTTATAAATGAAAGGGATAATTAAGGATAACAAAAAAAGGAGAAAATGGTAAAAACCTATTTTCTCCTTTTTTAATTATTTGTTTTATTCTTTTAAATTATTAAAAATTATGGTATAATCTATTATACCAATTATTTATATGAGGCTTTTATGAAAGTAATTATTGAAATATTAACAGATCCTAGTTTTATTGGTGCTATTTTTACATCATTATTTTTTATTTTTTTAGGTTTTATCTTACGATATAAAAAAATCATTGGTAATGATTGTAAAAATTTCTTGAATTTTATCGTTTTAAAAATTTCTTTGCCCGCTATGGCTTTTTCAGCCTTCATGACTGATTTTCAAAAAGAAGAAATTTTTGGTAATATAATGGTTTTCGTCGTTTCTCTTGGTCTTTATGTTATCTTTTTAATTTTAGGACGACTTGTTTTATTAAAAGTTAACAAAGAAAAACGAGGTGTTATGACCATTATGATGGTTGTTGGTCAACTTACTTTTTTCGCTGTACCACTTCTTAAAACCATTTATAGTAATAATTATAATGATGTTATGATTCCTGCTAATATGATGACCCTTGCTTTTAGGATTATTCTTTATATTTATTGCTATTTTACTATTTCGAAATTAAAGTTTTCTAAAAAGGAAATAGGTTCCTCTTTAAAAAATATCTTTTTAAACCCTGTTATGATAGCAATGTTTTTAGGCCTATTTATTTGGCTTTCACAAAATATTATGCCTCATATTAGTATTGATAATGGTAGCTATAGCATTTTTAGACTCGATAAAACCTTACCAAGTATTTATATGGTCATTTCAACAGCTGAAAAACTTACTACCCCTCTTGCGATGATTATTATTGGTATCATTTTAGGTGAAGCTAAAATTAGTGAGGCCTTAAAAGATAAAATGGCTTGGCTAATATCTATTTTTAAAACCATTGTTGTGCCTCTTTCTACTTTAGGCATTATCGCCTTTTTAAAATTTACTGGGCTAATTGATTTTAATGAATATGCTATTGCTGTAATTGTCCTTGGTTTTGGTGCACCACTTTCAGCCGTTGTAAGTACTTACTGTTCTAAATATAATAATGAAGCCGAATTGTCAAGTAGAGTATGTTTTATTTCAACTATTCTTTGCATAATAACCTTTCCTTTACTTTTTGTAATGATTAGACTATTTTAAAAAAATTCCCATTTTTGGGAATTTTTTCCCATTTTTGGGAATTTTTTTAGTTATTAATAAAGGTAGGTTTAGTAATGAGGGGATAACTAATAATTTTGCTAGTTTGTAAATTCTCTTTATGCATATTAATAGCATTAATTTGACTATTATCATACGTTGTATAATAATATATACCTTTACTAGTATTACAACATGATGAATAAATAGTATATTCAAATTTATCACCTACGCTAACACATCCTTTTTGTTGGGCTACCGATGATAAAATGTGAAAGAATTGATTGACACTAGATACTTCATCATCTTGACAAACGGAATTGTTCCTTACAAAGGCTGCTTTAATAAATCGCGATGCAGAAGAATAGTCACCAGGTAGACCAATTGAGCCCATTCCTCTACTAAAAGCATTAATACTTACATTTTTTGCAAATCTATTAGTTACTTCTTGGTGCGTTACATTCATATAATTGGCCAAATTTAATAGATGAAAATCAAAAGGCGGATTATTGGTTAAAACCTTAATAGGATTATCATATACTTTAAGACCTTCTTTAACTGATTCAACGACAATGGCCTCTTCCTCATCACAAATCATCCAGTGTAAAGGGGATGCTGGTAAGGATGCACTAGAGTTAATATTAGCAATGTTAGTATGTTCTAATAAAGCTTTTACTTCCTTGATGTTTTGACATTGTGATAAAACCCATGGAATAAATGCGAATGGCGCAATATTATCTTTTTTAGCATCTTCGCTATGATAATAAGCATTACCTGGAAAATTAAGGCCTGCCATACTTAGCCCCTTTTCATTAGTAGCATCATAATACAAAGGGTAATCATTAACGACATATGCCATACCAATCATTGCGAAGTGATTAGTATTTTGAGCTTTTTTACAAAACGAAAGGGGATAATTTCTTCCCATAATTGTCACTGTTTCATGATAAGAATATTCATAATCTAAATTTCTACCAAAATAATGGTCTTTGGTTTTAAATGATACGGCTGTACACATCTTTTCTTCCTCTTCCTTTATTAATTTTTAGTTATTTTTTTTAGTAAAACAATGGTTTCAATATGTTTTGTCCAACAAAACATATCTACACATTCAATATTTTCAATCATATAGTTTTCTTTTAAATATTTTAAATCTCTTGCAAGTGTTTCAGGATCACATGAAACATAAATAACCTTGCTAGGTTTAATTTGCTTAATGGCATTAAGAAAAGCTATTGTTGAACCACTTCTTGGTGGATCCATTATAACTGTATCGACTTTAGTTTTAGTTAAAGATAGATTTACTAAATAATTTGTAGCATCATCGCAAACAAAATTAATATTTTTAATATTATTAATTTTAGCATTAACAATGGCCATATTAACAGCTTGTTTGTTATTTTCAACGCTATATACTTCTTTTACCTTGCTTGCTAAAAAAAGGCCAATTGTCCCAAGACCACTATATGCATCGACAATGCATTCACTACCTTTAAATGCGGCTAATCTTTTTACTTCATGATATAAATGTTTAGTTTGAATGGTATTAATTTGATAAAAGGCTTTCGATGTAATATTAAACTTTAAATTATCAAAAATATCAGTTATATAACCTTTACCATAAAGAAGGCGTTCTTTGTCACCTAAAACGATACTAGTTTTACGCTGATTAATGTTTTGAACAATACTTTTAATTTTATTAGATAGGCCTCTAATTCTTTTGACAACTTCACCACGCCCGGGAAAGATTTCACTCGCAGTGACAATGACCACTAAAACTTCATTAGTATAAATGGCTTCTCTTAAGAGGACATATCTAATAAGACCAGTTTTTTTATCTTCATCATATGGTTTAATTTTTAAGTCTTGGAAAATTTTTTTAATGCCTTTAGCAATTTGGTTTTGTAATGGTGTATTCATTAAACATTCTTCAATATTAACAATATGATGCGAGTTTTCTTCATAAAAGCCACTTATTATTTTCCCATTTTGATATTTATAAGCTATTATCATTTTATTACGATAGTTATAATTGGGATTAGCAGGAATAATCGTGCTTACGCTTTTTTTTATACCATTTTTTTGTAAACTTTCATTTACATATTTTAATTTAAACTTAAGGGTATTTTGATAGGTATCATTTAAGAGTTGACAACTACCACATAAACTTTGATATGGACATTTAATATTATTCATCATATACTTTTTCTTTTCTAAGACTAGACATTACTTCAATTGCTTGGACAAATTGGGTTATTAAAGCTTGATTTTCACCTTCAACTAGTTTAAATTCAAAGTAACCATCATCATCAGGAATATCTAAATGCCTTCTAAACTCAAATGGTAATTGATTTAATCTTGTTAGTTTAAATTCTTTGCGAATAAAATTACCATCAAAAGTTCCTTCATAATAAAACTCATTATTATTTAAAACTAAAATGCCTTGACCAACATTTTCTAATTTATATTTTTTATGAAGATTGGTATATAAATAAAATTGTCCTTTTATTAAAATAGTGCCTTCTTTCACTTTTTTAATAAAGTTTTCTCTTTCATATTGATACCATTTTGCTTCGTCAGTAAAATAAATATCACTATTTGTTACTTTAGTAAAAGTTCCTTTTTCATTCATTTTTAAAGCATAGTGACAATTACTGCAACTAATTATATTATGAGAAGTTTTTATAACATTTTGCATATGACAACTAGGACATTCATATAGCATCGTTTCTAGACCTTCTACTAAATGCTTATCTTTTAAATGGTAATGATAAAGATCAGCTTCTAGGCGATCATTTACATCAATAGCAGTTAGTACTTTTTGATATATTTCATCATCATTTAAGGTTGTTATATCTTCTTTTGATAAAACTTTAACAAATTCTAAATAAATGGGACTACGTCTATTGTATATACGCCACTTAGGATAAGCAAAATAATTACCATGTATTCTAATAGCATATAAATCAACATTTGCTAATTTGATTAATTTGATAATGGATGGATCAATGGCTAGTTGTTCCCCATGCATTGTCATTTGCCCTTCTGGCGCAATACAAACTGGTATTTTTTGTTGTAAAGCTTTTTTGATTTTTTTAATCGCTAAAATATCCATTTTAAATTGTTCTTTCGAAATAGCATTAGCCATTTTTAAAACCATTCTTAATTTTTTATCATAATAAAAATGACTAGAAACTACATAAGCTACTCTTGTATGGTTAAAACCGATTGTCGTTAAATAATGATCATACTTAGAAGCATGGTTATAAATGATAAGTGCTCCTTCTTTTTTATTGCGTTTTTTGAATGCTAGGCGATTAACTTTAACTTTGGTCTTTAAACGCATCGATATTTTACTATAAAGAGTGTATATTGTCCATGCAAATAAATTAGGTTTTAAGTTTTCTTTTTTATTACCTTTTTTACTCATTGTAATCTCCTAATCTTATGAAGTTTAATTTTTTAGTTATATTATTATCAATTATACTATATTTTACTGAAATTGTAAATAAATCAGTTCTTTTACCGCTTTACTTGCTTTTTTTAAGCATTTATAGTAAAATATAAAAGATCTTGCCACTGTGGTGAAATGGTAGACGCGCTGGACTCAAAATCCAGTGGTAGCAATACCGTGTCGGTTCGAGTCCGACCAGTGGCACCATAATAAGCTTTTATAATTAAAGACACATTTTATTATTAAATGTGCCTTTTTTTAATTTTCAATTTGTTAACGTAATTTTTCATATTGTTTAATAAAGCCAAGTCCAAGAGGATTAGGACCAGTATGAACACCAATTGTCGCACCAATTTGAATCAAGATAATATCATCACGCTTAAATTCTTCTTTTATTTTAGCATTATACATCTTACCTTCTTCAATATCTAATCCATAACCTGTCATAAAATTATAATCGCTAGGATTTTCGGCTGTTGTTTTAAAATAATTGAGGGCTTTTGATGTAACTTTCAAGTATGATTTATTACGGGTAAAAGTTATACCTTCTGAAAATATTTCACCTTCTTTTAAAACAATAATTGGTTTTATTTTTAAGGTAGCACCAACAATCCCCGCAAGTTTACCAATTCTACCACCATGACGTAAATATTCTAGACTGCTAATGGTAAAAAAAATGCGCGTTGTTTGTTTTAACTTATTAGTAATTTTAACCGTCTCAGCAAATGATAAGCCATCTTTTTTCATTCTTGCCATTTCTAAAACTAACAGGCCCTGACCTCCACTATTAGTTAGAGAATCAATTATTTCAATTTTACGATTAGGGTATTTAGCAATAACATATTCTTTCGCAACCATAGCACTATTAAAAGAGCCACTAAACTTCGCTGAAATACAAACACAAATAATGTCTTTACCCATATCAAGATATTTTTTAAATACCGTTTCATAGTCTCCTAGTGATGGTTGCGCCGTTTTGGGATAAGCACCTTTGTTATCTTTTGTCATAGCTAAATAAAAATCTCTAACAGGCATTTCAACTTTTTCTTTATAGTAAGTATTACCATCAATTGATATATAAAAAGGTACTACTTCAATTTCATTTTCTTTTAGTAATTCCTCTGGTAAATCGCATGAACTATCTGTTATAATTACATAATCATTTTCATTCATTTATTGTTCTCCTGTTTTTTAATAATAATATCGATTATATCATTTAATAAACTGATTAGAGTTTGGGTTTTTTCAGCACTAAATTCCTTTATGAAATTTATTATTTTTTCATTCAAAATGGCTAATTTTTCCGTAATATAATTTTTTCCTGTATCAGTTAAATTAATGATAATTTTGCGACGATCATCTTTTTTCCTAATTAATTCTACATATCCTTTATTTTTTAAGGCATTTAAAATCATCGTTGCACGTGCTCTACTAACTTCAAATTTAGTACTTATGTTAGATGGGCTTATTTCATTACTTTCTCGATAAAGATAAGCAAGGACTACTAATTCACCCTCAAACATTTCTAAAAATTCATCACTTCTTTTGGATGAATAAAGTGTTATTAATTTGTTTATTAGTTCATTTTTTATTTCTTCATAATTGTTCATATAATGTGCCTCATTTTTTGTTAACGGTATTAATTATTAATACTGTTAACATTATATTATTTATATTTCCATATGTCAATTAAATTGCAAATAAATTAGGTGCATGTTATAATAAACTAGTCTAACGGGAGGTTATATGAAAAATATTGAACGTTTTTTAAAATATATTAGTTATGATACCACATCTAATCCATATAGTGATACTACACCTAGTAGTAAAAAAGAATTAATACTAGCTGAATTTTTAGTTAGTGAGCTTCAGCATCTTGGCATAACAAATGCTTTTATGGATGAATTTGGCTATGTATATGCTTATCTTAAAGCTAAAAATGAAACAGATAAAACAATCGGCTTAATTGCCCACATGGATACGAGTTTTGACGCAAGTGGTGAAAATAAAGCCTAATATTATTAATAATTATGATGGTAAAGATATTATCATAAATGAAAAATTAAAGATGATTTTATCTAGTAAAGATTATCCTTGTTTATTAAATAAAATTGGTCATACTCTAATTCATACTGATGGTACAACGCTACTTGGAGCTGATGATAAAGCCGGCATTACCATTATTATGGGGGTAGTAGAGTCTTTATTAAAGGCTAATTTTGATTATCCTAACTTGATAATTACCTTTACACCTGATGAAGAAATAGGAATGGGAACTAAACACTTTAATTATACTTATTATTTTGAAAAAAATTGTCATTTCGCCTACACAATTGATGGCGGTTTAATTAATGAAATTAATTTTGAAAATTTTAACGCAGCGAGTTGCAAAGTTAAAATAAACGGCACATCAATCCATCCTGGTTCTGCCAAGGGTAAAATGATTAATAGCCAACTTATTGCGATGGAATTTCAAGCAATGTTACCAAAAAATATGGTTCCAGAACTTACTGAAGGTTATGAAGGCTTCTTTCATCTTAGTCACATGAGGGGCAGTGTAGAACAAACTATACTAGAATATATTGTTCGTAACCACAATAAAGACCAATTTATGACTCAAAAAAACTTACTAATGTCTATTGCTAATTTTCTTAACCAAAAATATGGTGAAAATACCATTCAAATTTTCTTAACTGATAGTTATTATAATATGCGTGACATTATTTTAAGTCATTATGAAATATTAGAATATGCTATTAAAGGTTTAAAAAGGCAAAATATTGAGCCAACCTTTGTTCCAATAAGAGGCGGAACTGATGGGGCAAGTTTATCTTATAATGGTCTATACACTCCTAATTTAGGAACAGGTGGTGAAAATTTTCACGGACCATATGAATTTTTAGATGTAACTGATATGGAAAAAATGATTTCAACCATAATTGAAATTCTAAAAGTTATGATGGAAAAATAAAAGGTACTACTTTATACTAATCTAAAACAATTGCTTAGTATAAAGTTAGTACCTTTTTTATTTGATTGTTTCGATAATAATTGGCATTTTAGTTACTACATCTTTAGTTAGGGTATATGCACTGTAAACCATCTCTTTAGCAAGATTAGTATTTTGACCATTGGTATAAATTTTGGCCAATGATTCGCCTGGTGCCACAATGTCACCAACTTTTTTATTTAAAACAATACCAACACCTAAATCAATAGCATCATCTTTTGTAACTCTTCCAGCGCCAAGCTTCATCGCAGCCTCACCAATTAAAAGAGCATCAACCGATTTGATGTATAATTTTTCTTGTCCTTCATAGATAACATCTATTGTATTTTGGGCGATATTTAATAATGAATAATCATCAATTACTAAAGGATTACCATTTTGATATTTAATCATTGCTCTTAATTTTTCAAGACCTAAGCCCTGATCAATAGCTGATTTTACTAGTTTATATGCCTCTTCATACGAAGAAGTAATTTCACAAACTTGCAAAATCTCCACCGTAAGTTCAATACATAATTTTGTAAAATCATCAGGACCATGTCCCTTTAAAGTTTCAATAGCCTCTTTTACCTCAAGTGCATTTCCAACGGC
Organism: uncultured Bacilli bacterium; assembly: GCA_947627685.1. Taxonomy (GTDB): domain Bacteria; phylum Bacillota_I; class Bacilli_A; order ML615J-28; family CAG-313; genus CAG-313. The sequence goes on along the minus strand of CANQWZ010000045.1, from coordinate 1,340 downwards.
ACATCCAAGTGGTTGCGACATATCAGTTAAAGTGGCAACCGTTTTTTTGTGATAATAATTACCTATCTTAACCATTAATGAAGCTAACTTTCTTGCTTCATCAACATCTTTCATAAAAGCACCACTACCAACTTTAACATCTAGAACAATATTATCAGCACCACTAGCTAATTTTTTAGACATAATAGATGAGGCTATAAGGGCAATAGCATCAACGGTTCCTGTAACATCACGTAAGGCATACAAAAGTTTATCGGCTGGAGCGATATTTTTACTTTGGCCAATAATGGCAAGACCAATTTTATTGACTTGTTCATAAAAGTCCTCAATATCTTTTTCAATTTTAAAATTAGGAATAGCTTCTAATTTATCAAGTGTACCACCAGTATGGCCAAGACCCCTACCGCTCATTTTGGCCATTTTTACCCCAAGAGCACTTGCAAGAGGTGCAACAACTAAACTAGTTTTATCACCTACACCACCAGTAGAATGTTTATCACATTTTACACCCTTAATTTTAGTTAAATCAACCGTCTCTCCACTATATAACATAGCTTTTGTTAAAGAAAAAACTTCTTCTTCATCCATGTTTTGAAAGTAAATGGCCATAAGCCAAGCACTTACTTGGTAATCAGGAATTAATCCTTCCGTATAACCCTTAATGATAAAATTAATTTCTTCATCGGTTAAACTTTGTCCATGTTTCTTTTTTTCAATCAATTCAATCATTGTCATTGCCAGTTACCTCTTGGTAATTCTTTCATAAATTTCAAAAGTTAAATTATCCTGTTTTTCACTTGAAATAAGCATAAATTCATCAAAAGCAATTTTAGGAAAATATACATTGCCAACATGGCTACCTTTTACTCTTGTTAAATACAATTTATCTACCCTTGGTAAAAGAGCCTCATATACCATTTTACCACCAATTACAAATAATTCTTTATTTTGATATTCAAGAATTAATTTATCTAAATCATCAACAATGATGCCACCTTTAGGAAGGCTTTTTTCTTCGGTTAAAACATAATTAATGCGATTAGGTAAGACTTTACCAAGCCTTGCAATAATCGATAAATAAGTATTATATCCCATTAAAACGGCCTTATTTAAGGTTATTTTTTTAAAATATTTTAAATCATTTGGTTCATACCAAGGTAGGTTATTACCATTACCTATTAAAAAATTATCATCAACTGCTACAATTAAAGCAAGCATTAGACAGCCACCTTACCTTTTATACCTTTATAAGGATTGTAATTAATAAGTTCAAAATCATCATATTCAAAATCTTCAATATTTTCGCGTTCATTTTTAATAATAAGTTTAGGCAATTCTTT
>CANQWZ010000044.1 GCA_947627685.1 uncultured Bacilli bacterium | reverse complement strand
AGAATTAATTCATAACGTAGCACAAGAACATGGTGGTATTAGTGTCTTTGCAGGGGTAGGAGAAAGAACCCGTGAAGGTAATGATCTTTATCATGAAATGACAGAAACGGGGGTTATTGATAAGACCGCAATGGTTTTTGGTCAAATGAATGAACCTCCTGGAGCAAGAATGCGTGTAGGACTTACGGGTCTTACCATGGCTGAATACTTCCGTGATGTAGAACATCAAGATGTACTACTATTTATAGATAACATTTTTAGATTCACTCAAGCTGGATCTGAGGTTAGTGCGATGCTTGGTAGAACACCATCAGCAGTAGGTTATCAACCAACTCTTTCAACCGAAATGGGACTTCTTCAAGAAAGAATTACTTCTACTAAAGAAGGTTCAATAACATCTATTCAAGCTGTTTACGTTCCTGCTGATGATTATACTGATCCTGCTCCTGCTACAACTTTTATCCATCTAGACGCAACGACTAACTTAAGTCGTAAGATTAGTGAAGAAGGTATTTATCCTGCTGTTGATCCGCTTGAGTCAACATCAAGAGCCCTTTCACCTTCAATTGTTGGTAAAGAACACTATGAAGTGGCAAGAGGTGTCCAAAAAACCATTCAAAGATACAATGAACTTTTAGATATCATTGCCATTCTTGGTATGGATGAACTTGGTGATGAGGATAAGGCCTTAGTAGCACGGGCAAGACGGATAAGATTATTTTTATCACAAAACACTTATTCGGCTGAACAATTTACCGGCCAACCTGGTGTTTATGTTCCTATTAAAGAAACCATAAGAGGCTTTAAAGAAATTTTAGAAGGTAAATATGATGATTTACCAGAAGAAGCCTTCCGCTTTGCGGGGACAATTGATGATGTAATCAAAAAAGCCGAAGGAATGAAGCATTAATATGAAATTATCAATTGTTACGCCTAAAGGATTAAGCTTTGAAGGTGATGTTACATACATCAATATCAAAGGTGATAATGGTGAACTTACGATTTTAACTGATCATATACCTATAGTTGTACCTATTCGTTTTGGTTTTGTTAAAAGAGTCACTGATAATGAAGAAGTTTATCATATAGTTTCAGGTGGTTTATTAGAGTATCGCGATAATATGGCTATTGTTATTGCCCAAGAAACAATGGATGGTAAAACTTTAGATGAAGCAACTAATAAATTAGAACAGGCTAGAAAAAAGCAAAAAGAAAAAAATCGCAGATTAGCAATGGATTTTTCCGAAATGGAAAGAGAACTAGCTTTAAACTTAAAAGAAATTCAAGCCTCAAAATTATAATCAAAACCTAAAGCATCAGTCATTTGATTGGTGCTTTTAATATTTGTCCTTGATAAAAAAACGATTCTTAGTATAAAATCTAACTTTAATTGACAAAAGCCTATTATTATGTTAAAATAAATTATAATATCTACAAAAAATGGCAAATATTAGGAGGTAATTAAATTGACTTTATCAAATAAATGCTTAGTAATAATGATTATATCAATGATGATTCTTTTTAGTTCAATTATTGTTGGTATCATTATTGAACAAAGAAATTGCAAATTTATTAAAAATGATTTACCCAAAAAAGTTTCTAATATATCACAATTGCAAATTTTTTTAATAGGTTTTTTTATAGCCTCTATTATTGCTTTTTTCCCTATTTATTATTTTGATTATTTAGGCGATAAAAATATCGTTATAAAAATATTTAAAGCTATTATTTTAGCCATGCAAAATGTTTTACGTTTAGTTACCCTAAATGGTGAATTTGATAATGTGAAGAATTTTATGAATGATACAACTATAATAAATGAGCATCTTGGTAATATTTATGCTCTTTATTTATTATTTATTTTCATTGGTGCACCAGTATTAACGGCTAGTTTTGTTTTATCATTTTTTAAAAATACCATTGCTAAAATGAAATATTTTTTTAAAACGAAAAAAAATTTATACTATATTTCCAAATTAAATAATAATAGTTATGAACTTGCTAAAAGCATCTTAAGTAATAAAAAAAATATGGTTATCTTTACCGGTGTTAAAACTGAAAACGATATAGATGCAGATTTAATTAATGCTACAAGACGTTTAGGGGCTATCTGTTTAAGAAACGATATTACAATGCTAAATTTAAAACCTAATAAAAAAAATATTTATCGTAAATTATATTTCATTAGTGAAAATGAAGACGAAAATATTAATAAAGCTTTTACGTTAATCGAAGACATTAAAAAACATGAAACTTATAATAATGAAAAAACGGCCCTTTATATTTTCGCAAATAACATTGAAAGCAGTTCTTTAATGTATACCATTAAATATCAAGAACCAACTTTTAAAATTATTGCAGTACCGAAGTCCTATTATTATTCCTCCATAAATACATGCCAAAAATCTTTAAAAATTAAAATAAGAAGAGTAAATATTAATCGTAATTTAGCCATTGATGCTTTAATTAATACCAAAGATAATATTTTTACTACCGCAAAATTAACTGATAATAACACTAAATTAATGAATGTTTTAATAGTTGGGTTAGGTGACTATGGCTTTGAATTTTTAAAGAATATTTGTTGGTGCGCTCAAATGCCAGGTTATATTTTAAATGTCAATATCTTTGATAAAGACAACACTGCTAAAGAAAAAATAGCAACGCATGCTCCAGAAATTTTGCAATATAACGGCCAAAAAATACCAGGTGAAGCATATTATAAAATCCAATTTTTTGATGTTGATGTAACTAAAGAAGAATTTATTACTAAATTAAAGGAAATAAATAAGCCAACCATTGTTTATGTAATGTTAGGAAGTGATGATTTAAACATCAAAGTTGCTATGGATATTAGACAATATTTATGTAGAAATGACTTTGAGGAAGGTTTACAAATTCCTATTTATACGATTATTAAGGATAAACTAAAAAATAAAGCCTTAAGAATAGATCATAATTTAAGTAAGTTATTTAGTAAAGATGGTAAAAATTACCAAATTAATACCATTGGCAATATTACATCCGTTTATCAACTTGCTAGTGTAGAACAAAGATCACTTGAACAAATGGGGTTAAAACAACATTATAGTTACGTTGCTAAAATATTGGATAATTATTTTAATACTTTAGTTGCTAATTTAAAACAAGAAAACCTTTTAAAAGATGATTATAATTTTAAAATGGAAATGATTGAAAAGTGTAACCTTTCTAAAACGCTTATGCCAATATATACTAAAATTACTAATGATATTGAAAAAATATATGAAAGTTTTGAGATAATAAAAAACCTTAATGCGCTTTTGCAAGCAATAAAAGATATAAATAAACAAACCGCTTTACTAAACGATCTTAATACTATTATAAATAGTTATAAAGATGATTTTGAAAAAGATGAATACAATCGTAATTCATCTATTGCGCAAGCTATTTATTTACATTTTAGAAAAATATTAAATATTAACGATACAAAAAGCACTAGACGTGAATATGAACATCGTAGATGGAATGTTTGGCTCCGTTTTGAAGGCTATGTTTATAATGATAAAATTAGTGATGGTAAGCATCTTGCTAAAACCCATGCAGATTTAAAAGCTTTTGATGATTTATCAAGTGAAGAACAAACTAAAGATAACATTTAATAAAGAAAGGATACGGCTATGAATAATCAAATTGTTAATATTGTTAGCACAATATGCTGTATAATATTTTTACTTTTAGTAATTTATGTATTAGCAAGTTTAATTTTTAAAAAACATAAAGAAAAAGTAGAGTTCATTAGAGGCTTTAAAAAAGGCCAATGTACTATCATTTTCTTAGCTGCTATACCACTTTTTTGTATTGGTCATATGTATGTTGGAAATAGTTTTCTATATGCTTTTTTTACTTCATTAAATAAAATTGTTAGTTTAGTTGTGTTAAGATACGATTTTTCTAGTATTACAACTTTAATGAATGATAATCATTTTTATGAAATAACGGTTTATATATGTGCTACTTTAGTCATGCTTAATGCCATTTTGTTTTCAATATCCCTTTTTTATCAATATCTTTTAGAATGCTTATACAAATTAAAACTAAATCTTTCTAAAAAGAAAAGACTTTATCTTTTTGGTAATAATAAAAATAATATAGCTATTTATAATAGCGCTAAAAAATATACAAAATTTATTATTGGCAACTTATCTAATCAAGATTGTTATAATTTATATTGTCATAAAATAAATTATTTAAAAAATTTAGTTCTTGAAAAAAATGTCAAAAAATTTATCAATCAAGCGGTCAATAAAAATCTTGATGTAACGATGGTTATTAATACTCAAGATGAAGAAAGTAATCTTGAAATTTGTCAAGTTATTAATCAAGCTATTAAACAAATTGTAGATGCTAAAAAGAATAATATCTTCAAAGACTTGCATGTTTATGTTTTTGGTGATATGCGTTATGAATCAATTTATAATAACCTTATTGCTAGTGCTTATGGCTGTATGCATTATTTAAATAAATACCAGCTTATTGCTACTAACTTTATTGAAAATTATCCATTAACTAGCTTTATGGATGAAAAGGCTATTGATTATGAAACAACATTAATTAAAAAGGATGTTGACATTAATGTTTGCATGATTGGCTTTGGTAAAACCAATCAAACTATCTTCTTAACTTCAGTTGCTAATAATCAGTTTTTAACAACTGATGGTCACCATTTTAGCATAAAGCCAGTAAATTATCATATCTTTGATCATGAAAAAGCCCAAAACAATAAAAATTTAAATCACAATTATTATCGTTATCAAAAAGAAATCTTAGAAGAAATTAAAGATGGCATTCTTAATAAAGATGACTTTTTACCACTGCCAGATCTTCCAAGTTTAGAAAAGTTTTATAAGATGGATATTAACGATAATGAATTTTACAAGAATATTAAAAATATTATTTGTCATAATAAAAAAAGTGTTAATTTTATCATAATTGCTTTTGGTAGTGATTTGGAAAATATCGATTTAGCTCAAAAACTAGTTACTAAACGCAAAGAATGGGATATAAATAATTTAGTTATTTTTACTAAGGTAAGAAATAGTTTTAATAAACAAACGATTTTAAATGAGAATAACTGTTACTTTTTTGCCGATGAAAAAGATGAGGTCTATAATATCGATAAAATTAAGGGTGATATCATTTATCAAATGGCCAAAATGCGTAATGCCATCTATCAATTAGAATATGAAATTACCGCTAACAATATTGATAAAACTGTTGATGAGGATACGATAATAAAAAACAATGAACTTTCTGAAGCAAGATGGTATAAAGAATTTACCCCTTTTGAAAGAGAATCTAATCTTTATGCTTGTTTAAGTATGCGTTTAAAACTAAATTTAATGGGACTTGATTATTGCCCAAAAGATCAAAACAACATACCAGCCCTTAGTGAAGAAGAATATTTAAATTGGTATGCTCAAGATGACTTGCCAGATTTTAATTTTTATCATAAAAACATTGATGATAAAAAAATAATCCATTATACAACTAATTTTAAAGCTTCTAAAAGAACAACTTTGGCCATTCATGAACATTATCGTTGGAATTCATATGTTATCAGCAAAGGTTTTATCCCTGCCACTAAACAAATGATTTTAGAAGAAAAGGGCGCTGATGGTCGTTTTACTAATGGTAAAAATTATCAATTGCGTAAGCATGGTAATATTACAACCTTTGAAGGATTGAAGATGTTTAGCCAGATGCTTGCTAAACGTGATAATACATCGATAGATAGTAAAGATGTTATCAAATATGATTATCAACTTTTAGATGATGCTTATTGGCTACTTACCAAAAATGGTTATAAAATTATTAAAAAAGTAAATAAGAAAGGTGATTAATTATGGAAAAAACATTAGCCTTTTTATATTTCATTATATTTATTGTAAGTTATGGTTTGTTTTTCTATCTACTTACTAAAACTAATTTTGAAAAAATATTTAAGCCAGGTAAAATTGGTGAAATAAGAGTAGGCTATTTTATTATATCGTTTATTTTGGCTTCACTTTTTGCATTTGGTATCGAAAAAATAGTTGAAAATGTTTATTTAATAATTTTACAATAAAAATGTATAAATGAAAAAAATTGTATCATACTAATTTCGAGGTGATACAGTGAAGAATTTGATTAAAAAAATTGGCCAAAATAAATTTCAATTTTTCTTCTTTGTAGGTATATTAGCCGTTTTAGTTGTTGCTTTGATCGTTTCTGCTTCACTTAATGGCAAAAGAGGGATTGTTGATGATAATCCACCAACAGTAACGCCCCCAGTAGATGATCAACCTGTGGATACCAAACCCGAAGAAGTATTAAAATTACCATTTACTGATGACCTTGATTATCAAATTGTAAGAAAATTTTATGATAAAAACGCATCAAAAGAAGACCAAGCTAAAGCTTTAATTAAATATGGTAACACATATCGTACAAGTAGTGGTACTAGTTATGCTAAAAAAGATGATACTTCCTTTGATGTAAAAGCAGCACTTAGTGGCAAAATAATTGAAATTAAAGAAAGTCCTTTATATGGCAATTATGTTGTTATAGAACATAATGATAAGTTAAAAACTTGTTATTATGGATTAAGTGAAGTATCTGTAACGGTTGGAACACAAATTAATCAAGGCGATAAAATTGGTACAAGTGGAAATACTGACATCGACAAAGAAGCCGGTAATCATGTTTATTTTCAAGTTTTAAAAGATGGTAAATATGTTAATCCTGAAAATTTAATTGGCAAAAAATTATCCGAAATTTAATTTTTAGAATAATAAAAAACACTGTTATAGTAATTTCTATAGCAGTGTTTTTTAACGTATTGTTTTACTAATAGTGATAATGTAAGGGGCTTTTTCACGATTATAGTTTTGATATTTAGTAACTAAAAAAAGTTTACTATCGAGGCATTTACAAAACGCATCAAGCAAATTACTTTCTTTTAGACCTTCATCATGTCCTGGATATATAGCAATAATTATTAAAAAGTCATTTACATTATTACTTAAAATATTGATGGCACCTTTAATACTAGCTAAAGTAGTAGATGCTTTAGTAGTAATGGCTTTGCTTCCTTTTGGTAAGTAGCCAAGATTATAAATAATTAGATCAAAATGCTTTTCTAATAAATTTTCATGACTAAGAAGATGATATAAGACATTATTAAATCCTTCTTTAGTAAGTAAAGTTTTAGTATTATTAATAGCCATTTCTTGAATGTCATAACAAACTAGTAGACCCAGATGATTTAGCGTTTTAGCAAGATATAAGCTATCAAAACCATTACCACAAGTAGCATCAATGAAAGTAAGAGGGCGATCCTTATTTTTTTCATAATAAGTTTTTATTAAAAGATGTGAAAAATCAACTATTTTAAACATAAATCACCTTGATAAATTTGTTTTTTGCGCATGGCTTTATCGATTTCATTAATGACAACAAACTTCTTTAAAGTCCAAGAAGGTGCAATTAAAAGATCTTTAGGGGCATCACCAGTTAGGCGATGAATGACGATTTGATCATTTAAATAGGCAAGTTGATTAGTTACAATATCAACATATTCATCTAATGATAAAAGTGGGAAGGGCTTATTTTGATAGATGCTAGCAAGAGGGGTATTTTTCATAATGTGTAACATATGAATTTTAATACCATCAATGCCTAAAGTATTTACATATTTTGCGGTTTGTATCATATCAGTTTTAGTTTCATTTGGAAGGCCATTAATAATATGCACAATCGTAGTTAAATGATATTTTTTTAAAAGCGCTAAAGCTTTTTCAAAGGTTTCTTTAGTATAACCGCGGTTTATTAGTATAGCGGTTTTTTCATGCATTGTTTGTAAGCCTAGTTCAATCCAAACCGTTAAAGTTTTGTTAATATTAGCTAAATATTTAACAATTTCTTCATTAAGGCAATCTGGTCTTGTCGCAATGCTTAATATTTTTATTTTATCGTTTAATAAAGTTTTACCATCATAAATTTGATCATATCTTTTTTTTAAGTTTTCTAATGTATCATAAGTATTAGTATTAGCTTGAAAATAAGCAATATAATAGCCATCAGGCCATTTTGTTTCCATCAATTTTACGATTTGATTAAATTGTTCTTTAATAGGTAAATTTTTGTTGCCAGCATAGTCACCACTACCTTCTTTAGAACAAAAAAGGCAACCTATTTTACTAATAGTACCATCACGATTAGGACAAGAAAAGTTGCCATTTAAAGCAATTTTAAATACTTTTTTATGATAAATACTTTTCAAATAATTGTTAAGCGTTACATAATGTTTTTCATCATTAATTAAGCTATTCATTTTTATCACCTTCTCTATTTTACTATAAAAGTTAAATTTTGTCATTTATGTTGTTAAAAAGAATAAAAGCCTAAAAAACTATGGTATAATTTATATTGGTGAAAAAAATGAATAAAATTTTAAACAATAAAGTATTTAGTGTTATTATTATCTTAATAATTTACGTTTTAGCATTTTTAGTTGGTTTTTTAACTTATAAGTATTTACCTATCGAAAATATTTTGTTAAAATTTTTTATTTGTGATCTTTTAGCAACAATTATCGTTTTTATGGGTAGTATGCTTTTTAGAAATTCATCAGTATATGATCCTTATTGGAGTATTTTACCGATGATTATAACGCCTTTTTTCATTAAAGAAACATCGGGATTTATAATGCCTAATATTATCATTTTGATATTTATAGAACTATGGGGTCTTAGACTTACCTTAAACTGGTTAATCAGATTTAAATCTTTAAAAAACCAAGATTGGCGCTATACTAACTTGCAAACTAAGCATCCTAAATTATGGCCGGTCATATCTTTTACGGGAATTCATTTAGTGCCAACTCTTGTTGTCTTTTTCGCAATGTTACCTGTTTTTGCTTATGTGAATGTTTTTATGCCAATAGAGGTTAATAATGAAGTGATTACTCCTATGCCGATAAATGGTACCTTTTTCATTTGTATTTTGGTTTCGTTTTTAGCGATACTTTTAGAAACGGTTGCAGACGCACAAATGCAAAAATTTAAAAAAGATATTACAAACGCTGGCAAAATTAATCGCACTGGTTTATGGAAAGTAAGTCGCCATCCTAATTATTTTGGTGAAATTTTATTTTGGTTTAGTATGTTTTTATTTTATATTTCCGTTGATACGAAACTTTGGGTTTTAGTTTTTTCACCTTTAATTGTCTTCTTATTATTTGTTGTAGTTAGTATTCCTATGATGGAAAAGCGTGAAATTAATAATAAAGAAGGCTATGAAGAATATAAAAAAGAAACCAATATGTTATTACCATTTTTCCCACCTCAAAATAATAAAAAATAATAAAATAGTTGACATTTATTTGGCTTCTATAGAAATTTGGTAATTGCAACTTCACAAGCCTTGTTTTGTCAAAACCTATAATATAAAAATAAAAAACTAGGAGCATAAAGGATGATAGAAGTAAAAGAACTTACAAAGATATATAAAAGTCGTAAAAGTGGAAATTGCATAGCTCTTGATCATATAAGTTTTACACTACCCGATAAGGGCTTTGTTTTTGTTATTGGCAAGAGTGGAAGTGGTAAAACGACGCTACTTTCTCTTTTAGGCGGATTGGATACCATTACTTCAGGGTGATGACAGCGATGAAAAAGTTCAAAAGGTGCTTATAGAGGTTGGGCATCTAGAAGAAAAAACAAATATCCCAAGGAACTTTCAGGGGGGGGCAAAAGCAACGAATTTCTTGCGTTTTACGATGAATTTTATCAATATCTTGCTATATCATATTCATTTAATCCAACTTTACTACAGATTCGATAAACTTTGATAATAGGCAATTTATAGGCATTGGTAAAGGGTCTTTCGAGTACAATGGCAAGATTTATGATTGTTCGAATAGATATTTTTCATGCGCAAATATGCGCAATTTAATACCGCTTAATGACAATGAAATTTTAGTTAATTACAGTATTTACAATGAAATATTTGGAACAACTTATACGCCTCAAAACATTAAAGACTTTGTTTCCCATGAAGTAAAATTTACTTATTATTTGGCATGTGACCAAAACGGCTCGCAAAAGAAGTACGAAACAGCACTTAAAATAGTTGCACTAACCGATCAATATACTAAATTTAATGTTGCTGATAACGTTTTTGAAGCTTTGCACAAAATTGAGATGTTCACATTTGGTTATTATTTTGATAATGTTGAACAAGAAGAACTTCTCTTTAACGTAGCAAGCAAGAATGGGTTTATTCCAAACTCATCAATTGGCAGTTCCATTACAACAATGACTAAGGCAGTGGGTGTGTTTAGCCGCTTTTTCAATCTTATCTTCGGCATTTTATGTGTTGCACTGCTAATACTTATGGTGCAGTTTGAACTTAAAAATATCCACGATAAGATGCGTGACATAGGTATTATGAAAGCATTAGGAGCAAGAGATATTGACCTTATTGCCATTTTTGGTTTTCAAGCCCTTGTTGCAGGATTTGCCATGGTGATCCTTTATATTACTGGTTCATTTGTATTCATTGGGCTTGCCAAC
>CANQWZ010000043.1 GCA_947627685.1 uncultured Bacilli bacterium | reverse complement strand
TATCATATTTTAATAAATAAGCTAAATCTGCAGCACCAGTTAAATCATTAATAGCAACGATATCAAAATCTTCGTTACCGAACATAAGACGGAAAGCTAAACGTCCAATACGTCCAAAACCATTAATTGCAATTTTTACAGCCATTTTTTTATAACCTCCTTAAATGGACTATTTTTACCTTTATATTTTAACACTTTTGACAATTTTACGCAACTATTTTACCATTACTAATTATTTATTTTAAAGTAAGGTTGTATCATCATCAACCAAATCACCAAAAGCATCAAGTTTAATTAGATTAGCATATTGCTTTTTATTAATATTGGTTCTTAATTCAAAATCTTTTTTAGAACTAAATAATCTTTCTTTGCGAGCCTCAACAATTGATTGAGCAACCGTATCACCTAATGATTCAACAGCGACAAATGGCAAATATAAAGATTTTTTATCTTCCGCAATAACAAGATCTTTAGCATCGGAAATATTAACATCAATCGCTCTAAAAGTCATACCTCTAAGGTTCATTTCCAAAGCTATTCGTAATTCATCTAATAAATCGGTCTCTTTTTTTGAAACTTCAATATTTTTATTTTTTAACTTCTTTTCAATTTCGTTAATTCGATTGCGAATAGCATTTTTACCCATTGCAAAAACTTCAGCGTCAAATTCTTTAGCTCTTTTAGAAAAGTATGCCGCATAATAATAAATCGGTCTATAAACTTTAAACCAAGCAATACGTAACGCCATAATGACATAAGCTGTAGCATGAGCTTTAGGAAACAAATAAAGTATTTTTTTACATGAAGCAATAAACCAGCTTGGAACATTATTTTTTACAAGCAGTTCTTCTTGTTCGGCTGTTAAACCTTTTCCTTTTCTAACGCTTTCCATAATTTTAAAAGCTGAAGATGCATCAATGCCTTTGGCAATCAAAAAAGTCATAATATCATCACGGCATCCGATAACATCATTAAACAAAACTTTAGGATAGGAGCTATTAACCCCTTTTACTAAATCTTCGGCGTTTTTCATCCATACATTAGTACCATGAGAAAGACCAGAAACTTTAATGATTTGACCAACATCACTAGGCTTAATGGTTTCAAGTAAACCTCTAACAAACTGCGTACCAAATTCAGGAACGCCTATTGTACCACTCGATAATGTATCATCATCATCATCGGATAGTGCTAAAGCATCTTTACTACTGAATAAAGATATAACTTTTTTATCATAGTAAGGTATTTCTTCAATCGTGGAAAAAGGAAATTCATCTTGATTTTGATGAACATAATCCATCAAGCACTTTACCATTGTCGGATCATCATGACCTAAAATATCTAATTTTAAAAGATTGCTTTCAAAACTATGATAATCATAATGTGAAGTACGCCACTGTAAATCATCACTTTTTACATCATCAATAGGCGGATATTGTACCGGAATAACATCAGTATATTCAATATGATCGGGAATAACAACAATACCACCAGGATGTTGACCGGTTGTTCTTTTTGATTCCGATAACATTATCGCCAAACGCTCTAATTCACTTTGGCGTTTTTTTATGCCCTTATTAGCATAATAATCACGTGCATAGGCAAAGGCAGTTTTAATTTGCACAGTATTTACGGTACCTGCTCTAAAAGCATTGTCGATACCGAAAGTTTCTTGACAGAAAAGATGGGCTTTTGCTTGATATTCACCTGAAAAGTTTAAATCAATATCAGGAACTTTTTCACCGGTAAAGCCTAGAAAAGTTTCAAATTCGATGTCAAAACCATTACGTTCTAATTTGTGACCACATTTAGGACAATTTAAATCTTCTAAATCGGCTCCAACTCTAACTTTTTGAAGTTTTTCATCAATTTCACTTGAAAGATCTTGTTCATACAAAAGTTTTTCATCTTCGGTAAGTTTAAAGGCTGAAAAATGACAATGTGGACAAACATAATGCGGTTTTAAGGGATTTACTTCCGTAATTTTCATCATGGTTGCCACAAATGAACTACCAACCGATCCTCTACTACCTACAATATATCCTGCTTCATTAGAGTTTTTAACCAACAAATGGGAAATATAATAAACGGAAAAATAGCCATGACTAATGATAGCATCTAATTCTTTATCTAGACGTGCTTTAACATATTTAGGAAGCGGATTACCATAAATCTCATTAGCCGTTTGATAAGAAATATCTATAACAGCCTTTTTCATCGAAGTAACGCCGTTTTTATCGGCCATAAAGTCATCACGTGGCACGTATAATTCTTTAGGGAATAGTTCATACTCATCAATCATATCATTTATTTTATTAGTATTTATGACCACGATTTCATTAGCTTTTTCGGAACCTAAAAAGGCAAATTCTTCTAACATCTCCGAAGTACTACGATAATGCATATCAAGTATGCCATCATATTTTGCAAGTTCATGTGGACCACCACCATTTGGTCTTGCAACACTTAAATAAATTTTACGGTATTCAGCATCTTCGGGGATTAATTCATGCACATCACCTGTTGCCACCACCATTTTATTTTTTGACTGAGCAATGGTAATTATTTCGCTTATTAATTTTTCAGCCATTTGTAAGGCTTCTTTTTCATCCCACATTTCAAATAAATGTAAATATGTTTTAGGTGGTTGTACTTCTATGTAATCATAAAAATCCATTGCCTGTGCTAATTGACGTGGCGTTTTTTCCAAAGCTAAACGGAAAATTTCGCCATTACAACAACCACTACCAATTAAAAGTCCATCTCGATATGCATTAATTAAACTATCTACCATCCTTGCATCTTTTTGGAAATAAGTCGTATGTGATTCCGAAACTATTTTATAGAAATTTTTAAGACCGTGACGATTTTTTACTAAAATATTAATATGATTTGGTATTTTATAACGGAATAGTTCACTTTCCTTAACCATTTTATTTAACTCATTATAGTTAGTATAATTACGATCAAGCGCCTCACCTAATAATTTCAAGAAAACATTTCCCGTTGTTTTCGCATCATAAACGGCACGATGCTGTTCATTTGGTTCAACTTCTACTTTTAAAAACTTACCAACAGCACGTAAATTATTTTGTTTAAAACTATCACCATATAAGCCTCTAGCAAACATCATCGTATCAATACATGGCATTATGCCATCAAAAAGGCCTAATTTTTCTAGTTCCGCGTAAATAAAATCAGTATCAAAGTGAGCATTATGAGCAACCAAAATACAACCCTTAATGAACTCTTTAAATTCGGGTAATACTTCTTCAATTGGTAATTCATCTTTTAACATTTCATCAGTAATATGGGTAATTTCCGTTATTTCTTTAAATAAACTATGTTTAGGTTTTACTAATTTAGCAAATTGATCGATAATTAGGCCATTTTTAATTTTAACGGCCCCAATTTCAATAATTTCATTAAAAGGAATGTATAAGCCTGTGGTTTCAATATCAAAAACAACATAAGTTGCATCTTTTAACAAGATATCATCATTCGTAAAAGCAATATTTAAACTTTCCTCATTAATATAATAACCTTCTACCCCCGCAATCGGTTTAATACCATTTTTCTTACACAAACTAAAAAATTCCGGTAAAACGTGACAATTGGCATGATCCGTTACGGCGATAGCAGAATGGTTATAATTTTTAGCCTGCCAAACATAGTCACTAACTGACATGATGCTATCTAATACACTCATTTTAGTATGTGCATGTAGTTCTACTCTTTTAACTGAGGCCTCATCATGACGTACTCTTGAATAATCAGGACCAAAATATTTAATACTATCACACATAATAACTACATCTTTAACAAAATCATCCCACTGAATTTTGCCAATAATTTCAATTTTGTTATTTACTTGCATATTTTTCTTACAATCATTAACATCACGTTCATTAATAAAACGTTTAACCATAATGGAATCAGTATTATCACTAACAATAGCTGTTAATAAATTTAAATCTTTACCTTGTTTAGAACGTATCTCTTTAAATTCAATACTTATAATTTTACCTATTATTTTAACGCGTGTCGTATTTTCAATTTGCCTGAATTCATCTATTTCCATATTAGTAGCAGGTAAATCGCAAATTTGTTTACTTAAAATACTTTTTGTATCCTTATAAGATATTTGGCCATAGTACTCATTTGTTTTAGCCTCTTCTTGGAGTTTACGATATTTTTCATAGCTTTTAGTCGTATCAAGTTGTTCTTTGATACGAGCTTTTTCCTCACTTAATTCTTTTAGATTACGTACACTATCACTAATTGTTACATAAAATTCTACATTTTTTAAACCATAATTTTGAAAAAACAATTTAATAAGGCTTAAATTATCGTTAGCAATGTTTTTTTCTTCCTCACTTGCAACAAATATATTAATAGCATTTTTGGGGTATTTGGTATAATAAGAATTTAAAATAATAATGCCTTTTTTACTAGCTTTACAAATATCTTTAGCATAGTCATAGTAAGCTTTTAGTTCTTCCTCTTCTAAAATGACTTCATTACGATAACTTATATTAAATTTAACTATTTCAACAGGATATTTTTTAACTAAATATTTACTTACTTGTTCAATTATTAATTTTAAAGTTTCACAAGGTAAACAATTATCAAAGCTAAGACAAAGCCGCCATGATAAATTTTGATCATTAACTTTTATTGCGTCCAGTTTACCCGTTAAAAGATTATCATCTAAGTCGATATTAGCATCTTTTAAAATGTTAATTAATTGATCCTTTTCTTCCATATGCTATTCCTTTCTTTTTTTGTTATTAATTGTCAAAATTATAGTGTTATTATTATAACAATTTTATTTTTTTTATTCAATCAAAATAATCAAAAACAAAAACACTCATTTTAGAGTGTTTAAATCTTAATTCATTTCAACAATTAAGCCTAAATTATCATCATATATTTTAATAAAACTATAACCTTCTTCAATTGTTGGTTTAATTAATCTTGAAAAATAACTATCAACAACTTCAATTGGTAAATACAATTGGTCTAATTGTTTATTACGTAAATCAACGCGCTTTTTGCAAATTTCTACTGGTACATCCATGTAGTGACATCCTACCATAAAATTGATATCACTATCAAAACTCTTAAGAGCATTGATAAAACGCATTCTAACTTTAGGAGTGATATTAGTAGCATCATAAATGACATCATGACCATTTTTTAAAGCCTCATAGCATATTTCATAGGCTTTAGGTAAAACCATGTTTTCCGGAAGTTTTGGATATGTTTTGCGAATTTCATCGGTTGAAACCAAAACAGCCGGTAAAGAGGTTGCTAGTTTTGTTGCTAAAGTTGATTTACCACTGCCTTGGATACCAACCATTAAATGTACTATATTCATAAATCCTCCTAATTAATCAGTAATTCTTCAATACTATATATTTTGGTAGCAAGGCTACTGACAAATTCTCGCTCATGACTTACAAAAATAACGGTACCACTATATTTTTTTAAAGCCATTAATAAATCATTTCTTGCTACTTTATCTAAATGGTTCGTTGGTTCATCTAAAATTAAAACGTTAGCTTTTTTTAACATCACTTTACAAAGTTTTAATTTCGATTGCTCACCACCTGATAAATTTTTGATGGGGCTTATCGCCAAATCCCCCGTAATACCACATTTAGCTAAGTATGATCTAATGGTGCCATTTTCCATTTGGGGATATATTGCTTGTATTTCTTGAAGGGGGCTATATTCTAGATTATCAAAATGATGTTCTTGTTCAAAATAAGCAATCATGGCATTATCAACAAATTTAAAACTACCTTTTATGGGCATAAGATGGCCTACTAAAGTTTTTAATAAAGTTGTTTTACCAATGCCATTAAAACCGGTTATAGCGAGTTTAGTACCACTTTTTATTTCAAAACTAATCGGTGGTAGTAGACTTTTATCATATCCTATTTCTAAAGCTTCTACTTTTAGAAAGCGTTCCGAAGAAATTGGCTTATAATTAAATGATAAGTTTAAATGAATCACGCTATTTTGGGGTTTATCCATTATTTCTATTTTATTTAGTTGCTTAACACGACTTTGGGCCTGCTTTGCGGTAGATGTTCTTACTTTATTTTTGGCAATATAATTTTGCAATTCTTTAATTTGCCGCTGTTGGGCATTATATTTTTTAACATATTGTTCATCCATCATCATTTTTTTTAATAAATATTCTTGATAATTACCTTTATATTTGGTAATTTTACCAAGTTCAAGTTCTAAAATGACATTTACCACATTATTCAAAAATTCTTCATTATGGGAAACAATTAAAAAATTACCCCGATACTCTTTTAAATATTTAACTAGCCAATCAACATGAAAAGTATCTAAAAAATTAGTAGGTTCATCTAAAATTAATAAATCAGGTTCTTCTAATAATAATTTTGCTAAAATAACTTTAATTTTTTGCCCACCTGATAAAGTATTAAGCATTCTATCTAAACCATAACTAGTAAGACCAAGGCCTGATGCAATGCGACCAATTCTTGAATCAATGGCATAAAAATCATTGCTTTCTAAATACTCTCTAATTTGGGTTGTAAGACGGATATAACGATCGATTAAACTTGTATCAGTAGTATCATTTAAGGCTTCAAGTAAAGTATTCATTTTAGCTTCTTCTAAATATAAAGAGTTAAATGCTTCTTTTAAATAGGCTTCAATTGATAGATTAGTATCAATTTGCATATACTGGTCAAGATAACCAACCTTAATTGTTTTATCAAAAGTAATATCACCTTTATCAGGTATAACTTTTCCACACAAAATATTTATCAAGGTGGTTTTTCCTACCCCATTAGATCCTACTATCCCTATTTTTTCATTAGGTAAAACTCTAAACGAAGCATTATTAAATAATGTTTTTTTATCATAAGTTAGGCAAAGATTTTCAACATTTAGTAGCATGATTATTCACTTTCTATATCCTTATTCAATAGTTATTTTTTTTATTTCATCAAAATAAACGTTAAAGATAGACAATTGTTTTTTAGCATCTTCAATATTACCAGTTGTTAAAAAACTTAATTTACGCTTATTGTTTATACTAGCTAAAGCATGCGATTTGGTTAAAACTTCTTTAAGTTTTAAAGCTGTGGGGATGCCGCTTTCTACCAGTTTTACACTAGGAATAACTTTTTGGATTTCATCTTTGATATAAGGGAAATGCGTACAACCTAATATTAAAGTATCAACTTCTTTTGGTAAATTTACTAGATGATTTTTTATTTTTAAAAGCATTGCCTCTGAATGAAAATCACCAGCTTCAATTGGTAAAACAAAATCACTACATCCTTCACTAAAAATTAAGGCCCCTTTTAAAAATTTATCATAAATATGGGTACTAACTGTTAAATTAGTAGCTAAAAGGCCAATATTTTGCGTTTTACTTATGCTTTTAGCAAATAGTGCTGTAGGTTCTATGACACCTATTAAATAATTATTATCAGTTTGAAGTTCATCAATAATTGATGATGTTGCGGTATTACATGCTATAACAATAGCTTTCGCACCTATTTTTTTTAAATAGGCTATATTATTTAAAGTTATCTTTTTAACACAATCAAGACTTTTAGTACCATATGGGCAGTTAATAGTATCTGCTAAATAGACTATATTTTCATTAGGAAAATATTCCTTAATAATATTATATACGGTTAATCCCCCAATACCTGAATCAAATATACCAATAAAATCTTTCATAAGTTATCACTACTTATTGTAAAACTATGCTTTCAGTCATAATTTTATTATTACTACGCGAATAATAAGTAATTTCAACGGTTGTACCAATTAAATAATCATCCAATGAATTAAGTTTAGCGCTTAAAACATTCATATTAGTTAATTTTTCACCATCAAAAGTAAGAATAATGTCGTTTTCTTTAACATTACTAGCACTAATTGTACCACCAGCAATAATACTTCTAACATAAATGCCATAATTTGATGCTCCATTATAAATATCAGGTATTTCTAATAGACCATTTTGCGCAATAATCGCATTAGTTAAAGTACGAATATCAGTACCAGTAATACCAAGTGTTGGTCTTTTAGCAACAATATTTTTTTCAATATAATCGATTGCTAAAGTTTTAGCAACATTAGATGGTATAGCAAAGCCCATATTATCAATTTTATCATCAACAAATTTTAAGCTATTAATTCCTACTAATTTACCATCAATTGTAAATAATCCACCACCACTATTACCAGGATTGATTGATGCATCATGTTGAATATAGGTAGCATTAAAATCATTAATACCATCACCATCTGTATCGTCACTAATATAACGTAATTTACCACTTACTACACCGAATGTTACTGATCCATAATAATCATAACCATCTGGATTACCAATTGCAATGACAAATTCACCATTGTTAAGTTCATCACTATCTTTAAATGTTACGGGATTAATATAAGTATAGTGATCAAAAGCTATTACCGCAAGATCAACTTTACTATCATAACCAATTACTCTGGCCTCAATTTCTAAATCTTCTGATCCTAAATAAACATACACTTTGCTTTCATCATAGCTACTAGTAATTACATGGCGATTTGTTAAAACATAATATGTAAAATTGGTTAAAACATTATTATCATTAACCTTTTCAACCCGTTTATAAATAACGCCACTGCCAATGGCCTCAGTATCAATCGAAGTAACTTTTCTACCATTAATAGTTACTTCATGAACATATTTTAAAGTAACACCAATAACTGCATCTTTTACTTTTTCAACCGTTTGGGTTACTGCTGATTCTAAACTTTCAACACTAAATTCTTGATAATCAACCACTTTATTAGTGATTTCGTTTTCAACTGTATTTTTAATGACTCTTTCGTTGCTACTACCAAATTTAGCACAGCCACTAATTAATAACAAAGAAGTCATTAATAATAACATAAAACTTGTTAATATTTGTCTTTTTTTCATTAATAATCTCCCTTCTTATTTTTTTATAGGCATTTCAAACCAGAAAGTACTGCCTTCATTTATTTTAGAAGTTACACCATAATTAAAATTATGAATTTCTAAAATGCCTTTAACAATTGATAATCCAAGTCCTGAACCTTGAACTGAACGTTTATGCCCTTTATCAGTACGATAATAACGATCCCAAATATAAGCAAGATCCTCTTCTTTAATACCAATACCATAATCAGTAATACTAATTCTAACGTTATTTTTAATTACTTCTTGTTTAATAATAATTTTCTTAGAATTACCACTATAATTAATAGCATTATTTATAAAGTTATAAATTACTTGATCAATCTTACTTTCATCAGCAATGACATTAACATTTTCATCATAAATTAAGGTAAAGGTAAATTCATTATTTTCTTGAAATTTTTGATAACGATCAACAATTTCTACTAAATTATCGGTAATAGAGTATAATTGTGGATGTAATACAAGGGTTTTACTAGATAAACGTGATAAATCCAACATATCATTTACTAAAACATTTAAACGATTTACCTCATCAATAATAATCTGTAAATTTTCAGTATTATTTTCCCCTGGCAAATCCTTCATCATCTCCGCATATCCTCCAATCATCGTTAATGGCGTTTTCAAATCATGTGAAACATTTGCCATTAGTTCACGTCTTAAAGTTTCCGTTTTTTTAAGTTCTAAAACGGTATTATTGAGGGTATCATTTAATTCATTGATTTCTTTAAAACCTTCACCTTTAAAAGCAATATCATAATCACCTTTAGCCATTTTTTTAGCTGTTTCATTCATCGCTACAATAGGTTTACTAATATATTTGGAAACAATTAAAGCAATAATAATCGTTAAAACAATAACAATTATTACAATATAAGTAAGTTGCGTCTTTAATGTATCAACCGCCGATTCTACTGGAATAATCATATTATCAATGATTAATAAATATTTTTCATTGTTACTTAAAGTTATAAATGAACAACACATAATTGAATTTAATTTAATTGATAAATCTCTTGTTAATTCGGCTTTTTTAGTATCAACTCTTAAAATTTGAACTTTAAAATCACTTGATGGATTAATAGAAAGTTTAGCATAAAATTTAGATAAATTAGCCGAATCAGCCTTTTTCCAAATATCGTCAACGATAGCCGGCTCTAACATATCAAAAGAGCCACCACTAATCGTTTTATAAATTAAATTATTCATATAAATAGGATTAGTATCACTAGTTGTATTACTTGGTCTACCATATAAATAAATAGCAGCTTCCTCATCTAATGATATTTTTTCTAATCGATTGTCTAGTTGACTACCTTTAACAAAATTCTCCAAATTTTCATTACTAACTAATTCATCGACATTTTCTAAAATTCCCACTGTTTTATTAATCTTATTAGAACGGTAAAAGTCACCTAACAAACCAATTTGGAAAATAACAAAGGTAATGATGATGATCCCCGCAAAAATTAAAATTATCAAAAATAAATTCCATTTTAAACTAATATTTTTCCGTTTCAAAGCGATATCCAACCCTTCTAATGGTTATAATGTTGTCCGCATATTTACCAATTTTTTTGCGAAGTGATTTCATATGGGTATCCAATGTACGATCATCCCCATAATAATCATATCCCCAAACTTTTTCGAGTAATTGCTCACGGGTAATGGCAATATTGGCATTTTTAGTTAAAAACACTAATAATTCAAATTCTTTATGGGTAAGTTCAACTCTTTGACCAGCAATGTAAACAATATGTGCACTAAAATCAATG
>CANQWZ010000042.1 GCA_947627685.1 uncultured Bacilli bacterium | reverse complement strand
TGAAATGATATTGGCCACTATATGAAAACGATTGCAAGAAAAAAAGCTTAGGCACTAGTTTTATAAATTATTCAAATAACTTTACAAAATGTCAAAAAAGTTGTATAATAATTATGCAAAAGTCCCAGTAGCTCAGTTGGATAGAGCAACGGCCTTCTAAGCCGTGTGTCGGGGGTTCGAATCCCTTCTGGGACGCCATATTGAAAGAACCAGATTGATAAATTCATATAGCTATGAATTATCAATCTTTTTTTTATTTAAACTATTACTTTTTTTATGTAAAAAATTCTATCTAAAAGATTTATTTGAAATTGACGAATTGCTATTAAAGCGTTATAATAGATATGGGTTAAAAATGCGTATTTACGCCAAAATAACTCGTTAGGAGGTATTTTAATGAACTTTTATTTGGGTAGTGCTTTGGTAATATTATTTTTTGTTGTATACTTGATTCCCATGATTTTTTTCCCAGTTTGTAAAAGAAATGAAGTTTTTGGGTTAAGACATAAAAAGTGTTTTGAATCCGAAGAAATTTGGCACAAAATTCATGTGAGAACTGCCATAATGACTATTCCTTTTGCCATATTAAATTTATCACTACTTTTTATAAAAAATGCTGTAGCAAAAACAGTTTTGTCATTAATAATATTGACTATTGTAATTGTTGGTTGGAATATAATTGTAAAATACACGGATAGAAACTATTTTAAAAAAAAGCGATTGGAAGAAAAAAACAATTAACAGAACAAATAAAAAAAGAATCAGGCTGGAAATAATATTATTTTCATATTAATTAAATTGTATGTTAATTTTTATTTATATAAAAAAGTTAGCACTTGCTAATCTGGCAATTAAATATGCTAGGTTTCAGGTGCTTTTTCTTTTTTCATAATGACCAATAAAAGATTATCATTTATAATTTTCAAAAAATTAGACAATTCATCTTAAAAAATGATATAATTTATTGTGTAAAGATAAAATAAATAACCATTTATATTATAGGAGGAACTATTTTTTATGAAAAAAGTTCTAATTGCTTGCTTATGCCTTTTCTTGCTATGCTTATCTGGATGTAAAAAAGGAAAAAAATTGATTGTTGAAGTGGTAGAACAACAATGTGCAATAGGCCAAAATGATATTAAAAATAATTTATTAGTTTATTTTGCTAAAAAACCTAATGATTACATCACAAATTATGATATTTTAAATTTTGATTCTAGCAAATTAGGTAAACAAACTATTACCATTGTTTATCAAGATTATAAAGTTGATGCTTTAATTGAAGTAGTTAATGAACCGGTTTCAAGTCAAATAATTGCTCATCAAGACTATTTGCTAAAAACAAGTCGTGCTATTTCTTCTTCTAATCCTTTACTTACGCTAAATGATGCTTTATTAAATGTAGTAAGAAGAAAAGATAAAATTGCCATTTACCGCTTTGAATGCCCTTATGAAACAGATAATGAAGGTTATGAAGTTGCCGTAAATCGCTATGGACAAGTTGAAGAAATCGGAAACGATGTAAAAATGCCTGAATATGGCATGATTTGTTCGGTTGCGGGAACAAGAATTAATGAACTAAAACAAATTCAAGTTGGTGATTTTGTTGTTTGGGCAAACAATACTATCTATGTTTATCGTAATAGTTTTGTAAAAGATACCCATGTTGTATATTCTTTATTTGATGAACTATATCGTTACTATCAGATGGTACCTGCCGATCAAAAAAAGCAATTAGCCCAAAAATTAAACCAAATCATTCCTACTTTAGATAGTTTGTATGAACAAACATATGCCGCTTTATTAGATCAAGCAACGCAAGAATTAAAGGTCTTACTTCCTAAAAGGGAAGAATTTACATTTCAACACCAACATGTATATTCCATGACAAATATAACAAAATATGAAAAAATGGCTTCTACTACTTCTAATAACTATTTGAATACCTTAATCACTTTACGAAATAGTATTATTGATGATATTAATATCGAACTTGAAAAGAAAATTCCCCATGATTATCAATACATTCATCAATCTTTAGAAAAGATAGATGAAATTCTTCAAAACTTTGATGAAGTTGTTGGTAGTGTTTATAGCTATTTTGTATTTCGCCAATCTTATTTAAAAATCAATGATTACATCGAAATCATTTATTCACAATTAATTGATAATCAAATTGATAAAACAAGAGGAATGTGGTACTATCCATTTGTAAAGTTCCAAGGTGTAAATTATTATGATGACACCTCAAAACAAGGAATTATCAACACCTTAACAGCATTTAAAAACATGGGTATTAATGAAATCTTAATTACACCTTATCATGAGGGAACCTATATTGGAGCCCCAGGGTATATGGTATATGATTCAGATTATTATCTAGAAGATCCTAATATTGCAACAAGTGATTATGAAGAATATGGTAAAGATTATTTAAAATGTTTTATTAGCGAAGCTCATAAATTAGGTATATCTGTTACCGCATACACCCAAACCTTTATGGGTTATATGCGCGCCTTAAAGGAAAAACATGAAGATTATTACCAAATCGATTATTATGGCAATAAAGCTGCTAGTTTTGGCGTTACAGATGTATATTATTATGATGTATGTAATGATGAGGTTCAAAACTTATTACTAAATTGGTATAAAGAACTCGTTACGCGTTATGAATTTGACCATGTGGAATTTGATCTTATCCGTTTTCCCAATAGTAATTTATATCAATATTTAAATGTTGATACCATTTTAGATTCTACTACAATTGTTGATTATGGATATAGTGAGGCATCCATGAATAAATTTAAGGATACTTATCATATTACGGGTGATTTAAAAGTGCTTATTCGAACTTCTAAAGAAGTTAGACAAAATTGGTTAACTTGGAAAAAAGAGACATTAACCAATTTTGTAAAAGAAGCTTCCACTTTGATTCGTTTGATTCGTCCAAACATTCGTATCAGTGCTGCTGTTCTTTCAAATGCCAATTCTGCCATCAATGAATGTCATCAAGATTATCCAACATGGTTAGAACAAGGTTATATTGATACCTTTGAACCTATGGCTTATACAAATGATGTCAAAAGTTTTGAAAGCCAAGTAGCAACCCATAAACAAAATAGTGATAAATATGATACTGAACTCCGTGTTGGTTTGGGAGCAAAACTAAGTGAAGAAAATACGCTAATCGATTTAAAAGAAATAAAAGTCATGGATTCTTATGGATCTTACTTAATCTTTTGTGTTTATTATTACTACCGAGATCATACATTAAATCAACTACTAACAAGTAATCATCACTATGATTTCATTTCTGATTTAACCTCTGATGAAGAATATTTAGCAATCTATATTAAGGATACATTAGATATGATTACTAATTATTATAGCCCTATGCTTGATGATGATTTTACCGCTTTAAAAATGGCTTTAAATACAAAAGATATAAATAACATAATTACAGCCATTCAAAAATTAAATGATACTGCCATGAAAAACTATTTATACCAAAGATTTTCTACTTTAAAAATTTAAGAGTGTCAAAAGTAAATTTTTTAATAAAGCCAAAATATTTATTAACCATCAAAGTCATATTAGACAATGATGGTTTTTATTTATCTTAAAATTAAAACAAGCTATAAGAAATTTAAACAAAATGGCAGTTTAAATTTACTACATTTTAGCATTTTATCATTTTATTAACATATGATATATTGGTGATATAAATGGTTATAATCGATGCCGGACATGGTGGTTGGGATCCAGGTGGCGGTAGTAATAGTTATTTCAAAGAAAAAGATATGACTAAAAAAATTAGTGACTATCAAAAAATGCGTTTTGATGAACTTGGCATTTTGGCTAAAAGAACGCGTAGTACTGATGAGACCTTAAACCCCAGTGACCGAATTAATAGAGTTATGAATTTAGGAGCTAAAGCTAGTGATATTTTAATATCTAATCATATTAACAATGCAGGAAGTGGTGGCGGTGAAGTTATTTATTCTTTAAAAAGTGATGGTACTTTACCTACAATGATTGGCTCTTCTTTAAAAAAGGCTGGTCTTCCTATAAGAAGTGTTTATCAAAGAATGGGAAAAAATGGTAATGATTTTTATTTTATTTTGCGAAACACCATCCCTAAAACATCAATGATAGTTGAATATGGTTTTGCTAATAATGATGATGATACTAATAGATTACGCTACGAATGGCCAATACTTGCTGAAGCAGTTGTGGAAAGCGTTGCTAAATATTTAGGTGTTGACTATCAAAAACCTGAGTATGAAACGTATATTGTTAGAAGTGGTGATTCACTATATAAAATAGCTAATAAATATCATACCACAATAGATGCTATTAAAAATCTAAATAATTTAACCACTGACAAATTATTACCTGATACTTTTTTATTAATTCCTAATGCTTAAAAAAATTACAAAAATTATTTGGTTTTTTATTTTATTGCTTGAGCTTTGCTATTTTTTTACTCATAGCAAACTTTGGTATGATCTTTTTATCGAAACCACTAAGCTTTGGTTATATAAAGTAGTGGTTGCTATTATTCCTATGTATATTTTAAGTAGCCTTATTTTAATGGTGCCCTTTTTTAGTAACGTCTTCTATTCATTAATTAAACATTTAAGGCTTTTTGAAAATCAAAAGGCCTTATCACTTTTTATAATTAGTATTCTTACGGGTAATCCTACCGCATGCATTTTAGTTAAAAAAGCCTACTTAAATAAGGTAATTTCTTTAAATCAAGCTAATCTTATTATTAAATCATCTTCACATATTTCTTTACTATTTATCGTTATTTTTTTTAAGAAAGATTTAGCATTTATTTTCCTATTATCACAAATTCTTACTACTTTTATTTTATATATCATAAGCGCTAGGAAAAAATTATTTTCCCCTTATACTATCAATATTTTTACAAGTGATAATCATTTTAGTGATAATATTAATACTATTATTGAAGATATACCTTTAATTTTATTAAAAATTCTTGCGACTATGTTAATGGTATCTTTATTTAAAATGCCTTTTATGATGTTACATAATCCTTTTTTAAATAGTATTTTGAACTTTTTAGAATTAACTACCGGTGTTAATGATTTTTATAATAGTAATTTAAACATCATTATGAAAATTATTTTGATTAGTAGTTTATTATCTTTAAATGGTGGAGCTATTATGCTACAAGTAGCTAATGTAATAAAAAAAACAAGCCTAAGTTATCCTTTATACCTTAAAGGGCGTCTTATACACGCCTTCATCAGTATTATCCTTAGTCTTGTTATATATTTAATTTTTTAATTATTAAATTTTTTATGTAAGGCTTCTTCTACAACTAAAGGAACAAATTTACTAATATCCCCATTAAATTTAGCAATTTCTTTTACACTACTTGATGATAAAAAAGAATATTCATGTGAACTCATAATAAAAATAGTTTCAATGTTGTTATCTAAAGATTTATTTAAAGTTGCCATTTGTAACTCATATTCAAAGTCACTTACCATTCTTAGGCCTCTTATCATAACTTCAGCGTTAATTTCTTTAGCAAATTCAACGGTCAATAAATCGCTTGTTACCACTTCAATCTTAGGATTATCTTTTAGGATGGCTTTTAATAAATTGATTCTTTCATCAATTGTAAAAAGAGTGGTTTTATTAATATTATTAGCAACTAAAATATATAATTTATCAAATAAATTACTAGCTCTTTTGATAATATCTAAATGTCCATTTGTAACAGGATCAAAAGTTCCTGGATATACTCCTATTTTCATTTTAGTTCTCCTTTTCTAGTATTAAAATTTCACTACTTGCGTAACGGCGACAAAGTTTTACACGATAATTTATGTAATCTTTACATACAACATCTTCTTTAGGATATTCACAAACGATAAATCCACCACTAGCAATCATATTATGATCCATTAAAAAGCGGCATAGTGTATCAATTACTTTCATTCTAAAGGGCGGATCTAAAAAAACTAAATCAAATTGATGCGTCTTTAGCTGTTCTAAAATATTTTGATATGAACCATGATAAATAAAAACTTGTTTTTCAACTTTTAAGGCTTTGGCATTTTTACGAATAATATTTATAGCATCAATATTATTATCAATAATAACGGAAGATGTTGCACCTCTACTAATGGCTTCAAACGAAAGAGCACCACTACCACCAAAGACATCTAAAACATTATAATTATTTACATATCCGCCTAAACTACTAAAAATAGCTTCTTTGGTTTGATCTAAAGTAGGTCTAGTGGCTAAACCATCTAAAGTTAAAAGTTTACGACTACGCATCTTCCCCGCAATAATTCTCATAATTTTTCCTCATTTACTATATAAAATCTTAAAAATTTTTCCTCATTTGTTTTATAAAATTCTAAAAATTTTTCCTCATTTGTTTTATAAAATTCTAAAAATTTTTTTGTACTCCTCTATTAATCGTTTATATATTTTATAAAAAGCAATATATCAATATATTGCTTTTTTTAATCTTCAATAATCTTTTCAATATAATAGAAATCATCTTGTTCATCATGATAAATGCGATAACGAACACCAACTACTTCAAATTCAGGAAAATTATCAGCTTTTTCATATTCCGTATTATGATTTAAAATAATGATATTACCTTCATTTTTAGGTCCACCTAATTTAAGAGGTAAAACATATGATACAACCCAACCTACTTGATTTTCCACTAAATAATCTTCACGTTTAATTTTTCGTCCTGTAAAGTCGTAGGCATATTCAACATCACCAAATTCGTGTTGCCAAACTTTTAATGCTTCATCTTTAGTCATTTAATCACCTCATAATAACTATAGTACTTTACTATAGTTATTATATCAAAAAAGATTTATCATGTCAAATCATAGTCAAATTTTTTAAAAAAGATAGTTAAAAAAGGCGCATTAAATCTTCTAATTTTTCTCTTCTACTGATTATTTTAACATCTTTACCTACTAATATTACTGCTGGCTTTAAAAGATTGTTATAATTTGAGGACATGGAATAATTATATGCTCCTGTAGCATAAACTATTAAAATATCATTTTCATCAATCATTGGTAGCATCACATCTTGTCTAATAATATCACCCGATTCACAACATTTACCAACCACATCAACTAATAAATCCTTTTTGCTATCCATTTTACTTGCAATATCACATTCATAAGTGGCACCATAAAGAGCAGGTCTAATATTATCAGTCATTCCCCCATCAATAAACAAATAATTTTTACCGCCATAGGTATGTTTTACTTGTGAACATTTGTAAAGTGTAATCCCGTTTGGTCCAATAATTGATCTTCCTGGTTCAATCATTACTTCCTTAATTGCTTTATTATTTTCTAAAACTTTATCTAATTTTTGGCTAATGCCCTTCATCATTTTAGCAATGGTTAAACTCTTTTCATCAGTTGTATATTTTATACCAAAACCACCACCAATATTTAAAAGTGGTAAGGCTAAATCATATTGAGTCATTATTTTTGTTTGAAAATTTACCATTTTTTCAATTTCTAAACTGAATGCAGCAAGTTCATGAATTTGTGAACCAATATGGGCATGAAAACCTTGTAAATGTAAATATGATGAATTTTTAATAATCGTCATTAATTGTTTAATAATTTCTTCATCATAAATACTTTCACCGAATTTAGAGTTAAACTGTGCCGTTTGAATATATTTATGAGTATGAGCATCAATACCAGGATTAACACGTATTAAGATGTTTTGATGATGGTGATACTTATTTAGAAGCATGTCTAAATTTTGTAATTCTACTAAATTATCTACTACTATTAAACCAACTTCATTTTTAATAGCAAATTCTAACTCTTCTTTTTGTTTATTATTGCCATGAAAAACAATTTTTTCCATTGGAAAATTAGCCTTTTTAGCAATATACAAATCACCTATACTTACCGCATCCATATAAAAATCATATTCATCAATAATTTTAGCAAGAGCAGGTGTTAAAAAGGCTTTAGACGCATAAACAATTTTACTTTGAAAGTTTTGCCCTTTAAAACTTTTTTGATACGTTGTAAGAGTTTTTTTTAGACCTATTTCATCAATTATATAAAGTGGCGTTTGGTAAGTACTAGCAAGTTCTACTATACTATGACCATTAATAAAGGCTTGATGATTAATGGTTTTTAATCCATATGGTTTCATAATAATCTCCTTTTTTACTACTAATATGCTAAAAAAGCATTAGTCATCTAATGCTTTATTAATCTTTCATAATTCTACCTTGGGCATCTTTAAATTCTTTATTCGTAAGAATTAATATGCCATCAATTAATCCCCATATTGAACCGATGCCAAATGTAAAAATGCTAACTAAAAGTTGGGCTATCGCCATACCGGTATGGCCTGAATAGAATCTACCAATACCAAATGATCCTAAAAAAATCTGTAAAAGACCACATGCTAGACGTGATTTATCACTATATACTTGATTATTATTATTATTGTAAGCAAAATTGCTATCATTTAAAGGTTTGCCACATTGTTCACAAAATCTAGCTTCTTCTTTACAAGGGCAACCACAATTAGTACAATATTTCATACTATCACTCCTTAATGATTATTTCCTAATTAATTATACACTTTTCATGCATTTATTTCAAATAATATATTATTTTTTATGTCGCATGTTTTTTTTAATATATTTAAAAACGGCCTTTTCACCTTCATCAGCATATATTTGTAATAGTTTTTCAAATTTAGTTTTTGTTTCTTCATGCATGGGAATAAAAAGTTTTTCTTTAAGATAATAATAATCTAAAACTTT
Organism: uncultured Bacilli bacterium; assembly: GCA_947627685.1. Taxonomy (GTDB): domain Bacteria; phylum Bacillota_I; class Bacilli_A; order ML615J-28; family CAG-313; genus CAG-313. The sequence continues at coordinate 2,512 of CANQWZ010000042.1, read as the reverse complement.
TTGTAAAGTAAAATTTTTAGCATTATAAATCTTGCTTGCGGCAAGATGATCACAAAAACTTTCAGCGATATATTTATCAGGCATGACAATGGGACGATATGTATTAGTTTCTAAATCTAAATCTACCCAATATTCAGGATGATGCTTATTTCGACCTTTGTGATGAAGCCAAGCAAGACTATAACCTCTTTTTCTTCTTTCTTCACCAATGGGGCTTTTACTACCTTGATAATATTTAGCACCCCTAAAAAACTCTGTAAAGCTATATTTTGATAAATCATGAAGAAGACCTTGTTTATATAGACCAGCTTTAAAACAATATTTCATTACTAATAAACGATGTTTAGTAATAGTAAAAAAGTGTTTAATAATATGCATAAGTGCCTTCCTTTAATAATACTTTAACTTATTTTAGCATATTTTGTTATCTATCGCAAGATTTTTAGATTTTAAATAATAACATAAATTAATTTTACAAAAAAAAGACCCAGAACTTTGCAAAAAGCAAAGCTTTGGATCTTTTTATTTATTATTATATTGAGCATCATACATTGAACGATATTTACCATTCATATGATAAAGTTTTTCATGTGTTCCCGTTTCTACGATTTTACCATCATCTAAAACAAAAATGTTGTCCGCATATCTAATAGTTGAAAGACGATGAGCAACCACAAAGGTCGTACGGCCTGCTGCTAATACTTTTAAAGCATTTTGAATTAAAAGTTCCGTTTCAGTATCAATATTAGCTGTAGCCTCATCTAATATTAAAATAGCAGGATTGCGAAGTAAAATACGCGCAAAGGAAATTAACTGTTTTTCACCTGTTGATAAATTACTACCTAAATATTCAAGTTTAGTATTAATACCTTCAGGATATTCTTCGACGAATTTTTTAGCACCGATTAACTCTAGTACTTTTTCAACTTCTTCATCGGTTGCATCAATTCCTAGAGTAATATTTGATTTAATCGTTCCACTAAAGAGGGCAGGTTCTTGTAAAACATAACCAATGTTACTTCTTACTTCTTGTTTAGTATATTTCATGAAGTCTACATCATCAATATATATTTTACCATCAATTAAATCATAAAATCTTTGTAAAAGAATCATCATGGTTGATTTACCACTACCAGTATGACCAACTAAACCAATGAATTCACCAGGTTTTACGTGAATGTTGATATCTTTTAAAACTAAGGCATTGTCATAAGCAAAATTGACATGTTCAAACTTGATATCGCCTTGGAAATTAGGTTTTTCATTAAAGCCTAAATATTTATCTTCTTCTTGGTCTAATAAATCAAAAATACGACTCGAAGCAACAAAGGAATCTTCAAGTGAATTAAGGTTAACAAAAATTTCTCTAATTGGGTCAAATATTTTATTGATATAAGTTACATAAAGATACAATGCACCAGCGGTAATAGCATCATCATTAGTTAAGAACTGACGACCGAAATAGTAAATGATTAAAGCTAATAAACCATTTTGAATTAATAATAATAATTCACCACCAAAAATGGAATTAATACGTAGGGCTTTCATTTTATTACCATAGTTAGTAACAAGTAAATTATCGTATTCGGCTGTCATATAATCTTCTTTATTAAATTGTTGAATCATTGCCATACAATCAACATATTGTGCCATTGAAGCATTGATAATGGAATTCATTTCTCTAATACGATGTTGATATTTATTGTTTACTCTACGATAAGCTGTCATCCATAATAAAATTAAAGGTGTAGCAAGTAAAGTTAGAAGTGATAAGCGCCAATTAACTCTAAATAATTCAATATAAACCATTAGAAGTGAAATAGCAGCAGTTAAAATGGAAAAGATTACTTGATAAAGGCCTCTTACTCCTTCAGAATCACTTGTAATTTTAGTAACAATTTTACCACTTGGTTCACTTACAAAATATTGCATTGGCAAACGATTTAATTTATTGAAAGCATCGGTTCTAATATCTAAAGTAAGTTTCATAGAAGCGGTTAGGAAAAAGACATGTTGGAAATATCTAAAGATTATAATAACAATTGTTAAACTACCATAAATTACTAATAGCCTAATAATTGGTGAAACACTTGGTTGATAAAAGGCTTTTAAATCATTATTTGATAAGCGTGTAGCTTTAATAGTAGTTCCATCAGTTAAGATTAAACTAGAAATACTTTCATCATAACTATTAACATCCGCACTTGTGTATTTACCATCTACTACATAATAGCCATCATTAACATAAATTACTGAAATTAGTTTATCAAAAGATGGGTTATTATCGTCTGTTAATTTTTGATAGGTGTGATGATTATAATTTACATCACCATTATCGGTTTCAACCCATGTTGTTTGCACACCTAACAAATAATCATCTAGCATGGTATTGATAAGTTTTGGTTGATATAGTTCTAAATAGGTGTAACCAATCAAGAAAACAAGTGATAAAATGATCATAAACCTACTACGCCATGCATAGCCTAAAACTCTTTTTAGGACTACTTCAGCT
>CANQWZ010000041.1 GCA_947627685.1 uncultured Bacilli bacterium | reverse complement strand
TTTTTATCGTTCTAAACAACAAAATAATTATGCTTATAATTATAAATAATTTTGTAAAAATGCAAAGATATTGACAATAATATATTATTTTAAATCAAGGCCTACAACATCATCAACAGGAAGCGAAATGGTTACGGTATGTGATTTAGTTCCTATACCATGCGTTTTAGAAATAGCTTGCATGATGGGATTTTTGGAAAAATCATCAACGATGATCATAATGATATCTTTTTCAGGTTGAATGGTAATGCCTAAGAAATGTTCAGCATCTTTTTGGGCTGAGCCTCTTGCGTGTATAATTGTTCCACCACGAGCACCCGCTTCTTTAGCTGTTGCCATTACTTCATCGGCATTGCCACTATTACAAATAGCTAATATTAGATGACGCATTACTTTTTCTCCTTCTTCCTTCTAAAAATATTTTTGCTTTTAGGGGCTTTGTTTTTGATAATTTCGTTTATTACACTTTTGCCTGCTACACTATCAAGGGGAATTGTACAAGCAACCCCATGTCCAGGTTGATCAAAGTTAAGTTCGGTTTTTAAAACATCAATCATAAAAGGTGCAATATCAACATTAGCAACTGATAAAACGATTTCTTTTTCAATTACACCAAAACCTAAATAATCATAAATTTCTTTAGGAGCCGTACCAGCGCCATAAATGATTTGATGATAATGACAACCTGTATCTTCAAATAAATCAACAACTTTAGATCCCTTGCCACGATCTACAATCGTAATGAATAAGCGCATACCTTTAATTTCTCTATTCACTGGCTTTTTCCTCCATTTCTTGGAAATCGATTGTAAATTCAATAATTTCTTCTTTAATATTTAGAGTAGGTTTGGTCATAATCTTTGTCTTTATTTTATATATTAAGCCAACGATTTGAACAACTATTAAAGGTGTCATTGCGACAAGAGCTACAACACCAAAACCATTTTTCAACATTTGGGTAGCATCACCTTGATATATGGCAAGGCAGGCACCACTAGCAAGTGGTAAAAGGAAAGTTGCGGTCATGGGTCCACTTGCAACACCACCTGAGTCAAAAGCAATGGCCGTAAAGATTTTAGGGACCAAAAACATTAAAACAATGGCAATTAAATAACCTGGTATTAAAATAAACCAAATACTATAATTAAAAACAACTCTTGACATAGCAAGACCAATTGATATAGCAACACCTATAGCCATCGTAAGTAACATTGTTCTTTTCGAAATAGATCCACTTGTTAATTCTTCTACTTGTTTATTTAAAACACTAACAGCAGGTTCAGCCATGACAACAAAGAAGCCCATAATCATCCCTAGTGGTATCAAAATCCATCTAAGATTTTTAGAACCAATGGTATTTCCTAGTAAATTTGCAACAGGCATAAAGCCAATATGAGCACCGGTTAGAAAAATAATTAAACCCAAATATGTATATACAAGGCCAATAATAATTTTAATAATACCTTTTTTATTATCTTTGATAAGAAAACACTCAAAAACCACAACACAAAGAATAATCGGTAAAATAGCTAAAGAAATTTCCCCAATCATGCTAAGTAATTGCTTACCAAAGAAATTAGCAAAGGCATTACCACTAGTAAGGGATATTATATTTTCGGTGCTAACTTTAGGATCTTTGATAAAAAGGCCAATAATTAAAACCATTAAAACGGGGCCAATTGAACAAAAAGAAACAAGGCCAAAAGAATCGTCTTTGGATGAATTAGATCCTCTTGCTCCCGCAACCCCAAGTCCTAAAGCTAAAATAAAAGGTACAGTCATTGGTCCTGTTGTAACACCACCCGAATCAAACGATAAAGCAATAAACTTTTCTGGTACAAAAATAGCAATTAAAAAAACAATGCCGTATAAAATGATTAAAGTTAGGTTAAGATTTATTTGCAAAACGATTCTTACTAAAGAAAGGGCTAAAAAGATACCAACGCCAACTGCTATAGCAATAATTAAAACCGCACTGGGAATAGTTCTAGATAACTGCTCAGCTAAAACAATTAAATCTGGTTCCGCAATCGTAATAATCAAACCGATTAAGGCACTTACTAAAATAAGGAGCCAAAGTTTTTTCTTCTTGGTTATAAACTGTCCAATATCTTCACCAAGGCGCATCATAGACGAATCAGCTCCTAAATTAAATAAGCTCAAACCGATAATGAGCATAAAAGCTCCTATAATAAAAGATATAACAGTCCAAAGGGGTAGTGGAAAGATACAACAAAGTAATAAAACAATAATTGTAATAGGGACTACGGCTAGTACTGATTCTTTAACTTTATCTCTTAAGGCCTTCCACATCTTCCTTTTTCTCCTTTACTTTTTAATATATTCAATTACTAATAAACTATCTATTTTATCATAATAAGCCGTTATGACATTTATTAATTCATCACTTGTAACTCTTTGATAACTTGCGTAAAGATAGGCCATATCTAATGTTATTTTTTCACTATTATTGGTAGCATCTAACAAATTTTTGACAAAGTTATCATCACTTAAGGTTTGCCAATTATCATTATCTGTTAAAGATGCTTCTACTTTAGCAATATCCTTTTTAGTCTCAAAACTCATAATGCGATAAGAAAGAATTTGATATTTAACATCATTAATAATAACTTCATATGCTTTTTTATTAAGATAATCGGTATAATAAGCATCTGGTAATGCAATAGAAGTATTATCCATAACTTCTTGTTTTAAAACATCATCGTTGTTTTTCTTTAAAGTTTGGTGCTCAAGTGCCGTCATGCCTATTAACAAAAAGCATAAGAATAAAACGATAGCACCCATAACAATATTTTTACCACTCATTTTGCCTAGTTTAATCTTGGCTAGTATTCCTAAAATAATTGATATAATGGGTAAAGGTAATATAACGATGTAAGCTAACATTTTATTAATTAAAGTGTTATCTAAAGGTAGAAAGCCAAAAATAATACGAGATATAAAAATAGCAAACAAGGTCAAATAGACAAATACCCATAAAGTAATATTGAATGCTTTTTCACCTTTAGTAACTAAAGGTTTAGCTTTTTTAAGTTCAGGTATATCGATATAATCTTTGATATTACTTTTAAGAATTTGTTTTAAACTTGCAAGATCAGTATCAATGAAGGTTTTTTTATCTATTACGACCATTAACTTTTCTGCTTTTGCTACCATGCAAATAATTAAATCTTCTTTTTCTACTACTCTAATAATATCGGTGTAATTTATTTTATGAAGACATATCGCATTTTCATCTAGAACTTCAAAATAGTTATCATAGAATTCATACATTAACTTTTTTTGATCATATTCACTAAGCCAAGCTTTTTTACCTTTTTGATATTTTACTAACGTCATTAGTAATCTAATAACTGAAAAAGCGGCAAAAGCCAAACATACATACATTAAAATGGGCATCTTAATAAAAAAGCTATATATGGCAAAGGCCAAATAAATAACCCAAGAAATAGTTGATTGAATAAAGTAACGTGCGTAGTCTTTTTTGAAAATTTTGTTAAAAATTTCAACATTATAACAAATAGTTGATGATGCTATTTTAGATATGGGTAAGACTTCCTCATTAGAAAAGGCATCTTCTTCATTATTAATATTATAACTTAGTTCATCTAAACTAACACCAAGCACATTTGCAATAGCTAATTTTTTATCAAGGGTAGGTTCAATTTCATTTGTTTCATACTTAGTAATATTTTCTACCGTATCACTTGTAAGAGTTGCTAAATCCTCGATGCTTAAGTTTTTTTCTTCACGCTGCTTTTTAATTTTTTCACCAATATTCATTTTTAACCTCTATTTTTTTATTTTATGTTATTAATAAATGCTTTAGCACTTTTACGCGTTCTAAAGATTTTAATATCAACGCCTTTAGATTTTAGACACATATTAATTAAATTAGGATAATAATCTTTCTTAAAAACTTTAACCCATTTAATAAAAGCTAAATATCTTTTATTAAAACGATCACTACACTTGCTACATAAATCTTTACGACTACTAAAATAGTTTTTTAAAGTTCTAAAAAAAATACTCCATTTACAAATGTTAATATTAATATCAAGCATAATTACTAAATCGGCCTTTTCAAGACGACTTGGTAGGGAATCAATATAATTACCATCCATTATCCAGCTTTCATTTGTTAAAAGATGTTGTAATTTTTCTTGCCAGGCATCATCAGTTGGCCTAGTCCAATTAGGAAGCCAGTATTCTTTATCTAAATGATATACTGGTATTTGCGTTTTTTTAGCTAACATCTTAGCAATAGTGCTTTTACCAGAACCGCCTGCTCCTAAAATAATAATTCTTTGATATTTTTTTTCTTCTAGCATTTTATACCTTCATATTATCTATATTAAATTGATTATACTATAGAAAATAGCATTTTGCAATTAATAGGCAATTTAAAAAAATAAATCTTGGGGGGGATACCTCCCAAGATTTTATGATCTTAATGTTGCATTAAAACGATATTCTAAAGTTTTTAAAAGACGTTTAATTTTACTAGATATTATATCTTCAGTTAAAGTTTCATCAGATGATAAGGTTATACGAATTGCGACACTTTTTTTATTTTCAGGTAGTTTATCACCCATATATAAATCAAAAACATCTACATTAGTAATCATTTTATCACTTTTTTTAATAGCCTCTACGATATCACCTACGTTTTGTTTAACATCTATTACTAAGGCTAAATCACGTTCTACAGCTGGTACTTTAGGAATAGCTTTATAAATAGTAGTAGGGATTTCTTCTTGTAATACTTTATCTAGGAATATTTCAAACACATAACTATCACTTACTTCAGCCGTTTTCGCAAATTTAGGATGAAGGGCACCAACAAAACCAATAACTTTATCATTACAAATGATTTTAGCACTTCTTCTTGGATGAAGTTCACTTGGTACATCTAAAAATGGTAAATATTTTACCGTTATTTTTAAGGTTCTAAATAACTTATCTAAAAGACCTTTAACAATGAAGAAATCAACTTGTTTAGTAGGTTCTTGCCATAAAGTTTTAAAGGTAGCACCCGTTACAATTCCTGATAATAGATTTTCTTCATAAGTTTCTTCTTTTACTTGATAATATTTTTTACCAATTTCATAAAACATATTATCCGTCATTTTACGTGCTAAATGATATCTTACTACCTCAATTAATGATGGTAATAGGCTTTGTCTTAAAGCCATATGATCCTCACTCATTGGGTGATTTAAAACAATTACTTCATTTTCTTCATCTTCTTTTAAAGTAAACATTTTGGCTTTATTTAAACTAACAAGTGAATAAGTAACAACTTCATTAAAACCAAGAGTTGATAATGTATGACGGGCTTGTCTTCTAGCATGTTGAATAGCAGTAAGAGCACCTATCGTATTTGTTACTGGGAAAGTTTCTTCTAATTTATCATAGCCATTAATACGAGCAATTTCTTCTAGTAAATCTTCTTTAATGCTTATATCAAGTCTACGATTAGGAACTTTAACAATGATGTTATGTTTATCTAAACTAACACCAAAACCAAGACTTTGAAGAATGCTAACTATTTTACTTTCAGGAATGATGATACCAAGACGTGATGCAACATAATCTTCACTAATAATAATTTCTTTATCTTCTACGTGCTCTATACCTTTATGAACGTAGCCTTTTAAAACTTTGCCATCCGCATATTTTTCTAGCAAATAACAAGCATAGTTAATGGCATCAAGTGATTGATTTAAATCAACGCCTCTTTCATAACGAATGCTAGCTTCACTTCTAAGACCTAGACGTGATGATGTTTTACGAATGCTTAAAGGTCTAAAAACGGCTGATTCTAAAACAATATTTTTAGTGCTTTCACTAACTTCGGTGTTGCTTGAACCCATAACGCCCGCGATACAAACCGGTTTTTTACCATCAGTAATAACAATATCACTATGATTAAGCGTTCTTGTAATATCATCAAGTGTAATCGTTTGTTCACCATCTTCAGCCCTTCTTACGACAATTTTATGGCCAAGTTTATCTTTATCAAATGAATGTAGAGGCTGACCAAATAACATTAGAATATAGTTAGTAATATCGACAACATTATTTATTGGTCTAATACCACTGGCAATAAGTCTTGCTTTAATAAACATTGGTGATTCTTTAATTGTCACATCTTCTACAACTCTTGCGTAATAGGAATAACAATTTCTTGTTGCTAGTTCAACATCAATTTCATCACTAGTTTTTTTAGCGACTTCATGCAAGGTATAATCAAGATCAATTAACTCGCTATTATACATAGCTTTAATATCATTTGCGACTCCTTTCATGGAAAGCAAATCCATACGATTAGGAGTAAGACCAAGTTCTATAACATAATCATCTAGGCATAAATATTCTAAAGCATTACTACCAACTTTGGCATCATCACCTAATACATATATGCCATTAGCAAATTTAAGGGGTACATATTTGGCTTCTAAACCTAGTTCTTGTAAAGAACAAATCATACCATTTGATTCAACGCCCCTAATGACTGATTTTTTAATTGTTCCCCCAGGTAAAGTAGCACCAGGCATAGCGACGATAACTTTTTGGCCCTTTGCGACATTAGGTGCACCACAAACAATTTGTAAATCATAACCACCAAAATTAACTTGACATACATGTAAATGATCAGAATTTTCATGTTCTTTGATATCTTTAATATAACCAACAACTAAATTAGTAGCACTAATTAATTTTTTAAAAGACTCTACCTCAACACTATAAAGTGACATTTCTTCAGCTAGTTTTTCAGCTGGTACGTTTAATTTTACTAGTTCTTTTAACCAATTATATGATACTATCATATTATCTTTCTCCCTCAAATTGTTTTAAGAACCGAGAATCATTAGTATAAAAATTTCTAATATCATCAATTCCATATTTTAACATTGTAACTCTTTCAATACCTACACCAAAAGCAAAGCCACGCCAAACATTTGGATCATAACCGACCCCTTTTAAAACATTAGGATGAACCATGCCTGCTCCTAAAACTTCAATCCAACCGGTATGTTTACACATTGGACAGCCCTTTCCCCCACATTTAAAGCAACTTACATCAACTTCAACTGATGGCTCGGTAAAAGGAAAATAGGATGGTTTGAAACGAATTTTACGCTCACTACCAAACATTTTTTTCATTAGCATACTTAATGTGCCTTTTAAGTCAGACATTGTAATATTCTTATCAACTACTAAACCCTCAAGTTGCATGAATTGATGTGAATGAGTAGCATCATCATCATCACGACGATAAACCTTACCTGGACAAACAATTTTTACGGGTTTACCATTTGCTTCAAGCAGGGTTCTTACTTGTACAGGGGAAGTTTGCGTACGCATTAGAACATTATCATTAATATAAAAAGAGTCTTGCATATCACGAGCGGGATGGCCTTTTGGTACGTTTAACATTTCAAAATTAAAAACATCGATTTCAACTTCTGGTCCTTCGGCGATTTTATATCCCATACCGATAAAAATATCTTCTAATTCTTCAATTACCTTGTTTATGGGATGAATAGAACCATTTTTTAAATCATATCCTGGTAAAGTTACATCAATAGCTTCCGCATTTAATTTAGCATTTATTTCTTCATTTTCTAGTTCATTTCTTTTTTGACTTATTGCTAGTTCAATTTCTTGTTTAACCTTATTAGAAGCTGATCCAAGCGTTTTTTTTTCTTCAATGGTTAAAGATGCTATATTTTTCATCATTTCCGCTAAAGGACTTTTTTTACCAGTATAAAAGGCTCTAATTTCATTTAGTTTTAACATCGATTTAGCTTTGGCAATTTCTGCTTTGGCCTCATTTAAGATTTGATTTAATTTTTCTGTCATTTTTATCCTCCTAATAAAAAATGCTTTATCCTTAAAAGGACGAAGCATTCGTGGTACCACCTTTTTTCAAAAAATCAAAAACTTTTTAAATTAAAAAGTAATTAAAAAGTATTTTTAATTTTTCCTCTTATTCCTTTTAACGCAAGGGACAACGTACTTTTTTAAAGTCACTCATGGGTGAACTTCCATAATCTATCTTATAAATAAGCTTGCAGTCACGACTTATTCTCCCTAAATAAGAACTGATTATTTACTCTTCCAATCAACGTTTTATTATATTTACATTATACTACAACTTTTTGCTTTTTGCAAAATTATTACTAATAATTTTAACAAAAGAAGCCTACATTCAGTTGTAGACCCCTTTTGTTAAAAATTTGGCATTGCTAAATTATTATAAATAGTTTTATCTAGGATAATTACTATTGTTTTGTTCATTAACATGAACTTCACTACATGTATAGTTAGGAATGAATTCATTTTCTGTTATATAGTGATGAACAATTTCGGTATGATAATTATGAACATATGGTTGTTTAGTTACATGATATTGATCAATTACTTGTTTTGAGCATGTAACAATTGGTGGACAACATTTATAAGTAGTTGGGCATTTTTGTTTATTGCATCCACAAGGAGTACCATTATTCATATTATTGCAATTACAAGTATTAGGCGTGGCATCATTTGGGGTATTTTCGGTTTCATTATTGTTAAAATTCATACCTGGAAAACCATTATTTACAAATGGGTTATTAAATCTTTGCATTGCTAATTCACCTCTTTCTACTTCTATTATATTTTTAATTATGTTTTTTGTATAGGCGCCTTACACCTTTTTTGTTTTTTTGACATTATTAAGTAGTATAATAAAGATGAGGTGAAATTATGTATTTGACTCCTGTTGTCATTGAACAAACTTCTCATGGTGAAAGAAGTTTTGATATTTATTCGCGATTATTAAAAGATCGTATTATTCTTATTTTTGGTGAAATAAATGACGCAATGAGTGCTAGTGTTATTGCGCAACTATTATTTTTGTCAAGTCTTGATAAAGAAAAAGATATTTATTTATATATTAATTCACCAGGTGGATCGGTAACAGCTGGACTTGCTATTTATGATACGATGAATTATATACCTAATGATTGTGTTACTATTGGTATGGGGCTTTGTGCTAGCATGGGAGCTTTTTTGCTTTCAAGTGGTAAAAAAACTAAACGCTTTGCTTTAAAATATACCAAAATTATGATCCATCAACCACTTGGTGGTGCACAAGGTCAAGCTAGTGATATTAAAATCATGGCTGAAGAAATCATTAAAACCAAACAAATTTTAAATAACATTTTAGCAAGTCAAACAAGTAAAGCTTTAGATATTATTGAAAAGGATACGGATCGTGATTTTTATATGGATACGAAAAGTGCTAAAGAATATGGTATTATCGATGATATCTTAGAAAAATCCTTCACAAGTTAACTTATGAAGGATTCTTGTTCTAACCATTTAGGTAAAGATTTAATTTTAATAAGTTTTTGGGTAATCGGATGATTGAATTCTAAATAGGCACTATGCAAGTGTAGTATTTGATCATCGGTTTTTTTACCATAAAGTTCATCACCAATAAGTGGATGATTAATGCTAGCAAAATGAAGGCGTAATTGATGGGTTTTACCCGTGTGAAGGGTTGCTAGAACGAGTGTTTTTTCATTATCTTTAGCAAGTACTTCATAAGTTGTTCTACTATTAGTAAACTTTGTACTCATGCGTCTTTTAATAACGCTACTAGGATCTTTTTCAATACCACCTGTAATTTCACCACTGTTATTATCTATTTTACCTACTGTTTCTAATAAGTATTTTTTAATAATTTTTTGTTCTTTCATAACCGTTAAAATATACGGATTTTTAGCAAGCATGATAATACCAGAAGTGGCATAATCTAAACGATTAATAAAATGGATGTTAGCAACGATACCTTTGATTTTATAATATGACATAACGTAGTTAGCAAGTGATTTATTAAAATGCTCTCTTGTGGGGATAGTTGCTAAATTATTAACTTTATTGATAATTAGCAAATAGGAATCTTCGTATAAAATTTCAAAATCACCTTTAACGGATTTGATATTTTTACCTTGTGTAGAAGTTGGAAAAACAATTTGTAAGATATCACCCTTATGTAACTTATACCAATTTTCAACCGTTTGATCATTAACTAAATATTGACCATTTAACTTTTTAATATCTTTTTGTAAAGATGAAAAAAGATGTTTTTCATTAAGAAAATCTTTTAAAACAATATCTTTATCAATTATATATTCTTTAATCATTTTTACCACTTCTTTAAATCAACTAAAGAAACTTCATTTTCTAATTCATCATAGCCGTTAGTTACCATATCACTACTGTTTTCTAATTCTTGAATTAAATTATGGATTGAAGACATTTCTTCATCTAATTTGCTTGCGGCAAAGCTTGCACTTTTTAATCTTTCTTTAAGTGATGTAGGAATTTGCTTTTGATATTTGTATTTTAAAGAATGTTCAATACTTGCCCAAAAATGCATAGCATGCGTTCTAATTTGAAATTCTAAAATAACTGGTACTTGACCATCAATAGTTTCAACATTATAGGCCATAATTAAATGTAAAGAACGATATCCACTAGGTTTAGGATTTTTAATATAATCTCTTTCTTCTTTCAATACCACATCTTTACGACTTTTTAGTAAACTAGCAACTTTATACACATCTTCAATATATTTACATGTAATTCTAACGCCACCTATGTCATATACTTTTTTAGCAATATCATCAAAAGGTACTTTCATTCTTTTAGCTTTATCTAAAATACTATCAGGTGATTTTACTCTACCTGTTACTATTTCAATAGGACAATATGTTTTTCGCAATTGATATTGTCTTTTGATACCTTCAATCTTGAGAATAAAGCCTTCAACAGCTAAGGCATAAGGCTGTAAAAAAAGGCGCCAATTAAAGTTTTCTTTGTTCATAAATATTCTCCTTGTTTTAATTTAATTATACCACAACTAGATTATTTATACAAAGCATTTAGTTTTAAATAAATTAATTAGTTTTTTAGTTGATATTTTTATTTTTTTATGTATAATTGGTTAAGAATAAGGATAAAGTTATAATGAGGTAATATTTATGTCTAAAGAATTAGAAATTGAATTTAAAACATTATTAACTAAAGAAGAATATGTACGTTTATGTGAAAGATTTAAAGATTGCAAAAGGAATCTCCAAGTAAACTATTACTTTGACACATCACGTTTTACTCTTAAAGCTTCAGATGTCGGTTTAAGAGTTAGAATGATTGATAAAGATAAATATATTTTAACCCTTAAAAAGAAAAAAGGATATGCTTTACAAGAATTAAATGAAACAATTGATAAAGCGCTTTTGGATGAATTCTTAAAAACGGGCATCATCCCTATTGAAGAAATTAAAAAAGAAGTTGATGATGTTATTAAAGATCAAGTTCTAATCAATTATATGAGTTTATCTACTTATCGTATCGCAGTAGCATACAAAAAGGGTAACCTAGCTATTGATAAATGCAAATATTTAGATACTGTTGATTATGAACTTGAATATGAAGCTACTTCTTATGAAAATGGCAAGCGTGAATTTGTGGAAATTGTCCGTGAATTTGGTATTGTTTATAAAAAAAGTCAAGCCAAAATTAAAAGAGCCTATGATGCTCTTCGTAAAAAAATTTAATCAAAAACCCTAAGCTTTTCGCTTA
>CANQWZ010000040.1 GCA_947627685.1 uncultured Bacilli bacterium | reverse complement strand
TAATAGATGACAAGTCTATTAACGCAAGTAGTAGATTATGCGTTTGCTAGGTATGCTGAATATTGTTAATAGATGACCCCTATGACATAAACAACTTTATTATTGTTGTTTGCTAGGTATGCTGAATATTGTTAATAGATGACTATAAAGATGCAGGATATAATAAAGGTTGGGTTTGCTAGGTATGCTGAATATTGTTAATAGATGACCCCTTTTCTAAACTTTCAATAATATAATTTGTTTGCTAGGTATGCTGAATATTGTTAATAGATGACGCAACTGATGAGTTCTTGGAAGATTAAGACGTTTGCTAGGTATGCTGAATATTGTTAATAGATGACTAATATCTTTACAGGACAAAATGGCTTAGGGTTTGCTAGGTATGCTGAATATTGTTAATAGATGACACTTTTTACTGATAAAAGTATCGTATAATAGTTTGCTAGGTATGCTGAATATTGTTAATAGATGACTATTGCAGGCGTGGATGAAGCGCATGAAATGTTTGCTAGGTATGCTGAATATTGTTAATAGATGACGACTGTTGGTTATACGATGAAAAAGAATGTGTTTGCTAGGTATGCTGAATATTGTTAATAGATGACGTATTAAGTTCCAAGTTACTTCAATTTGTGGTTTGCTAGGTATGCTGAATATTGTTAATAGATGACTGTATCTTTAAACATAATTTACTCCTCTCTGTTTGCTAGGTATGCTGAATATTGTTAATAGATGACAGAAGTTATTAATTTATTAACTTCACAAATGTTTGCTAGGTATGCTGAATATTGTTAATAGATGACTAAAATTATAGAAAGAAAAATTAATTATGCGTTTGCTAGGTATGCTGAATATTGTTAATAGATGACACATAGCATCCATTGTTTTACCATTAACAGGTTTGCTAGGTATGCTGAATATTGTTAATAGATGACTACAAAACTGAAGATTAAGACCAAACGAACGTTTGCTAGGTATGCTGAATATTGTTAATAGATGACTTAACTAGCGAACAATTCAAGAAAGACTACGTTTGCTAGGTATGCTGAATATTGTTAATAGATGACTATTAACTTCACAAATTGCAACAGAAATAGGTTTGCTAGGTATGCTGAATATTGTTAATAGATGACCTTTAGCAGAACAGGTAAAGCAGTCAATAGGTTTGCTAGGTATGCTGAATATTGTTAATAGATGACAAGTATCTGAACTTGCTGACTGGGATTATTGTTTGCTAGGTATGCTGAATATTGTTAATAGATGACTTCTTTCCATTTGTCAAAATAAACTCTTTGGTTTGCTAGGTATGCTGAATATTGTTAATAGATGACATAAATCTTTGTCGATGACAACAACAGGAAGTTTGCTAGGTATGCTGAATATTGTTAATAGATGACCCAATAACAAGCGGATTTGCTGGATCATTAGTTTGCTAGGTATGCTGAATATTGTTAATAGATGACATAAGCAATTTTAATATCTTGCTTTTTTTTGTTTGCTAGGTATGCTGAATATTGTTAATAGATGACGATATATCTTTATCTCTTATATTAATATTAGTTTGCTAGGTATGCTGAATATTGTTAATAGATGACAATAAATACAAAGAACTGGAACAAGAAAAAGACAATGCTTGGGAACTAGTAGAAGAGTTAAATATTTGGAAAGAAATAGCTGAAATTAGACGTGAAGATGTTAAATCAATGGAAGAGATGGCAAAAGTCTATAATCGTGTTAATAGTAAATTTAAAAAAATTAAACAAGCTAAAGCTACAAAATCATTTAATCCTAATATTGCATCATCTAGTGAACTTGCTCCATTTGTTCAATTAGGTGTAGATATTTTAGGCAAAATGACTCGTGGTGCTAACATTTCCGCAAATACTAAAAATGTTATTGGTGAATATTTAACTAAATTTTATAATCAAGATAATCCTTTACTTAGTAGTTATTATGATAGTGAGTGAGCTTGCTATGCAAATGGATGAATTTGCAAGAAGCACGGAAAATCCTAATCACGGTATTAAAACAGCAGGTAATGTTAAAATTAATTTAGATAATTTAAAAATGCTTGAAAAAGTCTATAGTGGTTTTATGAAAATTGATAATGATTATGGCAAAGTATTACATGACAACAAAATAGTTGAAGCAAAAGAAATAGTAAATAATTATTCTTCTCAAGTCATTAAAATAGTTAAATATTCATTAACATCTTGGTCTTTTCGTAGACATTCAAAAGCATTTATGGTATCATTATATGGTAACGAAAATTCATTATTAAAAAGTCCAATATATTCATTCAAGAATAGATTGGCATCATTGATATTCGTTATATGGTGGAGGCTGAGTTTAGCGACTAATCGACTTTGGAGTGTCTGGAATAGTCGTTCAACTCGGCCTTTATTTATAATATATAAGTAAATAGCGACTCAGTATATTAAAACTGAGTCGCTATATTTATTGCTATGTGTATCTCTACTTTCAATAAATTTATATAACCATAATATTTATTGTTTGAAATATTTGTTTAATAATGATATAATCACAATGAATAAACATTAATGAGGAAAATAATCATGGAAAAGAAAGAATTAATTGTTTTCATTAGTTTTTATAAGGTTGATAGTATATTTAAGAATCAAATAGAAACTAAACTATTATCTTTATATGATTATTACCAAACTAAAGAGATTAACTTTAAAATTATTCATATGGATAACTTAGAAACAATAATATATGGAGGTACACCAAATGAACAAAGATAGTGTAAGATGCTTATATAATAATAGTTTTATGGGCTTTTTTGATGAAGACGATAATTCCATCTTTGGCAAATTATGTAGTAATTATCATGGTGTTGAACTAACTACTACCAAAGATGCCTGGAAAGAAGAAATAACCATCATTAAAAAAGTTCTTTTACCCTATAAAAAGGAAACAGGTCAGGTGATATTTGAATATGATATTCCAAGGCTTGGGAAAAGAATAGATGTAGTTTTGTTATTTAGAGGCATTATCTTTTGTTTAGAATTTAAAGTTGGTGAAAATAGAATACTTGAAGAAAACATTGACCAGGTATTTGATTATGCTCTTGATTTAAAAAATTTTCATAAATATAGTAGGGATAAAATTATTGTACCAATTCTTATAGCTACTAAATATAATACATCTACAACTAATATTCAAATGTCAATTTATGATGATAAAGTAGTAAATCCACTTGTCACAGGTGAAGAAGGATTATTTAATATTATTGAAACAATATTAAATAAATTTAAGGCTGAAAAACCAGTAAATAGTAATTGGATTATAAGCCCTTATGCACCAACACCAACAATTATAGAGGCTGCAAGAGCTTTATATGAAAATCATTCAGTTGAAGATATCACAAGACACGAGGCAGATCAAGTATCTACTGATAGAACAATCAAGTATATATTAGATGTTATTAAAGATAGTAAGGAAAATCATAAAAAAAGTATTTGTTTTGTAACAGGTGTGCCAGGTGCTGGGAAAACACTTGTTGGCTTAGAGGTTGCCATTAAACAAACATATCAAAATAATGATGAACCAGTTGAAGATGAAGGAGCTGTGTATTTATCTGGCAATGGCCCATTAGTTGCTGTATTAACAGAAGCATTAGCACAAGATAATGTAAAAAAATGTAGAGGAAAAGGCCAATCTAAAAAATTAACTGATGCAAGGCGTGAAGTGAGCAAATCGATTCAAATTATTCATAGATATCGTGATAATATGCTAATGAAAATCAAAAATCCTGTTGTTAATGAAACATTAGAAATAGATCTTGAAAAAGCTGTTAAACAAAAAAATGCTGGTTTTGGTGAAGTTGAACATGTTGCTATTTTTGATGAAGCACAAAGATCATGGACTCATAAAAGACTTGCTGATTATCTAAAAAGAGGTGGAACTTACGGTAATAAATTAAAAGTTCCTAACTTTCCAATGTCTGAAGCTGCCTTTTTAATATGGTCACTAGATCAAAGAGAAGACTGGGCAACGATTGTCTGTCTTGTTGGTGGCGGGCAAGAAATAAATACAGGTGAAGCAGGAATTTCTGAATGGATCAAAGCATTAAATGAAAAGTTTAGAAATTGGAATATTCACATTTCTAATAAATTAACAGATAAAGAGTATGCTGAAGGAAAAGTTAACGAATTATTAAAAGATAATGATAAAGTTATTTATTCAGAAGATTTACATTTAGCTGTATCGCTTCGTTCGTTTAGAGCCGAAAAGTTATCAACATTTGTAGATGCGTTACTTAATTTTGATATTGTAAAAGCCAAAAAATTATATCAGGAAATAAAAGATAATTATCCAATAGTATTAACTAGAGATATGGCAAAGGCTAAAAAATGGTTATCTGATAAAGTTAGAGGAACCGAAAAAACTGGTGTTTTAATTACAAAAGAATCAGCAAGATATAAACCACTATCAATACATGTATTAGCATCAGGAGATGAAAATACTGTTCACTGGTTTTTAGAAGATAAGACTGATACAAGATCATCAAATTATCTAGAAGATGCCGCAACCGAAATTCAAGTTCAAGGTTTAGAACTAGACTATACATGTGTTTTATGGGATGCTGATATGAGGTGCGAAAATAACAAATGGCATTATTATAAATTTAATGGTAGAACCAAGTGGAACGAACAACTTGGAAATACTGAATCAAATCAAGAATTAAAAAAATATATGCTTAATGCATATAGAGTATTATTAACAAGGGCTAGAATGGGAATGGTTATTTGTGTACCAACTGGTAACTCTAATACTCATAATGGTTTTCCTGAAGATAGCACTCGTTTACCTAAATTTTATGATGGTACATATCAATATTTCAAAGAAATTGGCATTGAAGAAATATAAAAAAGAAGAGAACTTTCATACGATAAAAAGAGACCATTATTTAAATATGCTAAGAGTTATAAAACATAATAGTTTAGTAAAGGTAATAACAGTTTTAAAGAATCTAGTAAATCATATCTACTTAATAATCTTTTTTGAAAATGTTGACTTGCGAAATGCCCAATTAAACTTTAGACAAATTGAAAATACTCATCTTTTAGAAAATATCATTTAATAATCGCTATAAAAGAATTTTTAATTAATCCACAAAGTCTTGATATATAAAAAAGTAAATTAATATCAGTATGTAAGTGATAAAAAGCTATTATAATTAGATAGTGCAAGTAAATTTATAAAAACGTTTTAAATTTTTTACAATTGGAAAGGTAGTTTGATTTATGAAAACAAATAAAATATCAATTTATATATTCTTAACATTAAGTATATTATCTTTTATACTATCTATCGTTTTTACGATAACTTTAGAAGATAAAATATTATCGTGGTCTCAGGGATTTAATTTTGCTTTATTTGGAAGTTCTTTGATTTCTATATTTCAATCTATTATTAATTATAAAGTTAATAAGAGAAATTATAGTGAAAAGATTAGTTGTGTTACAATACATATGAGTGAAGATTCTCAAACTGAATTATATCTTTTTAATAATGGTGGTAATATAGAAAACATCGTTAGAATAATTAGTATTTGTAGCAAATATTGCAATGATATTTTAACTCTACTAAATAGTTATAAAGATGGATTATTTATATTTAATATAAAAGAAAAACGTTCAATTGATGACTTTATGTATCATATGCAAACAAAACAATTATATGAATATAGAAAGTTTGGTACTCAATTAAAGGAAGGCAAAAAGCCAACAAAAGATGAACTTTTAAATTTACGTGATAATTTAGACACATTATTAAAAGATAAGGAAATAAAAAAATTTGTAAAAGATATTCTTGAAAAGAATAAATCTAATATAACTATTAAATCAGATAAAAAGGATTCTAAATAAAATTATTTGCAATATAAAATCTAAAAGCAAAGAAAAGCATCCTTGTTAAACTTTTTAACTAGACAATTTTATTATTGTATAATTATACTTGGTAATAAAAAGATCAAATATATAATGAAATAGATAAATATCTTATAAAATAATTTACAATAAATACTAAAAGCAAATAAAAAAATAAATGAGTAACTTTTTAGATTAAATTAACGAAAAATTAAATTAAAATATTTTAGTTGATAAAAAATAAGTAATTTATGAAAAACCAACAATCAAGGAGTATAAAAAATTATATGGAAGAAAAAACAGGTGTAATTTATATTTTAACAAATCCATCATTTCCCGAATATGTAAAGATTGGATATGCTGATGATATTAATAAAAGATTATCACAACTAAACCGAAGTGAATGTGTACCATTTGCTTTTCGAGTATATGCCACATTTGAAACTTCTTCAAGATTATCGGATTTAAAAATTCATGATCTTATTGATAGATTAAATCCGCATTTACGGGCCATTGATAATTTTGAAGGCAAAAAAAGAGTACGTGAATTTTATGCTATTTCAAAAGAAGACGCATATGAGTTATTAAAATCAATTGCGGAAATTACCGGTCAAGAAGGAAAACTTCATAAGCATGACTTAACAGAAGCTGAGACTAAAGATGAAAATCTTGCTAAAACCATTAGAAAAAGCAACTTTACTTTTAGTGAACTAGGTATTTTACCAGGTGAAGAACTAGAATTTGTTAATGATAATAACATCAAAGTAAAAGTTATTGATGATAGAATGGTAGAATATCATGGCGAAAAATATTATCTTTCTAATCTAGCACAAATATTATTAAAAAGAAAAAATGTCCAAGGACCATTATATTTTTCTTATAAAGGTAAAGTATTAACAGAACTTAGAAAGGATATATAATTTTTTAAGTTGTTTTATAAAATTGACATTTATAATTTATTTTATAAATGTCAATTTATTATTTTTTTTGACAAATTAATGGTATATATAAATAGATTATGATAGAATATATGTCAAGGAGTTTCTTATGCAAGTAAATGATATAGTTTTTGATAAAAAATATGGTATTGGCATTGTAAATGCTAACGATGGAAAAAATAACATTGTTGTATTTGATTTAAATAATAAAGTTATTTATGACAATAATGATAATAACTTAAAAGTTGTTGATAAAAAGGTGATTGATCTTATTGAAATTTATTGTAAAAAAACAATATTTTCTAAAACTGATTTGCGAAATGCCAATGAACTAAATTTTGAACTTGTTGATATTAGCTTAAATGAGATTAAAGTTGTCATTTCAAAGTATGAAAGCTTTAGGATAATTCTCAATTATGATTATCACAATTATAAATGTATACCAAATTATTATCAATATTTTGATAATAGCAAATATGTTCTTTGGCGACTAAATGAAAAAATTATAATGTTGAAATTATTTGATGCTAAAAAGTATGAATCTACTAATGAATTAATTACTTTAGCTAATAAGTTTGTTAATAATTTTTTTGATTTTAAGCTTTTTAATGAATTAAGTAATTTAATTCCTAAAGCCACTATTACTGAACTAATCACCTTTTGTGAAAGAATACAATTTTTGGATATCGATTATAAATATAAAAAATATTTATGGCTCTTAGTTGCTAATAACACACCATATCTAGAATCACTTTGCACAGCCTTTATGGATAATAGCCCTATTAAAGAAGTTTTATTATGGGTTGCTAATAAAAGTAATTATGTCAATCATAGTAACTATTTATTAAATACCTCTATTAAATTATTAAGAGAAAATAATGAATATGAATGGGTAAAAATGGTTATCTATCGCAATGGTTTAATAAAACTTATTAATCCTGATGAATTAATATGTCAAATTTTTCAAGCTATTATTAGAAATACTAATAACGTTAATATGTATTGGTCATTAGTAGATAATTTTATCTATATTAGTGATTATCAAAGTATAATTCTTAATAATGCTAAACCAGAAAGTGTTATACAATTATTACAACAAAAAGAAGTATACCACTTAAGTTATGAAGCTGCTAAAAATTTTGATTTTGATACTTTTAGTAAATACAGTAACTTAATCGATAGAGATTCCAAAAGAAAATATATTAAAACTCATCATGATGAAATAATTTCTAAAGAGCCTAAAAAAGTAATTGACATGTTAGTATGTCCTAATGAAATATGGGTTGGTTATGAAGATAATGAATATATTGAAACGGCTTTATCATATTTGCCAGACAACAAATATTTGAATTCTTTTATAAAGCACGGTTTAAAAAAAAGACGCTTTGTTGAACCACATATATTTAAGAACTAAAAGGTGAAAATGTTATGTTAGATAAAAAAGAACAAGAACTATTATTTGCCTATTTTAAACCTGGTTTTAAAATGGACTTAGATAATCAAGGAATAATTGTCTATTATTATTTAGAATATCTTCATGAAAACCCTAAATATCATATTTGTGCTATGTATATTGAAGAATATATTAATTTAGAAAATGATGTCATAAATTATTATAATGAGATGAACTATCTCGATAATAAACTTGATATTTTTTCGTTAATAGAATACATTAAAAACGCTGAAGAATTGGGTTTTGAAAAAGCGTTCAAAGCAAAACTAGAAGAATATCGCATAAACGCTTTAAAAAAGCAATTAAAAAAATTCACTAATGATTTAAAAAATGTCTCAGAAGAACTAATAAAAAAAGAAGAAGGCAAGTTACTTTCTAATAATTTAATAAATATTGAATATTCATTCAAATTATCTGAGTATAAAGATCGTCTTTTGTTAACCTTAAGAGTTGGCAATAATAAATATTATATAGTAAAAAATATTAACACTTTCTTTAATGCTATAATAGATAATGAAATTATAAGTTATGGTAAGCAATTAAGTTTTTGTCATCGCATGGATAATTTTAATAAAGATGATCAAAAAATATTAGCCATACTAATGGGTGCCGTAAACTATTCTACCTCTAAAGAATTATTATTAAAAAGTGTAACCTTTAATTTAATGATGGAAAACCTTAAGGGCCGCTATATTTATTTTGAAGAAATGCCTTATTTAGTAAGATTAAATCTTATTGATACTAAAATTAAGGTTGATAAAGATTACGTATTACATACTAGTCTTGCGAAAAAGAATGATCTTTTAAGTTCTAATGAATGCCTTTATTATTTTGATAAGCAAAATAAAGTTGTCGATCTTGTTAATTGCCCTAATAAAAATAGCAGTTTAATCCTTTTGGCTAAAAAATATGATGGTTTTAATATTAAACCTGTACTCAAAGAATTTAAAAAGGATTTCTTTATGCATTATCAAGAAAACATTGAAATAGCACCGGAAATTACTAATGATTTCAAAGTTGATTTAGTTGATATTGAAGCTTATTTTGACTGTCCTGATGGTACTATTACGGTAAAGACCATCCTTAAAAAGAATGATAAGGTGATTGAAGCTGAAAATCTTAATAATTATTATGATCAAAAAAAATATCAACAATATTTAACTTACTTAAGTAATGTGGGCTTTGAAGATAATACAATAACCAAAGATGATGCCATTTATCGTTTTCTTACCATGGATTTTAGTTACTTAAAAAAGATTTGTAAAGTATTTTTATCAGAAGATATTGCCAACAAGAAAATTTCTAAATTTAGTACACCTACTTTAAGAGTAAAATATCAAAATAATTTACTATCTTTCCTTTTAGAAAATTCTGAATATAATGATGAAGAATTGTATCAAATTTTAAAAGCTATTCGTAAAAAACAAAAATATTTAATTTTAAACAAAAATACCATTATTGATTTGAATAATGCTGAGGCAACTACATTTAATGAATTAGTTTCTGATTTAAAATTAAATGAAAAAACACTAACTAAAGAAGTTGAAAAACCGCTTTATCAATCTTTTAAACTTCAAAATTACGCAAATAATATTACTTTAGATGAACATGTCGAAAAAATAATACACGATATTGCTAACTTTAAAGATGCTAATTTGCCTTTACCAAATATCAATGCAACTTTGCGTCCTTATCAAATAGAAGGTTATAACTGGTTAAAAATTTTAACAAGTTATAATTTAGGCGGTATATTAGCAGATGATATGGGGCTTGGTAAAACCCTTGAAATTATCACTTTACTAAAAAGTGATGAAACTAAAATGCCATCACTAATTGTATGTCCTAAAAGTTTAATTTTTAATTGGCATAGTGAATTTGAAAAATTTGATCCCGATACTAAAATAAAAGAAATATATGGCATGCAAAGTGAAAGAAAAAGCATAATAGAACAAATCAAACATGATGAAAAGGTAATTTATATTACCTCATATGATTCATTACGTAATGATAATACTCTTAAAGATTTTAATTTTAATTATCTTATCATTGATGAGGGACAATACATCAAAAATACGAAAGCTAAAAAAACAATATCCGTAAAAGAACTAAAAGCAATACATAAATTTGCTTTAACAGGTACGCCAATAGAAAATAATGTTTATGATTTATGGTCATTATTTGATTATATTATGCCTGATTATTTACCACCTGTTACATCTTTTAAAGATGTAGCAAACGATGATGAATATTTAGCCAAATTATCTAAAAAAATTGCTCCTTTTATTTTAAGAAGAACTAAACAAGAAGTTTTAACTGATTTACCTAATAAGTATGAAAGAGTAATAACAGCTGATTTAAGTGAAGAACAGAAAAAACTATATGATGCTTATGTTTTAAAAGCCAAAGATGCTTTAAATGCGGATAACAAATTAATTGCCTTTTTATCGATTATTACTAGACTTAGACAAATTTGTGTGGATCCAAACACTTTCTTAGATGATTATCATGGTCAAAGTGGTAAAATTGAGGCCCTAATGGATATTGTAAATGAATATATTGAAAATGGACATCGCATTCTAATCTTTTCACAATTTGTAAGTGCCCTTACAATCATCGAAGAAAAAATGAAGGCAAGTAAGATAAAATATTATAAATTAACAGGTGAAACTAAAGCTGAAGATCGCATTTATCTTGCTAATACATTTAATAATGATGAAAGCATTAAAGTTTTCTTGATATCATTAAAAGCAGGTGGTACTGGCTTAAATTTAATTGGTGCTGATACCATTATTCATTTAGATCCATGGTGGAATGTTGCGGTAGAAAATCAAGCAACGGATAGGACACATCGTATAGGTCAAACTAAAAATGTAGAAGTTATCAAATTAATATGTCGTAATACTATTGAACAAAGAGTAATTGAATTACAAAACATTAAAAAAGACTTAATTGATAAACTTATATCTAATGATGATTCATCAATTACTAAATTATCAAAAGAAGATTTAAACTATATTTTAGGATAATTTTTGTTTATTTAAAGTTTTTGATAATTTATAAGAAATTTATTAAAAGCAAAATAGAAGAAATAAAATTTTATTTATTCAATTGAAAAAATAAATTAAAAATGTTATTATTTTGCTTAAGATATAGTTAAATTTGCGTATAATAAAATAACACATGGAGGTAATTATGAAACGAATGGTAATTTTGATAATGTCACTTAGCTTATTCATTTTTGTGCTATCTGGATGTAAGCATGAGAAGAACTTTACCAACCCAGGAGACTATCTTGGAGGAGGTGGTACCGGTGAAATTGTAGATAATGCCGATGATGTTACAAGCAAAGTAAAAAACGATTTTTCTAATAAAAATTTTTCTGAACTATCT
>CANQWZ010000039.1 GCA_947627685.1 uncultured Bacilli bacterium | reverse complement strand
CATCGCAGCAGGATAGGAATAAAAATCATCTTCTACTTTGCTAATTAAACCTTCTACTAGGTTTTTTAGAATAGTATTTTGTATTTTATTTATATATATTTCAATGTTAGTTTTTAACTCTTCTTTTGTTAAAGGAGCTGTACGATAAAACTTTTTATCTTTGATTTCTTCATCAGTAGCATTTCTGATACTGTTAATAACAAATTGGGCTTTCCCCGCATATTCATTAATATGAGCTTTAAAGTAACAAATGCTACTTGATGAAACTTCATTTTTTTCAACTAAATTAACATCCCAAACACGAGCATCGATACTACTATCACCATCTGATAAAGTAATACTATAGTAGGCACTTTTGTTAGGGGTATATCTTTTTTGAATCGATTCTACTAAGGCATAAAACTCAACATCTTCATTGATTTTCATTTCGATAAACTTTTTCATTAGATTAATCCTTTCTCATGTAAAATCCGATATTTCTCATTATTTCGTAAAAGGAATTCTTTGACTTGTTGTTTTAATTCTTCTGATCGTACGCGTTGTTCACGTTCAGGTAAACTATAATAATCTTTTACACCTTTTAAATAGATTTGATACAAATGCATAAAATCTTCACGATAATCTTCTTTAAGGGCATTTAAAGCAACATCAGATATTTCTTTTTGTTTATTATCATTAGGATTTGCCATTTGTTCATAATAATCAACATCAACGGGGATTTGGTCCCAAGCATCAAAATCAGCACTAGGATCTTCATCATAGTTCTCATATACTTTTTGATAAAGTTCAGTTTCCTTTTTGGCATCATCAAAATCTTCATCATTTTCTTTTTTATGACGTAAGATATTATCATCCTTAGTAGCATTTGCCTTACTAATCATTTTTAAAACTTCATTTTTTAACTGAAAATTACGATTAGGAACTTCTTTATTAACAACTTTAGCAATTAATTCGTTCATGATTCTTGCTATTTTTTGCTCATCATTTTTTACTAAATCAATTAATTCTAGATTGGTAAAATCTAATTCTTTAGCACAGTGGATAGGTAAATGACGATTAATTTTATTGATTTCACGTTTTTGCTTCTTATATTTACGACTATAAACTTTTGCAATGCGATCAGCTTTTAATAAATCTTCAACTCCTATTTTATAAACCATTATTGGGCTTACTTTATTAACGGTTATATGTTTAGAAAGTTCTAATAGTTTATTAATTTCTTCAAGTTCATTATGGTTATGACCGGTATTATCAGGAATATTACCCATGATACGATATAATAAGGTCATCTTTTCAATTAAAGATAATTTCTTGTAATTTTTAATTATTAATCTAACCCAATATGAATAATTTGGTAAAAATTTAAATAGATTATTATCATCAATAATCTTTAAGGCTTTTAGACCATATTTTTCTTGTAAAATTTTTATCATTATGGGAATGATTTTATTATCACCTAACATTTTTAAGTCATTGCGACCTTTTCGCATGCCTTTTTCAGTGTTAAGTTCAACATGAAAATTATATTTAGCAACTAACAATAAACCCCTAAAAATGCGTGTTGGATCATCTTTGAAACGTCTTTTAGCACTACCTATAATTCTAACAACGCCATTTTCTAAATCCTTTTGTCCATCTACTAAATCAACAATGGTTAAGTTAGGGGTTAGAGCTAAAGCATTAATTGTATAATCTCTTCTAATTATATCTTCAACTAACTTTTGCGAATAATGCACATCTTTGATTTTATATTTTACATATTCTTCGTTTCTAAAGGTAG
This sequence comes from uncultured Bacilli bacterium, assembly GCA_947627685.1. Classification (GTDB taxonomy): domain Bacteria; phylum Bacillota_I; class Bacilli_A; order ML615J-28; family CAG-313; genus CAG-313. The sequence continues at coordinate 9,977 of CANQWZ010000039.1, read as the reverse complement.
TAATTTCATAACGGAAACCTGCTTCTTTTATGACAATAGAACCTAAATTTTCATATGTATCATCTAGATCAAATTCCGAAAAGATTTCTTTAATAGTAGAAGGTGTTGCATTGGTGGCGATATCAATATCATTAAAATCAATATTTAAAAGAAAATCACGGACTGCACCACCAACAATATAAGCTTCATATGTCTTTTCTTTTAAAATACTGATTATTTCTATTCCCCTTTTAAAGTATTTATACATTTCATAATTACGTACTTTTAATGATTCTAAGTAAAGATTTTTTTCATCCATGATTTCACCCCTTTTTTATACATTAAATCTAAATAACATTATATCTCCATCTTTGACTTCATAGTCTTTTCCTTCTAGTCTAACTTTACCAGCTTCTTTAACTTTTAAAGGTGTACCAAAAGCAATTAAATCATCATATGAATAAGTTTCAGCTTTAATAAAGCCTTTTTCAAAATCACTATGAATGATACCGGCACATTGTGGTGCAAGCATACCTTTTTTAAAAGTCCAAGCTCGACATTCTTTTTCACCAGCCGTAAAGAAAGTACAAAGACCTAAAAGGCTATAGGCTTCTCTAACAAGGACATCTATGCCACTTTCTTTAAGTCCTAAATCTTCTAAGAATATTTGCCGATCATCTTCATCTAACATGCTTAATTCTTCTTCAATTTTCGCCGAAATAACAACTATTTTAGATCCTTCTTTTTGCGCATATTCTTTAACTAAATCAACGTATTTGTTACCACTAGCAATATCTTCTTCTGCGACATTAGCAACATAAAGGATTGGTTTCATCGTTAAAAATTGATAATTTTTGATGTATTGCTTTTCTTCTAAGGTTAAGTTTACCATTCTAGCTGGTAGTTCTTTTAAGAAAGCATCTTGTAACTTTTTTAAAATTTGATATTCAAAAACGGATTCACTATCAACCTTTAATAAAGCCTTCTTTTCAATTTTAGGTAATCTTTTTTCAACAACTTCTAAATCAGCTAGTATTAATTCTAAATTGATAACGGCAATATCACTAAGCGGATCAATTTTACCTTCAACATGAACAATATTAGGATCATCAAAGCAACGTACTACTTCACAAATGGCATCTACATCTCTTATATGCGATAAAAACTGATTACCAAGTCCTTCACCTTTACTTGCACCCTTAACAAGTCCTGCAATGTCCGTAAAAGAAAAGGAAGTTGGAACAATACTTCTTGGTTTAATTATCTCGACAATTTTGTTTAATCTTTCATCTTTTACTTCAACAATGCCAACATTTGGTTCGATTGTTGCGAAAGGAAAGTTTGCTGCGAAAGCATTCGCTTTTGTTATGGCATTAAATAATGTTGACTTGCCAACATTTGGTAAGCCAACAATTCCTGCTGTTAGTCCCATTTTTTCCACCTCAAATTATAAATATTACGACAGCTATAATAGTTATCAAAACGCGCATAATAATATTAATTAAAAGATTGCGATTTGTATACATATATATACCCGTAGTTGCTAAATTAATAATTAAACTAACTACTAAAACATCTATGGACATAATCCAAATTACTTCCATAAAAGTAGAAGCTATAACAGTAATAAAATAAATAGCTTTATCACCAAGTAATGTTTCATCAAGAGCATCTACTAAATATTTATGCCCTAAAATTTCTACTGAAATACCCACCAAAATAGCGCCTATTACTATTTTAAAGATACAACTACCAACAATATCAAAAAAAACTTTGTCATCCGTCTTTAAATAGTTTACAATATATTTAGGAAATAGCAAAGTAAAATTAGATAAATTAGTAAGTATTATTACAATAGCACTTACTAAAATAGCAATTAGGATACTACCTAAAAGTTGTTTTTTATTAATAGTGGGGAAATAGTCTTTAAGGTCTTTTCTAAATACCACTAGTGTTATTATAATAGTTAATATACTACTATAAAATAAACTATTAGATTCACAAAATAAATTGGTATAACCATTTCCATCATTTATCTTATTTTCGATTAAGGCAAAAACAACTTGTAAAAGGCCACAAATAATAAACCCCGCAATTCCAAAGATGGTAAGAGCTATTTTTAATTTACCGGTGGCATCTGGTCCATAATTACCGGTTAACATTGCTTGTTGCATTCTAGCACTATGTTCACCACAATTGGTACAATATTCTTCATTAGGATTCAAAACACGATAACAATTTTTACATCTTATTTTCATATTTCCACCTGTTTCTTCTTATGCTTATTATAGCACAAAGCTAAAGTTTTGTAAATCATTTAATGCTTTAATTTATTAGCACTTACTTTTATGTGTTATAATTACCAAGAGGTAATTAATTAATGCTATTTTATCAATTTATTATTTTATCAAAGCAAGATATAGAATTATCTAATTTAGATTATTGTCAAATTAAAAAGGCGATTGTTTTAGTTGATGAAAATACTCTTATCCTAAATGATCAAAAAATTAATTTTAACTATCTTCTTTTTGATGATGCTATGTTAATTAGTAATTTAAAAGATACTAAAATTTTAACCGATCGGGCGATAATTGTTACTAATTTTTTTCATGCCACATCAGTAGAAAATATTTTTTATACTAAGATGATTCCTTCTACCATTAAAGCCATTTTAAATGATGAAATTTTGTAATGCAATAATTTGGATTTTTTAGTTTGTATAAAATTTATTAAATTTGCCAAAATATAAGCGGTGATTAAGAATGAAAAAAAATATTTTTAAAGTTTTTAAGGTCTTAATTATTGCTTCTACTTTATTTTTGGCTCTTTTTATTTTAACAATTGCCATTATTACTACTAACATGAATTATCAAATGCCTCAAATCATTAATGTTGAATTATATGATAGTAATAATTATAAATATTTAAGTTATTCAAATGGTAAGAAACAATCATATGTTAAATTAGATAATATATCTTCTTATCTTAAAAAGGCTTTTATAGCAGTTGAAGATAAACGTTTTTATCAACATCATGGTATTGATATTATTAGAATGGGTGGGGCTTTATTGAAAAACCTTAAAAATAATAAAATAACTGAAGGTGCCTCAACCATCACCCAGCAGTATGTTAGAAATTTATATTTAACACAAGAAAAAACGTGGAAAAGAAAAATTAATGAGATTTTAATTGCCTTAAATATTGAGAAAAAATATTCTAAAGACGAAATATTAGAAGGCTATTTAAACTCTATTTATTTTGATCATGGCATTTATGGGGTTGAGGATGCTAGTATTTATTATTTTAATAAACATGCAAGCGAACTATCTTTAATAGAGGCCGTAACTATTGCTAGTATTCCCAAAGGACCAACTATTTATTCACCAATTAAAAATCCTATTAATAATGAAGAAAGACGCAATCTAATTTTAAAAGAAATGTTAAGTGATGAAGTAATTAGTCTTGAAGAATATAATGTCGCAAGAGCATCTTCTATTAGCTGTGTTGGTAATAATCCTAATGATGATGTTATTAATGCACCCTATTTTCAAGATTTAGTTTTAGATGCTTTAAAAAAGATGCCTAAAATTAATAATGAAAGCTACGCCGGCATCAAAGTATATACAACTCTAGATACTAAATTTTATAATGCTATCAATGAAAGTATAAAAAAAAGAACTCCTAATAGTGATATTGAAGTGGCGGTATACGCCATAGATCCTAAAACGGGGTACGTTCTTGCGGTAGTAGGTGGTAAAGATTATGAAAAAAGTGCTTATAATAGAGCTACTTCTAGCATTAGGCAACCGGGTTCATCTATTAAACCTTTTCTTTATTTAACAGCGCTTGAAAATGGTTTTACGGTTGCAACAACATTTGCAAGTGAACCAACAACCTTTTACTATGACAATATTGCTTATGCCCCTACTAATTTTCAAAGCATTTATGCGGGGTTTGATGTATCTATGGCTTATGCACTTGCTACTAGTGATAATATTTACGCTGTTAAAACTCATTTATTTTTAGGTTGCGATAAAATGGTTAACACTTTAAAAAGATTTGGAATTAAGGGTGATATTCCATCTATTCCATCACTTGCCCTTGGAGTAAAGGAAGTATCGGTTAAAGAATTAACGGAAGCTTATGCGATACTTGCCAATCTTGGTGAAAGGGTAGAGCCAACCATGATTACCAAAATAACAACGATGGATGATGAGGTTTTGTATGAGGCAACACCTAAAAAAAGCCGTATCGCAGATAGTAGTGATGTATATTTATTAAATGAAGCAATGACTTCGGTTTTTGATAATAATATGACTTATAATATTAGACCTACTGGTGTTAGTATTAAAAGTCTTCTATCAACCAAGTATGCGGCCAAAAGTGGTTCAACTGATACTGATAATTGGATGGTGGGTTATAATCCTGATATTGTAGTTAGTGTTTGGACTGGTTATGATAATAACGATCCTATTATTTCTACTAATGATGCTAAATTTGGCAAATATATTTGGGCTGATACGGTTGAAGCATATTATAAAATTACTAATAAACCTAAAACGTGGTATGATACACCAGATGATGTTATTGGTATCGAGATTAATCCAACTACTGGTTTTTATGCAAGTTTTAATGAATATGCTAAAACGATGTATTTTAAAAAAAGTAATTTACCTTGGTTTATTAATATTGAAAAAGAATAAAAAACGACCCTGTGAATAAGTTCAGGGTCAAAAATAGCTCGCCATTAGGCGAGCTATTTAACATATAAAATATATAATTTAATCTATTTTTATGGGAACATCTTTATTTGATGAATGGATAATTCTATTTCTAAATCTATTAAATTTTTTATAATTCTCAACACCTTTAAAGATAGTTTTTATTTTAGAATTAGTACCTTAATGGGTTCGTTGGAAAGCCGTATTTTATTGTACCTAAGGTCTTGAATAAGTTTAGGCTCAACTAAATAACCTATGAATTCCTTCAGGGACACCCTGAACTTATTCATAGGTTATTTAAACCCTGAACATTTTCACATAATCTAAAAAACTAGTGAATAATAACACTAGTTTTTTAGGCATTTAAATAAGTACTAAAAGTACTAAAAACAATACTAACCGGTATCGCAAAATTGATACCAACTATTTCATCATCATCACCTACTAATTTCCAAGTATTTATACCTAAAAGTCGGCCATAAATATCATATAATCCACCACCACTATTACCGGAATTAATTAAGGCATCATGTTGGATAAAAGTATTTAATACACTCCTACCATAAGCATCCTCCATCATGTAGTTACGATTTACGGCACTAATGTTACCAATGGTTACGGTATTATAATATTCTTCAATATCATATGGTGAACCAACAGCAATCGCAAATTGACCAACAATAGGCGTTTCATCAACAGGTGTTGCAACTTCTAGCATTATACCAGTATTAAAGCTAATTAGCGCTAAGTCATAATTTACATCATATGTTAATAGGCTTGCATCAATATAGATATTGTTACCTAGATAAACCTTTATGGTAGCATTTGTTAATGATCCAATCACATGACGATTTGTGATGGCAAGGTAATCATAAGTATCATTAAGACTAGCCGTTCTTTTTAAAATGACTGCACTACCTAAATAAGTAGTTGCAAGCAAGGGATTATTTCTAGTGCATTTAATAGCTATGTTAGATGCTTGAGCTATTTCGGATGCAACAGTTAATGCCTGTTCTAGATCTTCAATGGTAATATTTTGTGTGTATTCAATATATTTATTTTCGATGGTATTGGTAATTTTATTTTCAATTAATTTTTGTAAACTACAACTAGATACCAAAGTTAATCCCATCATCAAAAAGAGCATCATACTTATTTTTATTATTTTTTTATTCATAGCGTTCTCCTAAAATTCTTTTTACATTATTTAAAATATTTTGTGCCATTTCTTCTATGGATATATTTTTAATATCGGCCATAGTTTTGACAATTAAAGGAATATTTTTAGGACCATTTTCCATACCACGATAAGGATGAGGTGAAAGATAGGGTGAATCTGTTTCAGATACTAAATATTTAACATCAATACTGGCTACAACATCTTTCATATTTTTACCATTTTTATAAGTAACAGGACCTGAGATACCAAAATTGAAATTCATTTTTATGTATTCTTTAGCCATCTCTACGCTTCCACTATAAGAATGTAAAATACCGCCTACTTCTTTAGCTTCTTCTATTACTAAGGTATCATAAGTTATTTGATGAGCATCTCTACTATGAATAATAATTGGTAATTTTAGTTTTTTAGCTAAACGAATTTGCCTAACAAAAGCTTTTTTTTGTTCTTCTTTAGTAGTAGTATCCCAGTGAAAATCATAACCTATCTCACCTATGGCAACAACTTTTGGATCGGCAGCTAAAAGTTCTAATTCTTGATATTCTTTATCAGTATAATTTTTTATTTCCGTTGGATGAAAACCCACTGCCGCATATACAAAGTCATAATTATGAGCTAAAACAACGGCTTTTTTAGAAGTTTCTAAATCATAACCTACAACAATCATTTTGGTAACTTTATTTCTTAGAGCATCTTGTAAAACTTCTTCTAAATGAGCTGATAATTCAGGACTATTAAGATGGACATGTGTATCAATAAACATGATCTTTTTCCTCTTATCTTGTAAATTGTTCATAAATATTTTAATTGATAATGAACTAATATCAACATGTTTATAAAAATTAACTTAAAATATCATTAACTACAAAGTCAACAATTTTCTTAGTCGTTTCGCTATCAACATTTTTAATTTGTGCTTCTTGCATTTTTTTAATTGCTTGGGGTGAGGTTAATAAATCTAACCCTATTTGAACTAATTGGCAAGCTTTAGGAGCAGAAACTGACATTCCTAATTCATTAAAGAATTTACGGTTAATTGTTTCACAACCAGGTATAGGGTAAGTATGAACAATCGGTATGCGCGCTGCCGCTGCCTCAGTAGAACTTAGGCCACCTGGTTTTGTATAAATAATATCACAAGCTTTTAAGTATAAAAAAACCTCATTAGTTTGTTTTAAAATAACAAAATTAGGATTGTTATGACATTTACGCTTTATTTTCTTGTTTACTCTTTTATTATTACCACAAATGGCAACAACCATGATAGGGAAACTTTTTTGTTTTTTAATAAAGGCTTTTACTAATTTAACCATTTTACCAGCCCCCATACTGCCACCCATAAGTAAGGCAATTAAACCATCTTGAGGTAAATTAAGTTTACATCTAGCATCAGCTTTCGTAATGTCTTCTTTAATTTTAGGGCTATAAGGAATACCAAGGGGTTTTAGTTTTTCAAAAGGTACGCCTCTTTTTACAAATTCATCTACTAAAGATGGATGGGGAATAATATAATAGTCACAAGAGGTTTCTTCCCAAAAAGGTATACAAGTATAGTCAGTTGCCACCGCAATACATGGTGGTAATTTAATGCCTTGACTTTTCATATAAGTTAGGGTTTCAGCGGGAAATAAATGTGTCATTAAAATGGCATCATAAGTATTTTCACTTAAATATTTTTCAAGATATTTAGCCATTTTTTTATTTACTTGATAAACAGGTGATTTTTTAGCATGTTTACTAACAAACATACCAAGTTTATAAAGTTCACCAAAGGCACCTGGGATCGTTTTTACTAAATTAACATAAGCATTACTTACACATTTAGAAACTTTTTCTCCAGCCAGGGTCAAATAGTCAAAAACATAAGCACTATGATGCATTAATTGTAGTTGTAATTCTAAAGCATGGGCTGCCGCATCATGGCCCCCACCTGTTTTGCAAGACAAAATTAAAAATTTCATATTATCTTTTTATGAAGGCAAAACGCACTTCTTTTTTCTCCATAACTTTTAATGATTTTAAATGTTTAATAATAACAATAAGACTTGTAAAAAGACAACTTATGATAATAGTTATAAGTGATGTAACAAAGAAAATTGAAACACAAAAACATAAATAAGTAACAACACTACGTAAACTATGAGGACAAATAATTATAATTGTTGAAAAAAAGATATACCAAAAAGCAAGTAAAATTACAATTCTAAAATATGGCATTAAGCCAAGCATAGTACCAAAACTGACAGCGATACATTTACCACCTTGATGGAAGCCTTTATAAAGGGGAAAAGCGTGGCCAATAACTGGCGCAATCATTACTAAGATAAAAAAATTATTTCTACTACCCAAAAAGTTTTGGGCTAGGAAAACCGGTATAAAACCTTTTAACATATCCAAAAGTAAAGATGCTATACCACAAGTAATACCGCCATAAATAAAAGCATTAGCAGCACCAGGATTGTGATCACTACTTACTTTAGTAATATCCATTTTTTTAAAATGTTTCATGATTAAAGGGCTAAACATAATACTACCTAATAAATAGCCCAAAATACTTAAAGCTATGTAACATAATATTTTTTCTGGCATTATATCAACCTACTTACTATTTAAACGCATTAAAATGCGTAAATATTCTTTTGTATCGTGTTCACCTAATTTTTCAATTAATTTTTGCACAGTAGCTTTAATTTTTTCCATTATCTTTTCAGCTACTTTTTGGCCCTTTTCTGTTAATTTAACGATTATTTTACGATGATCATTATTATCTATAGTTCTTTTGATATAAAACTTTTTTTCCAAACTTTTAAGGGTTGTTGCTACTCTACCACTAGTTAAGTTTTGAATATTACCAATTTCCCCAGGTGTTAAAGTTCTTTTTTCTAATTTTTCGTAAAGTAAAAGGGTTTTTAAAATACCATTTTCTCCTTTGCAACAATTAAAAAAATCAGTAAGGGGATTATTTTTAAAGTTAAAAATTAAATTATCAGTTATTTCTTCTTTTGCTAATTTTTGGGGATTATTTTGAGTCACTTCAAATCACCATCCTTTTTTTAAAATAATATCTTCTAGTAGAAGATATTATAGCACTTTTTGAAATAATTGTCAAATTTTAGGGTATTTATATAAAAAACAAAAAATAGTCCCTTTATTAGGACTATTTTTTAAAAGGACAAATGTATTATTAGTTTTCAAGTTCAGAAACTGAGCCAGCACCTACAGTTCTTCCACCTTCACGAATTGAGAATTTAGTACCTTTTTCAACTGCGATAGGGTGAATTAATTTAACTGTCATTTGTGTGTTGTCACCAGGCATAACCATTTCAGTACCTTCAGGAAGTTCAATAACACCTGTTACATCGGTAGTTCTGAAATAGAATTGTGGACGATAATTAGAGAAGAATGCTGTATGACGGCCACCTTCTTCTTTAGTTAATACATAAACTTCAGCTTTAAATTCTGAGTGAGGTGTAACTGATTTAGGTTTTGCAAGAACTTGTCCACGAACAACTTCTTCACGAGCAATACCACGAAGTAAAACACCGATATTGTCACCAGCTTCAGCTTGGTCTAATAATTTTCTAAACATTTCAACACCAGTAATAACAGCTGAACGAGTATCTTTAATACCAATGATTTCAACTGTATCACCAACTTTAACAGTACCACGTTCAACACGTCCTGTTGCAACAGTACCACGACCAGTGATAGAGAATACATCTTCAACTGGCATTAAGAATGGTTTATCAGTTTCACGAACTGGATCAGGAATATATGAATCAACTGTATCCATTAATTTCATAATTGCTTTTTGAGCTTCAGGATCACCTTCAAGAGCTTTTAAAGCTGAACCACGAATGATAGGAGTTTCATCACCAGGGAAGCCATATTCATCTAATAATTCACGAACTTCCATTTCAACAAGTTCAAGTAATTCTTCATCATCAACCATATCACATTTATTTAAGAATACGATTAATTTAGGAACACCTACTTGACGGCTAAGTAAGATATGTTCACGAGTTTGAGCCATAGGTCCATCTGTTGCAGCAATAACTAAGATTGCACCATCCATTTGTGCAGCACCAGTGATCATA
>CANQWZ010000038.1 GCA_947627685.1 uncultured Bacilli bacterium | reverse complement strand
CGTTAATGCCTGCCCAGTAGGTGCTATTTGTATTGAAAATGGTATTGCCCATGTTGATCAAAGAAAATGCATTGGTTGTGGTATGTGTGTTAAAACTTGCCCTAATCATTTAATCACTTTATTTGCGGATGTTGAAGTAATGGCTGTTACTTGCAACAATCGTGAAAAAGGGGCTGTTGCACGCAAAATGTGTACAAATGCTTGTATTAAATGTAAAAAATGTGAAAATAACTGTCCTACAAAAGCTATTAAAGTAAAAAATAATTTAGCAGAAATTGATTATGAACTTTGTATTGATTGTGGTAAATGTGCAGAAGTTTGTCCGGTAGGATGCATTATAAAGGCATCTTTTAAAGGTAAAAATAATCTAGAAAAATATGAAGAAGATTCTCAAGAAGCATAAAATTGAAATTATTATTATTACTTGTATTTTACTTGTATCAATACTAGCAATTATCATAATAAACCTCCTTAGTAATAAGGGTCGTTATGTAGTTGTAATATATAATCAAAAAGAACAAGCATCATATGCTTTAGATAAAGATATAGAAGTAGATTTAACATATGAAGAAAATCATTATAATAAGTTAGTTATCAAAGATGGTAAAGCAAGTATCGTTGAAGCAAGTTGTCCTGATAAAATATGTGTTAAAACTTATAGCATTTCTAAAGTTGGTGAAACGATTGTCTGTTTGCCTAATAAAGTTGTAATAAAAATAGTAGGTCAAAAAACAGATGTAGATGTGGTGACATAAATATGAAAAAAGAAATTAAAATCATTGCTTTTTTAGCCATTTTAATTGCTTTAGCATTAGTACTTTCATATGTTGATTCCTTAATTGTTGTATCATTTGTCGTACCAATTATTAGACTACCAGGTATTAAACTTGGCCTTGCTAATATTGCGATTATTTATACCCTTTATAAAATGGGTATAAAAGAGGCTATTTTAGTATCCTTAGTGCGTCTTGTTTTATCTAGCATTCTATTTGGCAGTATTACAACTTTTCTTTATGGTTTATGTGGTGCTATTTTAAGCTTAAGTGTGATGATTATTTTAAAAAAACTAACAAGCTTTAGCCTAGTTGCTATTAGTATTTTTGGTTCTATTATGCACAATATCGGTCAAATAATAGTAGCTATTTTCATAATGAGTACTAAAGAAATTGGCTTATACTTACCTGTATTAGTAATTTCGGGTATTATTTGTGGTATAGCTGTTGGTATTTTAAGTTATTTAACTTTAAAATATACAAAAAACATTACTTTATTTAATTAAAAAACCGAGGTTAAAAATGAAAAAGTTAAAACCCTTTTCTTTATTTTTAAGTTTCATATTAGTTTTAATGCTTAGCGGTTGCAAAAGGTTTAAAGTTTATACCGAGACTTACTTTAATTATTTTGATACAGTGATATCTATTACTGGATATGAAAAAAGTCAAGAAGTTTTTTTAAAAAATTCACAAGAAATCGAATTGATGCTTGATAATTATCATAAGTTATATGATATATATAACGAATATCAAGGCCTTAATAATATATGTACTATTAATAAAAAAGCAGGTCAAATAGTTAACGCTGATCAAGCAATTATTGACCTTGTTAGTTATGGCATAGATATATATGAAAAAACATCAGGTAAGACTAATATTGCCATGGGAGCTGTATTAAAACTTTGGCATGACTTTAGAGAAGAAGCATCATACGATCAAACAAAAGCTACTATTCCATCTGATATAGCACTAAAAGAAGCCGCAAAACATAGTAATATTAACGATATTATTATTAATTATGAAAATAATACCATTTGTTTAAAAGATCCACAAATGATGCTTGATGTTGGTGCGATTGCGAAAGGATATGTTGCTGAAAAGTTAGCAAAGTATCTAATATCTAAAGGTATTAACTCATACATACTAGATTTAGGTGGTAATATTAAACTAATAGGTGCCAAACCAAATGGCGAAAGTTGGCGCGTTGGTATTAGAAATCCCCAAGGCAATACACCAATAAAAGTGGTATCACTAGTTGATTATGCGGTTGTTACTAGTGGATCTTATCAAAGATATTTTGATCTTAATGGCATTAGATATCATCATATAATTGATCCTGCTACCCTAATGCCTAAAAATGATTACTTATCAGTAACCATAATTTGTAAGGATTCAGCCTTAGCGGATGCTTTTTCAACCGCTTTATTTAACTTAAGTATTGATGATGGTAAAAGGCTTATTAGTAATTTTAATGATATATATGTAATGTGGATAACAAATGAAAATAAAATTATCTATTCAGATGGCTTTACTAATTTTATAATAGGAGGAGAAAATAGTAATGAATAATCAAACCAACCAATCAGAACGCATGAAAAACAATCTTAAAAAAAACAAACCAACAATTGTATTACCTATTATTAATACGGTCTTTTCGGTTATCTTTTTAGCTGGTAATATTTATTGCAAAATCGCCTTTGGTAAAGAGTATGGCTTAGGTTTTTTCATTGCTTTTACCGTTTTAGTAATTTTGTTTCCTATTACAAGTTGGTATAGTAGTTATTTTTCCAAAAAGCAAAATATCAAAAGAATATATAATTATGAACATGAAAGTAATGAAATCGTTGCTTATATTAAAAGATTAAAATCATATAAAGGAATTGAACTAAATAAAAACTATAAATTAATAGCTCATTATCAATTAACCGATCAAATTGTTGATAAACATCCTCATTATGATAGTGAACATTGTTCTTTAGGTATTGCAAGTAGTGATAGTGTAATTATTACTTTTGGGGTTAGCTTTGCGGGAATAGAATTAAAAGCTTATGACAAAAGTTTTACAGGCCTTTGTGGAGTATTACCAAGATCAGTTTGGTATAAAAAACATTTAAAAGCTCCTGTTGCCAAAAAAGGCGTTGTAACATTTAGCGCTGAAGGGTTTGAATTAAGTGAAAGAATGGTTATTCAAGCTCTTAAAAATCAAGATAGTTACTATGATAATAAAAGTGGTTGGATGGTAATAGGTGAAAAAAAAGGTACTATCATTGATGAAGTAGTTGAAATTATGCATGATGTTTATTTAGTAATTAGAAACGAAGAAATGGTAGCTTTGTGGATAAAATTAGAAAGTGGTCTTGCCATCTAATAAAGAAAAAATGCATTCTAGTCAGTTTTAGTTGTTTTTCTTTTTAAAATTTGCTATAATTATAGAGCAATTAATTTTAAAGTATGGAGGTAATTTATGAGAAAAGCTTTAAGGTTAACAAGTATTGCTGTTGTATTAATGGCTTTATTAGCATTAGTATCTTGTGCACCAAAAGATCTTGATTCAGCTATTAAAAAGATGGAAAAGAAAGATTATGTTTGTGTAGAAGATAAGGTTATAATTCCTACAGCGCTAAAACTTGTTAAGGTTGAATGTGAAGCATGTTTTAATGCAACTAAAGATGGTGAATCTGTTACCGCAATATTATTTGCTGATAATAAAACTGCTAGTGATTCATATGAAGCAGTAAAAAATTACGCAGAAGAACACGGCTCTAAAACTGAAGCTAAAAAAGCTGGTAAATGGATTTATTATGGCACTGAAAAAGCAATGAAAGATTTTGCATAATAAAAGCCTAAAAATAAAGTAGTCTAAAAAGGCTACTTATTTTTTTAATATGTTTTTCCATTGCTAATTTTGATAAAATTTGTTATAATAAAAATGTGAATAATATTATTGGAGGTAATTTATGAAAAAAGCTTTAAGGTTAACAAGTTTATTAATGGTATTATTAGCACTTTTAACTCTTTTTGCGCGTGCTCCTAAAGTTAGTAAGGTAACAGAAAAAATGGATAAGAAGGGTTATTATACTCTAACTAACTTGAAAGTTAAAGAATTTACCGATGTATTAGATGACAAAGAAATAAAATATGCAAATGTTTTTGCTTTTGCTAGTGCAGAAGATAATTCTATGCAAGCCGAAGAAATGAAAGATGAATATGTTGTTGCCATTTATTTTGCTGAAAAAAAGGATGCTAAAGATGCATATGATGCAGTTAAAGAAGCTTTCGCAAAAGAAGGTAGAGTATTTAAACGTTCTGGTAAATGTGTATATTTTGGCACAACAAAGGGTGTAAAAGATTTTGCTTAAGCATTATTAAAATTAAAAAACAGTTCCGGAAGTGAACTGTTTTTTTTATAAGTCATAAAAAAATACTTTTCTCATTTTACTAGTGTAATTTTGTAAAAAATGGTATAATAATATATTGAAGAAAATATTATCCAAATTATATATATAGTAAAACAAAATGAGGTGGAATAAATGTCTAAATTAGAAATCATTGATTTACATGTAAGTGTTGATGGCAAAGAAATTTTAAAAGGAGTTAACCTTGAAATGAATACAGGCGAATTCCATGTTTTGATGGGACCCAATGGTACTGGTAAATCAACCCTTGTTTCAACCATCATGGGGCATTACAAATATGAAGTAACCAAAGGACAAATTTTACTAGATGGTAAAGATGTTTTAAAAATGAGCGTTGACGAAAGAAGTCGCAAGGGTATTTTCTTAGCTATGCAATATCCTAGTGAAATAGAAGGCGTAACTAATGCTGATTTTATTAAGGCAGCACTACATGCTAGAATGGCTGAAAATGAAAAATTTTCACTTATAAAATATATTAAATCATTTGAACAAGCTACATCACAATTAAAAATGCGTGCCGATTTGCCTCAAAGATATGTCAATGTTGGTTTTTCGGGCGGTGAAAAGAAACGTAATGAAATTTTACAAATGAAGATGTTAAAACCTAAATTTGCTTTACTTGATGAAATTGATTCTGGCCTTGATGTTGATGCTTTAAGAGTTGTTGGGGAAAATGTTAATGATATGAAAGCAAGTGATTTTGGGGCTTTAATTATTACCCATTATGAAAGATTATTAGATTATTTAGATGTTGATAAAGTACATATCTTAATGCAAGGTAAAATCATTACCTCAGGTGGTAAAGAATTAATTGCTAAAATAGATCAAGAAGGTTATGATTGGGTTAAAGATGAATTTGATTTAGAAGATGAGCAATCACGCCCATCAGGTATTATTGGCACTTGTGCAGTTAAAGAATCACTAGGTGAAAAGAATGACTAAAGCTAAAAAATTATTTGATAATAAAATTTTAGATTTAAACAAGATAAGCCTTTTACCATCAACTAGCAAGACCATTTTTAAAAACGAGTTAAAAGGAGAAATTATTAACATCGATTTAGCTAAAAGTGCTACTTTAACATATATTACTTTTGATAATGGTAAATTAAATAAATTTAGTAATGACTTTGTCGCAAACCTTGCTGAGGATGCTTTTCTTAAAGTTTATAATATTGTTACATCAGATAAAGCATCAAGTATTAATGGTATCATTAATCTTAATGGTGATAATGCTAAAGTAGAGGTTATTAATTTATTATTAGTAACCAAAAAAGCTGCATTAGATAGTTTTATAGATATATATCATAATACTAAAAATACTACTAGTGAACTTGCTAATTATGCGATTGCTAAAGATGAAGCTGATATTATTTTAAATAATAATGCAACTATCAAAAAAAAGGCCTCAAAGGCAATTGCTAAACAAAAAAGTAAAGGGTTAACTTTATCTACGCTTTGTAAGATTAAAGCCCTACCTAATTTGTATATTGATGAATATGATGTAGTAGCAAACCATGCTTGTTCTATTGGTTCAATTAATAAAGAAGATTTATTTTATTTAATGAGTAGAGGATTAACCAAAGATGAAGCATCCGAAATAGTTGTTATGGGATATGTTAGACCTATTTTAGATCATATTGAAGATCCTACTATTAGAAAGCAAATAGAAAAAGGTTTTGCTGAAAAATTATTAAATTAAAAAAGGAGCTAAAGCAGAATGCAAAGTTTATTAAATGTTAAAAAAGATTTTCCTGTTTTAGAAAACAATCAAGATTTAGTATATTTAGATACTGGTGCGACTGCTTTAAAACCAAAAGTAGTTATTGATAAAATTAATGAATATTATAACGAATATGGTGTAAATGTTAATCGTGGTGTATATACCCTAAGTTATAAAGCAACTACCGAATATGAAGAAACCCGTACTATGTGTGCAAAGTTTTTAAATGCTTTAGAAAAAGAAATTGTTTTTACTAAAGGGGCTAGTAATGGTCTTAATATGGTAGCTTTAGGCTTTGGTATGGATTATATTGAAGAAGGCGATGAAATTATTAGTTCCGAGTTGGAGCATCATAGTAATATTTTACCTTGGATGGAAGTTGCTAAAAAGAAAAAGGCCACTTTAAAATATATTCCCCTTGATTCAACAGGTAGAATCAGTGTTGATGCTTTTAAAAAAGTATTAACTAAGAAAACAAAAGTACTCGCAATAACCTATGTATCGAATGTTATGGGTTATATTAGCCCCCTTGAAGAAATAATTAAAATAGCACATGAAAATAATGTAATTGTTGTAGTAGATGCTGCTCAAGCTGTTGCTCATATGAAAATAGATGTTAAAGCTTTAGATTGTGATTTTTTATGCTTTTCTGCTCATAAAATGATGGGTCCAACCGGTTTTGGTATTTTATATGGCAAGTATAAATATTTAAAGAAAATGTCACCAGTTGAATATGGTGGTGATATGATTGATATTGTGGAAAAAGATTCATGCATTGCTAAAGATGCACCATATAAATTTGAAACAGGTACACCACCTGTGGCTGAGGCTATTGCTTTTAAGGAAGCAATTAAATATATTGAGGCAATTGGCTATGATAAAATTAAAGAACATGTTGATGAGTTAACACGTTATGCTTTAACAAAATTAAGTAAAATACCAGGTATTAAAATCTATAATCCCACTACGGAGGTTGGTATTATTACCTTTAATGTCATTAAAGCTCATCCACATGATGTTGCTACTATTTTTGATGAACATCATATTGCCCTAAGAGCAGGCCATCACTGCGCACAACTTATTACTAAATGGCTTGAATGTGTAGGCACATTACGAGCATGTATATATATTTATAACGATTATAGTGATATTGATAAATTTGTTGAAGCTTTAGAAGAAGCGGTTAAATATTTTGAGGAGTGGTAAAAATGCCAAACAATATAGCAGATTTATATAATCAAGTTATTAACGAACATCGTAAATATCCTAGAAATAAAGGCTTAATAGAAGGCTATAAAACTTTACATCTTAAAAACCCCTCTTGTGGTGATGATGTAACGGTTCAAATGAAAATAGAAAACGGTGTAATTGTTGATGTAAGACACGATGGGTCAGGATGTGTAATATGTTGCTCTTCAGCCTCTGTTATGAGTGAAGTTTTAAAAGGTAAAACGGTTGAAGAAGCAAGCCAAATTATTGATGATTTTTATGAATTAATAAAAGGTAATATGCCCAAAGATGAAGATAGATTAGAAGATGCTATAGTTTACCTTAATATTCATAATTTTCCACCCCGTGCCAAATGTGCAACCCTTGCATGGCGAGCAGCAGGAGCTTTACTTGTAGATGATGAAGGAGAAGATGCTGATGAATAACGATAACAAAGATTTAGAAAATATTGTTGGTGACTATAAATATGGTTTTAAAACCGATGTTGAAAATGTTTTTGATACTGGTAGAGGTTTAAATGAAGATGTAGTACGCCTCATTTCGAAAATGAAAAATGAGCCTAAATGGATGTTAGATATTAGACTAAAAGCATATAATGAATTTTGTAAAAAGAAATGGCCTAGTTTTGGCCCTGATTTAAGTAATCTTAATTTTGATGAATATATCTATTATATCAAGTCTAGCAAAAAAACCGAAAGCAGTTGGGACGATGTACCTAAAGCTATTAAAGATACTTTTGATAAACTAGGAATTAGAGAAGCCGAACAAAAATATCTAGCAGGCGTTTCGACTCAATTTGAATCGGAAGTAGTTTATCACAATACCATTAATGAATTAGAAAAAAAAGGTGTGCTTTTTTGCGATACAGATACAGCTGTTAAAAAATATCCCGACCTTGTACAAAAATATTTTGCTAAAGTAGTACCTGCTACAGATAACATGTTTGCATCCCTTAATACTGCTGTATGGAGTGGGGGATCGTTTATATATGTACCAAAAGGGGTAAAACTAGATAAACCTTTGCAATCATATTTTCGTATTAATACCGAACAAATGGGACAGTTTGAAAGAACTTTAATCATTGTTGATGATGAAGCAAGTGTTCATTATGTTGAAGGTTGTACGGCACCTCTTTATTCCAAAGATTCATTGCATGCGGCCGTTGTTGAAATATATGTTGGTAAAAAGGCATATTGTAGATATTCTACTATCCAAAACTGGTCAAATAACATTGTTAATTTAGTTACTAAAAGAACATGGGTTGATGAAGATGGTCATATGGAATGGATAGATGGTAATATTGGTGCTAATATTAATATGAAATATCCAGCTTGTATTTTGGCAGGTAGTGGTGCGAAAGGTACAACTATTTCCATTGCTTTTGCAAGCAGTGGTCAACTTCAAGATACCGGTGCTAAAATGATTCATCTTGCCCCTAACACGACTAGTCAAATCATTTCTAAATCCATTTGTCGAAGCGGTGGTAAAGTAAACTACCGGGGAATGGTCAAACACACCAAAAAGGCCACGAATGCTAAAAGTCATGTTGAATGTGACACCATCATTTTAGATGATTTATCAACTAGTGATACTATTCCAACTAATATTGTTGAAAACAATACTTCTTATATTGAACATGAAGCAACTGTTTCTAAAGTTAGTGAAGAACAACTATTTTACCTTATGAGTAGAGGTCTAACTAAAGATCAAGCAACAGAAATGATAGTTATGGGCTTCATTGAACCATTTTCTAAAGAATTACCAATGGAATACGCAGTAGAATTAAATCAATTAATAAAACTAGAAATGAAAAATTCAATCGGTTAAAAAGGCCATAAATACTATGACCTTTTTAATTTTTTTATAGCCTTTAAACATTCTTCGTACTCATGATTAACAAAATCAAAATTGATATATTTTATACAGCCTTCAACATAGGCTTTTTTATTATTTTTATACTTCAAAAAGTAAGCATGTTCAAACATATCAATTCCCAAAATAGGGCATAAATTTTCTTTAACGGTGGTATTATTACCTAATATGCTTTTAATAAAGACATCACCATTTTGATCACATACTAAAAAAACAAAACCATAGTCCATTTTCATACACTCATCTTTTAACTCTTGATAAAAGCAAGTTAAAGTTTGATATTTTTTAATAATGGCATCGTTTAGGCTGTTAGATATTAGGGTTTTATTTTTAGGACTAATTGAATTAAAAACAATTTGATGGTTATATACACCACTACCTGCTGTAATAATTTTATTTTTTTTAGCATCATTTAACAAATGTTCATTAAATAATATTTCATCTAAACTTAAGGGTTGTAAAGATGGTTCATCTTTTAATAAATTATTTAATTCCTCGACAAAACCACTATAAATTTGATTATAATGAATACTTAAGGTCGCAAAGTCTAAAAAATCATCAAAGCCTGTTAAAGAATAATCCATTTTAACAATTTCAAAGGGATAATGTTTATCTATATACATCTATATACCTCACAATCTTTTGTTATATTATATAAATAAGTTTTATCATTTATGAATAAGATATACTACAAAAGGAAGTGAAATAGTTTGGACTATATATATAAAGATAAATATGTCTATTTTCAAAAGCAAGGAGAAGGTATGCCCATTATTTTATTACATGGTTGGGGGTGTGATAGTAATACCTTTAACGAGGTTATAAGCTATTTAAAAGAGCAATATTTAGTATATGCAATTGACTTACCTGGTTTTGGTAAAAGTGAAGTTATGGATACATACTACACTTTAGATGATTATGTAGAATTAATAAAAGTTTTCATAAAAGATAAAAACATTATTGATCCTATCATTTTAGGTCACTCGTTTGGGGGACGTATTGCGATAAAATATGCAAGTCTATATAAAGTAAATAAATTAATTTTAGTAGATAGTGCTGGAATTAGACCTAAAAATTATTTATATACAAAAATAAAAATCATGCTTTATAAACTAAAAAAGCATTGGTATAAGTTAACCAAAAACGTGATGAAATATCATAATTTAATTAAAAATAGTGGTAGTGATGATTATAAAAAAGCATCCCTTAATATGAAGATGACCTTAACAAAAATCGTAAATGAAAATTTAGATCACCTTTTAAAACAAATAAAAGCCGAAACTTTAATCATCTGGGGTAAAAATGATAACACAACACCACTAAGAGATGCTAAAAAACTTCATAGGAAAATAAAAAATTCTGGCTTAGTTGTTATTGAAGGAGTAGGGCATTTTCCTTATCTTGATGCACCATATTATTTTAGACAAATTTTAAAAGCATATTTAGGAGTAAAATAATATGGCAGTATGGTTTTTATATCTAGTATGGATAGTTTATTTTGTTAAAAGTTATATCTATTTTGCTAATCTTTTTCAACAAAATCATTATAGCTATAAAAAGTTATTAACATCATCAAAGCGTTTTTATACTAAGAAAAAATATCAATACTATTATTATTGGGGTCTTTTAGCACTCATTTTAAGTATCTGTGATAATGTGTTTATATATATTGCAATAATCTTTTTGTTTCTTGCAATCCTTTATAAAAACCATTATGTTATTAAATTAAAATGGACAAAAAGAATAATTAGATTAAGTATCACGACTTTTTTATTAACCCTTTTACCTTTTGTTTTGTTAATAAAATATCCTCTTTTTATATATCTACTTGTATTATTTTTACCAGTAATGATTATTCTTGC
The DNA here is from genome assembly GCA_947627685.1 of uncultured Bacilli bacterium. Lineage (GTDB taxonomy): Bacteria > Bacillota_I > Bacilli_A > ML615J-28 > CAG-313 > CAG-313. The sequence continues at coordinate 1,366 of CANQWZ010000038.1, read as the reverse complement.
TAGTATTATTAATTATCCTATCGAAATAGTTATTAAAAAATATTACCAAAATAAAGCCTCAAAAAAAATTGCTAAAATGGAAAACTTAGTAAAAATAGCTATTACGGGTAGTTTTGGTAAAACATCAACGAAAAATATTATTCATGAAGTTTTAACAAGTAAATACCTAAGTTTAAAAACCCCTAAATCTTATAATACTTTAATGGGTCTTGCTATTACTATTAATAAATATTTAAATGCTAGTACGGAGATTTTCGTTTCCGAAATGGGCGCTTTTTATAAAGGTGAAATTGCTACAATGAGTAAAATGGTTAAACCTGATATTGCCATTATAACCGAAATTGGTATGCAACACTTAGCTACCTTTAAAAGTATTGAAAATGTAAAACTTGCTAAATTTGAAATTGCAAGTGGCCAAAATGAAAAAGGCATTTTAGTGTTAAACTATGATAACCCTTATATTGCAAGTTACGATAAAAGTAAATTGAATACTAAAAAGTTATATACTTATGGTATTAATAATGGTGATTATCATCTTGTTAATTTAACTTATAATGCTACTTATACAACCTTTGATGTTTATTTTAAAGATGATTATTTAATAAGTATTAAAACTTATTTACTAGGTGCACATAATGCTTTAAATATTCTTGCAACATACGTTACTATTAAGGCACTTGCAAGCTTTGATATATATATAAGCGATGAGGCTTTTAAGAAAATTATTTTAACCATGAAGCCCCTTGATCACCGTTTAAGTTATCACATGGTAGGTAAAATTAATATATATGATGATTCTTATAGTTCAAATATTGTAGGATTTAAAAATGCATGTGACGTTTTAGCCAAACAAAGGGGTAAAAAAATAATTATTACCCCAGGTATTGTTGATGGGGGAAGTTTTGAAAAGAAGCTAAATGAAGAAGTAGCTATCTGTATTAAAGATGTCTTTGATGAAATATATCTAATTGATAATCTTGCAAGTAGTCATATTATTGATACTTTAACCAAATACAATAAACCTTATTTTTTGTTTTCTTCTTTTAAAGAGGCATATTTAACAATCCTTACTAAATATAATGAAAGTGATGATTTTGTAAATTTATTAGTTGAAAATGATTTACCAGATAGTTTCTTAGAAAGGTAGGATAAAATGAATAGTGAAAAAATTAATGTAGGTATAATTATTGGGGGTAAGAGCGTAGAAGCCGAAATATCGCTAATTTCGGGCTTACAAGCGTATTTTGCGATTGATAATAACAAATATAATAAAGTTATATTATATCTTGATAAAGAAAACCATTTATATATAGGTAAAGGCCTTGATAATATTGCTACATATCAAAAAGAACATCTTGATAATTTA
>CANQWZ010000037.1 GCA_947627685.1 uncultured Bacilli bacterium | reverse complement strand
TTCTCAATATCTTATGATGACGATGCGTTCAAAGCTATTAGTGTAATAAAAGAAGTAATTAATAAAAATGGATTAATTTTAAAAGATCCTGCACCATTTGTTTCCGAAGAAGCGCAATCATCAAGTTCAGTTGATATTGTGGTTCGTGCTTGGTGTAGTACAGGTAATTATTGGGATGTATATTATGCATTAATTAAAGATGTTCATCAAGCCTTTAATGATAACAATATTACCATTCCATATCCACAACTTGATGTTCATACAAAATAAAAGATAAAAAAAGGAAGGTTTAAAATGAGTGTAAAAATAGATATAATTTCTGGTTTTTTAGGAGCAGGTAAAACTACTTTAATAAGAAAACTTTTAGAAAGTGGTTTACATAATGAAAAAGTTGTATTAATTGAAAATGAATTTGGTGAAATCGGTATTGATGGTGCTTTTCTAAAAGAATCAGGCGTCAATATTAAAGAAATTAATTCTGGTTGCATTTGTTGTTCACTTGTTGGTGATTTTTCAAAATCAATGAAAGAAGTCATTGATAAATTTGCACCTGAAAGAATCATTATTGAACCATCTGGCGTTGGTAAATTATCAGATATTGTAACAGCAGTTAAAAAACTATCATTAGATTTAACCTTAAATATTGTTGCAACAGTTGTTGATGGCACTAAATGTAAAATTTATATGAAAAATTTTGGTGAATTTTTCAATAATCAAGTAGAAGATGCAGCAACCATTGTTGTAAGTAAAACGGAAAAATTATCTGATGATAAAAAAACGGAAGTTTACCAACTTTTAAAAGACAAAAATGAACATGCTAATATTCTTTTTGTAAGTGTACCAAATGCTGATGCACCTAAATTATTAGCAAATTTAGAAAAGAATGTATCCATTACTAAAGAATTAGAAGAAGAATTAAAACATCATCACGATGAGGACGATGAAGATGAATGTTGTCATCACCATCATCACGATGAAGACGACGATGAAGAATGTTGCCATCACCACCATCACGATGAGGACGACGACGATGAAGAATGTTGCCATCACCACCATCACGATGAGGACGACGATGATGAATGCTGCCATCACCACCATCATCATGGACACGATGCTGATGAGGTATTTGTTTCATATGGCTTTGAAACACCATTATCTTATAGTAAAGATGAATTAACTAATATTTTAGAGGCTTTTAAAAATGAAGCTAATTGTGGCATTGTGCTTCGCGCAAAAGGTATTTTAAAAGCTAGTGATACGGAAGAGTGGTATTATTTTGATTACGTCGCAGGTGATTATCAAATTAATTTAGGTAGTGCTGATTTTATGGGACGTTTTGTTGTAATAGGTTCTAATTTAAAGAAGGATTATATTGAAAAATTAGTTTTAAAAAAATAAGCGAGGTATAAAAACATGATGGAAATTCCTATTTTCATAGTTGGTGGGTTTTTAGATGCTGGTAAAACTACTTTTATTGCTGATGCTATCGCAAAAGATGGCTTTGATAAAAGAGGGAGAACGCTTGTTATTTTGTGCGAGGAAGGCGAAGTAGAATTAACTGATGATTTCATGAAAGATCATAATGCTACCCTTGTTAAAATATCATCTCTTGATGAGTTAACACCAGAATATTTAAGTGAACTTGCCACAAGACATTTACCAGACCGAGTAATTTTAGAATTAAATTGCATGTGGGATTTAGACGCGTTACTTTTTCCAGAAGGTTATCGTTTAGCTCAAGTTATAACTTTTATCGATGCTTCAACCTTTGAAATTTATTTTAATAATATGCGTCAAAAATTTAAAGATCTTATTGCCTTTTCTGATCTTGTAGCTTTTAATCGCTGTGAAGATATTGACAAACTTAAACCATATCAAACGGGCTTAAAATTAATGAATAGTAATGCTCAATTTGTCATTATGGATGAAGATGGAAATACTAAAAAAGCTTTTGAAGATCCCCTACCATATGATATTACTAAAGATATTATCAAAATTGCAAGTGAAGATTACGGCAGATGGTATATTGATACTTTTGAAAATCCTGAACGATATCGTGGCAAAAAAGTTGAATTTGATGCGATTGTTACTTTATCAAAAAAACTACCAAAAGGTAGCTTTATTGCTGGACGCTATGCGATGACATGCTGTGCATCTGATGTACAACTTTATGGTCATTTATGTCAAAGTACTTTAGGATTAAAACTTAAAAATAAAACATGGGTTCATATCGTAGCTAGATTTGAATATGAATATTCAAAAGAATATCAAGAAGATGAAGGCGTTTTATATCCTATTGATATTAAAATTATTCCCCCACTTAAAGATCCTATTTTAGATTTAAGGTAAAATATGAAATTTATTGAAAATACAAAATTAAAGTGTCCTATTTGTGGTTATGAACATAATTATCAACAGTTAGTCGAAAATAATTCTTTTGGCATGCGTGATTTAGATACTAGACCACCCGGAATGATGCGTAGTTTAATGCATTTAATGGTCAAAAAATGTCCTAAATGTAATTATGCAAGTTATGACTTTACTAAACCATTAAAAGACTTTGAAAAACAGCAAATGTGTGATGAGGCATATTTAGCAATTTTAAATGATAGTAGTTTAAATTTTGCTATTAAAAAATTTATGCTAGCATCATTATTGTTAGAAAAAGTTGATTTTAGACAAGCTGGCATTAGTTATTTAAGAACGGCATGGCTTGCAGATGATGCTAAAGAGATGATAATTGCTAAAAAAATGCGTAGCAAAGCTATTAAGTATTTAGAATTATCACTAAAAAGTGCCGATGATGAAAATATAAAATTAATAATTGTTGATTTATATCGTCGCATTGGCATGTTTGATGAAGCGAGTGATTTAGCTAAAGACTATTTGGAAAATGTGGGCTTACCAAAATATAAGCAAAATATTTTACGATATCAAATACAATTATGTGAAAAAGAAGATGTGCTTGATCATACTATTCCTGGTAATCATAATTTTGCAAATAGTGAAGAAGAGGAAGATAATGAAAATAATTGTTAGTAGTTGCTTGCTTGGTAATAATTGCAAATATGATGGTACAAATAATAAGCAAGAAGATCTTTTATCATTAAGTAAAAGGTATGAACTTATTCCCGTTTGTCCGGAAGTAATGGGAGGTCTAAGTATTCCCCGTCTACCAGCTGAAATTATAAATGGCAAAGTTATTAATTTAGCAAATGAGGATGTTTCAGCTTTTTATCAGCTTGGCGCAAGCAAAGTTTTACAAATAGCTTTAGAAAATGAATGCCAAATAGCAATCTTAAAAAGTAATAGCCCATCATGTGGCTATGGCACAATATATGATGGGACTTTCTGTCATCATTTAATTAATGGAAATGGTATAACATCAGAACTCTTATTTAAAAATGGTGTTGTTATTTTAAATGAAAAAAATTATCATGAAAAATTGTAATTTGAGGCCTTAAGGCCTTTTTCTTTTAAAAAATAATTATTAATGATATAATATACAAAAAGTATTTTTGGGAAATTATGCTATGAACAAAAAAGTTTTAACAAATGAAGAAAAAAGAATTCGTACAAATGAACTAATTGATAGTGCCATAGCTTTGGAGGCAAAGGGTAATTTTAATGAAGCTGAAAAAAAATATTTAAAGGCTACCCGCATAGCCGAAAATATATACAGACAAACGGCTTCTAATAAAGATAAAAATGCATTAATCAATTGTTATATTAAAATTAGTTCATATTATCAAAGACGCCAAATATATCCCGATATTGTGCAAAAATGGTATCAAAAAATAGTGGGCCTGCTAAGTGAATCATGTGCTAACTATGCTACTAATAATGATTACCATTATTTAATGGAATGGTATATAAAAACCATTTATTTGATGAACGATAATCACGATTACTATCATATCATTAAACTTGCCACCAAAATGCATGAAAAGGCTAAAACTTTGTATAAAAAAACTAAAACTAATGAGGATTTAAAATTCATCATTTTAGCCAAACTTTTTTTAGGTGATGCTTATAGTAGTACTAAGCAAACTTTTAAAGCTTACTATTTTTACTGTAAAGTGGCTAAAGGATTAGAAAAAGTTTATTTAGAAATAAAAGAAGTTAGCATAAAAAATGATTTAATTGATGTATATCAAAAATTAGATATGTTAACTAATCATAAAATGTTAAGATTAATTAATAAAAAATGGAAACTTAAAATTTTACAATTAAAGGAGTCTTAAGATGTTATACCAATTCTTTATGTTTTTAGATGCTGTAAAAGTTCCAGCTGATGAACTTGGAAAAAATTGGGAATTTTTTGCAACTTTTACGATTATTTTAGGTGTTAGCCCTTGGCTTGGTTTAATTGTTTATTTACTTTTCTTTAAAAAATATCGCATTAGATATTTTGTAGATGGGATACTTGTTAAAACCATTCATTACAAAAAAAAGCAAAAGATTGAAGAATATAACTATCAAGATATAAATAAGTGGTATCTTGATGAAAATTGTACCCTTTTATTTTGCGAAGAAGTGATGCCAGATCGTAATTTAAAGTTGTTTGCTAAAAAAGAGGATGTAAAAAATGATGAAGCATTTTAAAAAATCATTATATGGTTTATATTACACCATTATTGGGGTTTTATTTGCCATTATAATATGGCCATTTGGCAATGAATTTATTAGCGTTATTACTTTTATAGTTGGTGTAATTTTAGTTATAAATGGAGCCTTTTTAATTTTTATTTATGGCAGGTTAGATAGTTATAATAAAAAATTAGGTATAATGTATTTAATTGAAGGCCTTGTAAGAGTTATTTTAGGATTAGCAGTTATTTTTTTACCAGTTAATGTTTTTTCAACCATTATTGGCGTCATTTTGCTAATGTTTACGCTATATACTGCGATCAAAACTAAAAAATGCAAAGATTTATATGGAAAATCCCTTTATAAAATTTTAATTGCTCTTTTTTTAATTTTTTGTGGCATTGATCAAATTGGTTTATGGATTTTACGTATCATAGATATTTTATTAATCCTTTATGGTATTGGTTTAATGATTTTAGCAACGATACTTAATCGTAAACAGAATAATAATTATCAAAATAATGAAAATAAAGAATTAACAGATGTCGAATTTGAAGAAGTAAATGATGATTAAAAAAATTTACTAACCATAATAATAGTTTATTTAGCTTTTAAGATAAACTATTAAATACTGAGGTAAAGTTTATGAAATTGGAAATTTATGAAATTGATGATTTAGAAGAAACCCAAATACTGATAAAATGTCAAAAAATAGATTATAAAATTAATCGTATTAGTGATTTTATCAAAACTAGTTATATTACGATTAATGGTAAATTAAATGGTGAACATTATGTTCTAAATCTAGATGATATTTATTATTTTGAAGCCGTTGATAATAAAGTTTTTGCTTATGTTGAAAAAGAAGTTTACGAAGTAGGTTATAAACTACAAGAATTAGTAGACATGTTAGTGAAAACCTCTTTTATCCAAGTATCGCGAACGGTTATTCTAAATATCAATAAAATTGAAAAAGTTAGTACCCTTGTTAATGGTCGTATTAGTGCTTTTTTAGTAAACCAAGAAAAAATGATCATTACGCGTGTTTATGCACGTGATTTTAAAAAGAAACTTAGTGAATAGGAGGAAAATTATGGATAAAGAAAAAAAGCTATTTGTAAAACATTTAACCAATTTTTTAGTAATGTTTGTTACTATTTTTACCTTAATGACTATAATTTTCGCAACTATTAACGAATATGTTTATAAGGATTTTATTTCATCCATTGATTTATTAATTATTGGTGGCGTTTCTCTAATTGTTAGTATTCTTTTATTACTACTACTTAGAATAAATAATATTTCTATCGTTTTACAAGTAATAATGGTTTATACTATTTTAGCCTTAGTCGTTTTATTAATAGGTTATTTTGTTGTTTTTGTTTATGATGTTACGCATAATTATAAATTATTTGTTGCGACTACTATTTTCTTAGTTTTAGGACTAATCTTCATTATTATTTTCTTTGTAATTAGATCAAAGATGATAGATCGCTCATTAAATAATAATTTAAAGCACTTTAAGGAGCGTGATCGTAAATGAAAAAAGGTCACAAAATTTGGTTATTGTTGGTTATAATATTAATAACAATCTTATCAATAGCAAGAACTAGCGTTTCGGCTACTACGATTGATGATGTAGATAATGATGTAAAGTTTGAAAATTTTGAATTTAGCGTTAGTAAAAAAAGAGTTAAAGGCGAGTTAAAAGTTATTTTGCATTTGTACTGGGAAACCGATCAAAAAATTATTGTCAATAAAATATCTGCGAAAATTCCAGGTAAAGATCAAGTAACGCTAACTACGGAATCTAATGATGAAGGTACGTATAATTTTGATTACCAACTAGAAAATTGGCAAGTTGGTATGCTTGAATTAATAATTGATTATCAAATTGAAGAAGAAATTGGTCTTGATACAAGCCATCAAAAGGTTTTGTATATTCCCGCAGGTAAATGGCTAAAAGAAGAAGTTGGTTGGGGAATATCTGTTGTTTTAGGACTTTTAACAACCATTTGTGTTGTTATTGGTACATTTGTCATTATTGAAAATAGTAAAAAAGGCTACGTAGGTAAAGATAACGAATAAAAGGAGGTTTTATTAATGTTTAAGGCATATTTAGAAGATTTTCATGACATAAAAATTATTATGCCAAGTAATAATTTAGTAATAGAAAATACGCTAATCCATGCTTTAAATAAAGATCAAACAATTTTACTTACTTTACAGTCATATGAAATGATTAATGAGGAATTGCATTTATATTTACATAGTGATTTAGAAATTGAACCTTTTAATGATATTACTATTGAAATTGCAAAAGTTGGAAAAGCCCCCCTTTTACTAGGTAAAATCACTAGATCAAAGCTTTTTGATCAAAAATATTATTTTAATGATTGGCTAGGTCATCATTATGAAAGGGATAAAACTACTTTTCGTCTTTGGACACCTGTTGCCAAAGAAGTAAAAATTGTTGTCGATAACAAGCCTTATGAACTTACATATAGCCATCATGGAATGTGGGAAATAACTATTTTAGGCAATTTAAATGGCAAGGCATATCATTATTTATTTAGAATAAATACGACCTTTATTGAGACTTTAGATCCTTTTGCGATAGCAAGTGATGCTAATAATAAAGAAAATTATGTTATTGATTTAAATGATACTTATAAAATGCAATATGGCTATTATTTTGATAAAGATTTTAGTTATCCTAATACCATTATATATGAAATTAATGTTCGTGATGCAACTTCTAAACTGGACATAAAAAACGTTGGTACATATGAGGCATTAACTAATACTAAAAACACCATTTACGGGTTGGGATATTTGAAAAAACTTGGTATTACGCATTTACAATTACTACCTGTTTTGACTTTTGGTGGTGTGGATGAAAATATAAAGGATAGCACTAATAAAGATTTCAAATATAATTGGGGCTATAATCCTATGCAATATATGGTACCAAGTGGTTATTTTGCTACAGATGCCAATAATCCATATACGAGAATTAATGAATTAAAAAAACTAATTGATACTATTCATAGTCTAAACTTAGGTGTAAATTTAGATGTTGTATATAATCATGTTTTTGATAACAACTGGTTTCCTTTTGAAAAATTAGTACCAGGTTATACTTTTCGTACTGATGAAAAGGGATATTTGACTAATAGCTCTTGGTGTGGTAATGATTTAAAAACTGATCATTTAATGATAAGAAAGTTAATCATTGATTCCCTTTTATTTTTACAATCCTTTTATCAAATTGACGGATTTCGTTTTGATTTAATGGGCCTAATAGATATTGATACGATGAATGAAGCATATACTAAGTTAAAAAAACATAATCCTTGTTTAATGGTTTATGGTGAAGGTTGGCAAATGGATGTAATGTTAAGGGAAGATAAAAAAGCTAATATTAATAATGCGAAAAAACTATTACCTTATGCTTTTTTCAATGATTATTTCCGTAATATGATTAGAGGTAGTAACGATATTTTAGGTTATTTAAAAGGAATGCCCCTAACTCATGATAGTTTATTTAAATTGCTTACTGGCTTTTCTTACTTTGATAAGGAGTTTGATAGCGCAAGTCAAAGTATTAATTATGTAGAATGTCATGATAATTATACTTTATATGATTGGTTATGCCTTTCAAGTATGTATACTACTGATAAGATGTATCTAGATGTAATAAGGCTTGCTATGGGACTAGTTGTTTTATCATGTGGCATTCCGTTTTTACATGCGGGGACAGAACTATTACGTAGCAAAAAACTAATTGATAATTCTTATAATTTAGATGATGAAGTAAATGGCATTAACTGGGTAGTTAAAAATAATTTAACTAAAACTTTGCAAGATTTAATCACCTTAAGAAGAAGTTTGATGATTAATAAACTTAGTAGTAAAGTAGATATTAAAAAACGCTTTAAACTTGAAGAAAGCAGCAACCTTTTTGCTATTCGTGTTTATACTAGCCAATATGAAGTTTATCAAATTTTTATTACTAATCGTTATGAAAATATTGATAAATATTTCGCTCCGGGGACAACCCTTATTTATGATGGTGAAAAAATAGTTAATATAGAAGTACAAGTATTTAATTTTAATGCACCAGGCATTTATGTTTTTAAAAAATAAAAAATTACATAAGAAAAAAAATAGTTAAAGGTAAAACTTTAACTATTTTTTATTCAATATATGCTTGTTCAATTTGCATAACAACTTGATAACTAGGATCAATTTTGTTAATTTCAGTCGTAATGATATTGGTTAAATCGGTTTTATTATAACAAAATTTATTTGGTACAACTAAATCAAACAAAATTTTGGTATAAGTATTGGTGTAAATAACTCTAAAATCGTGAAAACTTAAATTAGGGCTAAGATCTTGAATAATAGCGTTAACCATTTTTTTTAATTCATCGGTTTTAGGATTGTTTATTTCAATTGGATCGATATGGATAGTCAAATTGATATTATAATTATTGATGAAATTTCTTTCGATTTCATCAATATAATTATGGGCTTCAACTAAAGAAGTGCTTGAAGGCAGTTCAACATGAACAGTCGCAAACGTTGTTGTTTGACCATAATGGTGGACAATTAAATCATGAAGACCAATAATTTTTTCATAACTTAAGATTGTTTGAATAATTTTATTTGTTTCATCTTTTGATGGCTTGGTACCAATGAGCAAGCTACTAGTTTCGATGGTAAGTTTAATACCATTTATTAAAATAAAAAGGGCCACAATTATTCCTAATATGCCATCTATTTGATACCAATTAGTAAACTTGACAATAATTAAACCTAAAATAATGGTACTAGTGGAAATACTATCAATTAGGCTATCTTTAAAAGAGGCATAAAGGGCTTTTGAGTTAATAGCCTTTGCCATTTTGTAATAAAAAAGCGCCTGCCATATTTTTATGATGATGGAAATAACCATTATGATAATTGTATAAAAGGATACATCAAATAAAAAGTCATTACTAATTAATTTCATGATTGCTTCTTTACCAATGTTAAAGCCAATTATTAAAATTAAAAAGGAAATAATTAAGCCAATGATATATTCGAAGCGTTCATGACCGAAAGGATGTTTTTTATCAGCGGGACTACTAGCAATTTTAAAACCAAATAAGCTAAAAAAGGATGAAAAAACATCAGTTAGATTATTAATCCCATCAGCGATAATTGCTAAACTAGCACTTAGTATGCCTAGGATGATTTTGATAAGGCAAAGTATAGCATTACTAATAATACCGATAATGCTAGCAGTGGTACCATATTTGGTCCGCACTTTAGGGTCATTAACATTTTGATAATCTTTAATAAATAGTTTGACAATTAGTTTTTGCATAAGGTTATAATAGATGAATATTTTCTTTTGCTAAAGCCTTTAAATATTCTTCATCCCAAATGGAAGCTTGAACTTCACCAATATGTTTTTTCTTTAAAAAGAACATACAAAGGCGTGATTGGCCAATTCCACCGCCAATCGTAAGAGGCAATTTTTGATTGATGACATCTTGAACATAAGGATTAGTAAGTTTATTTTCTTCGCCACGTTTTTTTAATTGTTCAACAATTGATTTTTCATCAACTCTAATACCCATTGAGGAAATTTCAAAAGCATGCTCTAAAACATCATACCATAAAATAATATCACCATTTAATTGCCAATCATCATAATCGGCAGCACGACCATCATGAGGCATACCATCACTTAGGTCCCAACCAATTTGATAAATAAAAACCGCTTTATGAATTTTAGTGATTGCATCTTCCCTAGCTTTGCGATCCAAGGTAGGATACATTTGTTCTAGGTCAGAAGTTGATATAAAGAAGATGTCATTTGGAAGTTCAGTAGCAAGACTTGGATAACGATTAGCTACTTTATAACTTAAAAGTTTAATAACACTATAAATTTTACGTACGGTTTCTTTCAAAAAAGTAAAATTACGATTTTCTCTAGTGATAATTTTTTCCCAATCCCACTGATCAACATAGATGGAATGTAAATTATCCATTTCTTCATCACGTCTAATGGCATTCATATCAGTATATAAGCCACTTCCAACTTTAAAATTATATTTAGCAAGGGCCATTCTTTTCCATTTAGCTAAAGATTGAACAATTTCCACCTCTTTATGTAAATTAAGAACATCAAAATTAACAGGTCTTTCATACCCATTAAGATTATCATTAAGGCCGGTTTCAGGTCTTACGACAAGAGGGGCCGAAACTCTCGTTAAATTCATTGCTTCACTAAAGTCACGTTCAAAGTTATCTTTAATAAATTTAATGGCAATTTCCGTTTCTAATAAATTTAATTTAGTTTGATATTTACACAAGTTACAACACTCCTTTTTTAGAAATATTATAGCATAATTTTGTTAAATTATGTTTAATTAGTGCATTGTTTTTTTGAAAAAAAAGTTGATATGATATAATAAAAGTTATATAGGTGGTATGTTATGATTTATCGAAAATTTACAAAATTAAATATTGAAACTTCCCTTTTAGGCTTTGGGACTATGCGCTTTCCAACTAAAGCCGATGGAAAAATTGATGAAGTATTAGCTGAAAAAATGCTTGATGAGGCTATTAAGGCTGGTGTTAATTATATTGATACCGCATATCCTTATCATAATGGTGATTCTGAACCATTTGTTGGTAAAGTACTTGCTAAATACCCAAGAACTTCTTATTTTTTAGCAACCAAATTACCAATGTGGAAAGTTAATGAATCATCCGATGTCATTAATATTTTTAATGAACAATTAACAAGATTAGGAGTTGAATATATCGACTTTTATTTATTACATGCTATGAATAAAGAACGTTTCTTATTAGCTAAACGTTTAGGAATTATTGATATTTGTGAAGAATTAAAAAGAAAAGGTAAAATTAAATACTTAGGCTTTTCTTTTCATGATTCATATGAAGTTTTTTCGGAAATCCTTTCGTATCATAATTGGGACTTTTGTCAAATTCAGTTCAATTATATGGATACTTTAGAACAAGCAGGTATCAAAGGTTATCAACTTGCTAAAGAAAAACAAATTCCCCTTATTGTTATGGAACCAGTTAAAGGAGGCTTGCTTGCTAAATTACCAGCGCCCGTAAGCAAACTTTTACCAAGAACAGGTAATGAGTCTGATGCATCCTTTGCTTTGCGTTATGTTGCTAGTTTTGATAATGTTAAAGTTATACTTAGTGGTATGTCAAATATGGAACAAGTAGTTGATAATTTAAAAACCTTTAATAATTATCAAGCTCTTGCACCTAGTGAAATTAAAGCTCTTGAAGAAGTAGTAAAACAAATGCAAGCTCGTATTAAAAATGGTTGTACAGGATGTAGATATTGTATGCCATGTCCTAAGGGTGTTAATATTCCTGGCAATTTTGCTATATGGAATGAATATGGTGTTTATGATAATAAGGATACTTTTTTGCGCAAAGTAAATCAACAAATAGAAAATGAAACTTTTATTACCAATTGTATTAAATGTGGTAAATGTGAACTTGCTTGTCCTCAACATTTAGCTATTCGTAATGATTTTGCAAAATTAATGGTTGATATTAAACTTATAAAATAAAAAGGATTAACATTATGAAAAATTATTTTATTATCAATCCCATAGCAGGAGATGGTAAAGGTTTAGCCAAAATAGAAGCATTACTTGCTAAAATAGATCCTGCTATAAAGATGCAACATGAATTTATTCTAAAAATAACATCAGCACCAGCTGATGCAAAAATAATAGCTAAAACGCTTTGCGAAGAAAACAAAGATAGCTGGATTAATGTTTTTGCATGTGGCGGGGATGGTACATGTTTTGAAGTTTTAAATGGTATTGTAGGATATGATAAAG
>CANQWZ010000036.1 GCA_947627685.1 uncultured Bacilli bacterium | reverse complement strand
ACCTGTGAATAAGGTCAGGGTCTCCCTGAAGAAATTCATAGGTTATTAAAACCCTGAACATTTTCACATATCCATAATATCTAAAAAGACAATTCTTAAGTTAATTTTTAGAATTGTCTTTTTTTGCTAGTAATTGTTATAATAGGAAATAATTGTATAGAAAAAAATAAAAAAATAAAGGCTTTCTAAAATTTAGTTTATAATATTTGAAAAAAAAATGGCCTTGTGCTATAATATGTATGTTAATTTAGGAGGTTTAAAATGTCAGTTAAATTAGAAATGTCAGAAGACCAAATTAAGTTATTAAAAGCAAAAATTAAAGAACACAAAGAAAAACCAGGTCCTCTAATGCCAACTTTACATGATGCCCAAACTATTTTTGGTTGCATTCCCCTTGAAGTACAAAAAATTATCGCTGAAGAATTAGGCGAAAGCATCGCTAAAATCAATGGCGTTGTTACTTTCTATTCACGTTTCACTTTAGAACCTAAGGGAAAACATGTTATTGGTGTTTGTCTAGGTACTGCATGCTATGTAAGAGGTTCACAATCGGTTATTGATGAATTTAAAAAATTATTAAAAATAGATGCTAACCAAACAACCGAAGATGGTAACTTTACTTTAATGGAAACTAGATGCATTGGTGCTTGTGGCCTTGCGCCAGTATTTACAGTAGATGATGAAGTATATGGTACATCTAATGTTAAAGTAGCTCGTGAAGTTTACGAAAAGTATACAGGATAAAATATGACAGTTCAAAAAATTGTGGAAGTAATTAGAGGCAAAGAACTTACACCTCCCATTCAAAAAGAAGATTTTGAATTAAAATATGCTTTCAGTGGTGATTTAATGAGTGATGCTCTTATGGTATTAAGAGAAGCACCCGAAGGCTTTTGTGAGGCTGGTATTTTAATAACTGGTAATGTTACAATGCAAAGTATTAGAACAGCTGAAATGTTAGATTTCGCAGCCATATTAATTACTAGAGGTAAAGTGCCATCACAACAAGTTTTAGAACAAGCATATAATTCAAACATCATTGTTCTTGGTACAAATGATGTATCATTTTCGGTATGTGGCAAGTTATATAATGCCGGAATAAAAGGATTAAGCGATTTATAATGGAAAATAGTGGTAAATTTACAATTGAAGCAATGGATTTAGAAAATGCGGGGAGCGTATCTAGCAATATCAAAAAAACTTTAATTGGAAAAAACATACCTAAACACATTATCAAAAGAGTATCTATTGCGGTATACGAAGCAGAGATAAATGTAGTAATCCATTCTTATGGTGGTACATGCTCATACTTTATTGATGATGATAAAATTAGAGTTGTTTTTGAAGATACCGGTCCTGGTATTGAAGATATTGAACAAGCCATTCAACCCGGCTTTTCAACTGCTAATACCCAAGCAATTTATTATGGTTTCGGAGCAGGGATGGGACTTATGAATATCAAAAATGCTAGTGATATTTTTAATCTTACATCATCACCTAAAGGGACCATTTTAGATATTACTATTAATTTTAATTAAAGGAAATTAATGTATATGCAAGTATTAGACATATTAGATAAAATCAAAGGAGAAGTTCTTACTAAAAAGGTAACTAATGCTACATTTGATGGTGTTTATGCGGGAGACTTATTAAGCCATGTTATGGCTCATGCTAAAGAAAATAATTTATTTTTAACCATTATGGCTAATATGAATGCAATAGCTGTTGCCAGTTTATTAGATATGCCAGTTATTGTTTTCGCAGAAGATACTAAGCCTTCTAGTGAAATGATTAGTAAAGCTGATGATGAAAAAATAGTTATAATTAGTACCAAATATAATGTAGTTGATGTTATTCGTAAGATTTATGAGTTATGAAATATTTTTATGATTTACATATCCACACTGCTCTTTCGCCTTGTGCTGATATCTTAATGAGTCCTAACAATATTTTAAATATGGCTTTTCTTAAAGAATTAAATATCATTGCTATTACTGATCATAATTCAACTTTACAGCTTGAAGCAATCAAAGAACTCAAAGATAGTTATGAGATGTTAATAGTACCAGGTGCTGAAATTGAAGTTAAAGAAAAATATCATGTTGTATGTTTGTTTAAAACTTTTGATATAGCTAGTAAATTTCAAAAGGCTTTAAATGTTTATTTAGATAAAAAAATGCATGATGAACAAATATATGGTGAACAAAATATTTTTGATGAATTTGACAATATTGTTAATAATTATCAAATAAGTCTAATGGGTTCATCTAATATTGCTTTATTAGACTTAAAAAAAATCATCAAAGGTTTAGATGGCATAATGATTCTTGCTCATATTGAAAAATATGGTGACACGATTTTTGAAAAACTACAAACCATTTATAGTGATGTTTTCGATGCTATTGAAGTAAATGCTATGTATGACATTAACAAAATAGAAGATAAATTAGCACATCTACCTTACCGAATAATAAGAAATTCAGATGCTCACCAAATTACTGATATATCTGAGGCTGTAAATGCCATTGAATTAGAAAACCTAACAATTGATGATTTGTTTAGGGCACTTAAGGAAAAAAGAAAATGATTGATTTATCACTTCATATATTAGATGTAGCAACTAATGGTTTTAAAGCTGGTGCCACATATGTTCAAATTAAAATAGTAGAAGAAGAAAATGATATTAAAATTTGGATTACTGATAATGGATGTGGTATGAGCAAAGAAGTTTTAAGCCAAGTTGAAAATCCCTTTTACACATCAAGAACAACTAGAAAAGTAGGTCTAGGTATCCCGCTTTTTAAACAAACTTGTTTGCAAACAGGTGGTAGTTTTGAAATTACTTCAAAAGAAAAGATAGGTACTACTATTTATGCCTTGATGTATACCAACCATATTGATGCCATTCCCCTAGGTGATTTAGCTGAAACAATCTTTGTTTTGATGATGAATCCTTATGAATGTGATATCTTGGCTGATGTTACTTTTAAAGATGAAAACCAAAAACCTTTTGTTATTGATACAAAAGAAATAAAAAAAATATTAGATGGTGTGCCACTATCTGATAATGCTATTGCTACATGGCTTAAAGAATATATAAATGAAGGATTATCAAAGTGATAATCGTTAATATAAAAAGTAATTATTTTAAGTAAAAGAAAGTAGAGGAAAAGTATGAAAAGTTTAGCCGAACTAAAGAAAATTAGAGAAGAAGCTGCCAATCGCATTAATCTACGTACTGCTAAAAATGGCTATCGTGTTGCTGTAGGGATGGCAACATGTGGTATTACTGCTGGAGCAAGACCCGTTTTAGCAAAATTTGTCGAAATGGTTAGTGAAAAAGGATTGGATAATGTTACTGTTACCCAAGTTGGATGTCTTGGTGAATGTGCACTTGAACCTGTTGTTGAAGTGTTTGACGCTGATGGTAATCGTACAACTTACGCAGAAGTTCATGTTGATGATGTTGCAACTATTGTTGAACAACATTTAATTGGTGGTAAAGTTGTAACTGATAAAACATTAGAAGTAATTAAAAAAGCAAAGTAGGTGTAAGAAATGTTAGTACGTGCACAAGTATTAGTATGTGGTGGCACAGGGTGCCTATCATCAAAATCAGATAAAATTAAAGAAGCTTTCGTTGAAAATATAAAAGCTCTTGGTCTTGATAATGAGATTCAAGTAATTCAAACAGGATGTTTTGGTCTTTGTGAAAGAGGCCCAATTGTTATTGTATATCCTGATCAAACTTTCTATTCCCATGTTAGTGTTGATGATGTTCCAAAAATTTGTTCAGAACATTTACTAAAGGGTCGTATTTATGAACCAAAAGCCTATAAAGAAGCTACCGAAGATGAACTTGCTAAAATCAAATCTTTTGGTGAGGTAGGCTTTTATAATAAACAACTTCGTATTGCCCTACGTAATTGTGGTATGATTAATCCTTTTGACATTAATGAAGCGATTGGTAGAAATGCTTATCAAGCTTTAGGTAAATGTTTAACCGAATATACACCAGAACAAGTAATTGATATTATGAAAAAATCTGGTCTTCGTGGCCGTGGAGGTGGAGGTTTCCCAACCGGTTTAAAATGGGAACTTTGTGCCAAAAATCAAGCTGATCAAAAATATGTAATTTGTAATGCGGACGAAGGTGACCCAGGCGCTTTCATGGATCGTTCTGTTTTAGAAGGTGATCCTCATAGCGTAATTGAGGCTATGGCAATTGCGGGATATGCAATTGGGGCTTCAATGGGTTATGTATATATTAGAGCTGAATATCCTGTTGCTGTAGAACGTCTTCGTTTTGCCATTAATCAAGCAAGAGAATATGGTCTTTTAGGTGAAGATATTTTTGGTAGTGGTTTTAACTTTGATATTGATGTAAGACTTGGTGCTGGTGCCTTTGTTTGTGGTGAAGAAACAGCCTTAATAGCATCTATTGAAGGTGAACGTGGTATGCCAAGAAATAAACCTCCTTTCCCTGCACAAAAGGGTCTTTGGGGTAAACCTACTATTATCAATAATGTTGAAACACTTGCTAATGTTCCAGTTATTATTCTTAATGGTTGGGAATGGTTTTCTTCAATTGGTACAGAAAAATCAAAAGGTACTAAAGTATTTGCTCTTGGTGGCAAAATTAAAAACACAGGTCTTGTTGAAATCCCTATGGGTACAACATTAAGAGAAGTTATTTATGATATTGGTGGTGGTTGCCCTAATGGTAAAGCTTTCAAAGCCGTTCAAACAGGAGGTCCATCAGGTGGATGCTTAACTGCTAAACATTTGGATACACCAATTGATTATGATAATTTAGTTGCCTTAGGTTCGATGATGGGATCAGGCGGTATGATTGTTATGGATGAAAATAACTGTATGGTTGACGTTGCTAGATTCTTCTTAGACTTTACAGTTGATGAATCTTGTGGTAAGTGTACACCTTGTCGTGAAGGAACTAAACGTATGTTAGAGATTCTAAAGAAGATTACCGAAGGTAAAGGTACACTTGAAGATTTAGATAAATTAGAAAGTTTAGCACATATGATTAAAGATTCATCACTTTGTGGTCTTGGTCAAAGTGCTCCAAATCCTGTACTTTCAACGCTTGCTAATTTTAAAGATGAATATATAGCACACGTTGTTGATAAAAAATGCCCTGCAGGTGTATGTAAAGCCTTACTTACTTTTGTTGTTACTGATGCGTGCATCGGTTGTGGCAAATGTAAGAGAAATTGCCCAGCAGATGCTATCAGTGGTGAAATCAAAGGTAAGCATCATATTGACCCTGCTAAATGTATTAAATGTGGCAGTTGCGTAAAAGGTTGTCCTAAAGGCGCAATTGTGGTTGAATAGGAGGTATCATAATGGAAAATTTAGTTAAAATCACAATTAATAATAAAGTTGCCGAAGTTCCAGCTAATTATACCATTATGGAAGCTGCAGAAACCATAGGTATTGATATTCCTCGTCTTTGTTTCTTAAAAGGCATCAATGAAAACTCATCTTGTCGTGTATGTGTAGTTGAAATTGAAGGTATGCGTTCACTTAAAAATTCATGTACTGTAACAGTTGGTTCTATTTTAAACCGTGAAGGTACTGCTAAGATATATACTAATTCTAAACGAGTAAGAACATCAGTACGTCAAACTTTAGAATTGATTGCTGCGAACCATCGTTTTGATTGTTGGAAATGTCCTAGAGAACATAACTGTGAATTACTTGCTTTACTAAGAAGATTTTCTATTGATAACAAAATGGCTGAATCTGGTGAATTTGCTAAAAAACTTCCTATCATCAATGAAAGTGATGCTATCGTTTTTGATTCATCAAAATGTGTTCTTTGCGGTAGATGTATTAGTGCTTGTGAAAAATTAGCCGGAACTGGTGTACTTAATTTCAATGAAAGAGGTTTTGTAACTTGTGTAGGTACGGCTTTGAATCACGATATTGAAGATGCTGGTTGCATATATTGTGGTAAATGTATCCAAGCTTGTCCAACAGGTGCTATTCATGAAAAAGAACAAATTGATTTAGTTGAAGAAGAACTTAATAATCATGAAAATTATTTAGTAGCAACATTTGCTCCAGCTGTTCGTGCTGCGCTTGGCGAAGAATTTGGCAATGAAATTGGCACTAACTGTGAAGGCAAAATTTATGCTTCCTTAAAAGAACTTGGTTTTGATGATGTTACCGATGTTAACTTTGGTGCTGATCTTACCATTATGGAAGAGGGAACTGAATTTATTGGACGTTTAAATAAATTCTTAAAGGGTGAAAAAGTAGTATTCCCAATGATTACTTCATGTTCACCAGGATGGATTCGTTATATTGAACATTATTATCCTGAATATTTAGATAATCTTTCTACTTGTAAATCACCTCAACAAATGCAAGGTTCAATTACTAAACATTATTATGCTAAAAAAATTGGTGTTGATCCTAGCAAAGTAAAAATTGTATCAATTATGCCTTGTATTGCTAAAAAATACGAAGCACATCGTCCTGAAATGGAAAATGATGGTCTTCGCGATATTGATTATGTTTTAACAACAAGAGAATATGCTCGTCTTGTTAAACGTAATGGTATTGATTTTAACAATTTAGAAGATTATACACCAACAAGCCCACTTGCTAAATATACAGGTGCTGGTGTTATCTTTGGTGCAACAGGTGGTGTTATGGAAGCAGCCCTTAGAACAGTTGCTTATAAACTTGATCCAGAACACGCTGATAACCTTGATTTTTCAGGTGTTCGTGGCGTTGATGATGGCATAAAAGAAACCACTATTAAAATAGCTGGTCTTGATGTTAACATCGCTGTTGTTCATGGTACTGTTAATATGCCTGAAATGTTTAGAAGAATTAAAGAAGGCAAAAAACAATATCATTTCATTGAAGTAATGGCATGTACTGGTGGTTGCATTAATGGTGGTGGTCAACCAATTGTTAATGCTAAACGTCAAGAAGAAGTAGATGTAAGAAAACTTCGTGCTAATGTTTTATATGAAATTGATAAAGGTGCTAAACTTCATAAATCACATGAAAATCCTACTATTATAGAAGTATACAAAGATTTCTTAAAAGAACCTAATAGTCATCTTGCTCATAAATTATTACATACTTCTTATAGTGCTAAAAGCAATTTTACAAAATAATTACAAAAAAGACTGTTAAACTAAATTAAGTTTAGCAGTCTTTTTATAATAAAATGTTATTTAAGTAATAAATATAACATATTGTTTTCCTTTATTTTAACAATAATGCCTTCCTTTTCAAGTTTTGAAATTTCCCTTGCTAAAGATGGTCTTGGTAAAGATAATACTTTCGCAAGTGTGGTAACATTCTTAATTGGAATTTTACTACTCTTTTTTATTTTCTTTTGATTATTTAGAAAATAGATTAAACGATCGGTAATATTTTTATGTTTAAATAGTTTTATTTCTTGCTTTAATAAAAGCGCCTTAGTCGAAATCAGTTCAAGAAATTTAGTTAAAAATTGAGGCTTTTCTTGAAACAGTAGCAATAAATTATTTTTAGAAATATATCTGATAGTTGTTTTTTTCTCGCAAATGGCATGCCCTAAATAAATAGGATTATTACTGAAGATTAAAATATCACCAAAATAACTATCTTCACTAAGATAAGTAATAGTTTCCTCTTTCTCAGTATAAGTAATTTCAATAATCCGAATGCTACCTTTTTCTAAATAGCCCATATAATTACACATACCATCTTCGTTAAAAACAATATCACCTGCTTTATAATTTTTAAGATAAGTATATTTATTTAATTCATTTTCATTTAATAAAGAAAAAAGATTCATAAAACCTCCTAAACTTTGTAACCAAATGCAACATAGTTTCATTTTTGTAACATTTGTTACACTTTATTATTATATCATATGCTATAATTATATTGCAATTAAATAGTAAAGTTTATATAAATTTTGAACATAATATATGTAATGGAGGATATGTAAAAATGAAAAAAATTTTTAAATTTTTAATGATTATAGCAACGTTTTTGATAACTTTTAGTCTTTGTAGTTGTTTTGAAAATGATGAAAAAGTTAGCGTAATTGTACCAACGGGCACTCCATCATTAGGGGTTGCAAGTGCCATAAAAGATAATAGTATATTTGAAGCAAATATTGTATCGGGATCTGATCCCCTTGTTGCGGCATTCACTAATCAAAATTATGATATTATTGTTGCCCCTGTTAATCTTGGTGCTAAATTTTATAATACTAATGCTGATTTTGATTATGTATTATATGAAACAATTGTTTGGGGTAATTATTATCTTGCATCAAATGTAGAAATTGCTTCTTTTAAAGATTTAAACGAAAAAAAAGTAGTAGTCTTTGGTAAAAATTCTACACCTGATGTAGTTATAAGAACCCTTATTGCCTTTAATAATTTAGATGTCGAACTAGAATATGTTGATGATGTTGCTACAGCTAATTCATATTTATTAACAAATAAAGCTGATATTATTGTTAGCGCAGAACCATCACTTACTAAATTAAGAGCAAAAAAAGAAATCTTTACTTTTGATTTACAAGCTGAATGGAAAACTTTAACAGGTAGTTATGCGCTTCCTCAAGCTGGTATTTTTGTTAAAAAAAGTAGACAAAATAATACCTTTGTCAAGAAGGCTTTAGAAAAAATGACACAGTCAGTTAATATGGCTTTAACTAATGCGATAGATTTAGTAGATGACGCAATAAGTATCGATGAAAATTTAAATACTATTGGTAAAGAAACGTTAACTGATGCTATTTCACGATGCAATTTACGACTTGAAGAAAATAATAAAGATGCTGTTAATTATTATTTTAGTAAAGTAATTGAACTGGGTATTGGCCAAACAGTGGGAGGAAAACTTCCAGATGAAGGATTCTACTTTAAGAAATAAAATATTAGAAGGCGTTTTTTCGGTTTCATCTTTATTAATAATTTTCTTTGTCTGGATACTTATTTCTTCTATATATAAAAATAACTTGATTTTTCCAAGTATAGGTAAGATTAGTGAGGCATTTTTTAGCATATTTAAAAACTTTTCTAATTTAAAAGTTATTTTTATGAGTCTTTTAAGAGTCTTATTATCGGTTATTATTTGTTTTGCGATAGGGATAATTATTGCAAGCTTATATATTGTATCTAAAACAAGTATTGCTTTATTTAGACCTATCATTAATATTATGCGTAGTATGCCTATGGCAGTAATATCCATTTTTATCTTTATTTTAATTGGTGATAAAGTAGGTCCATATGTAATTACTATTTTAATGAGTCTACCTGTTGTTGTAGAAGGTTTGGTTGTCGCAATAGATGGTGTTGATCAAAATATTATTGATGAGTTAAAAATGATAGATGGGTCCATTTTTATCAAAATTAAAGAAGTTTATTTACCAATTATCATGCCTTATATTTTAATGTGTTTAGTACAAACTTTAGGTATGAGTTTTAAAGTAATGGTTATGGGTGAATATATATGTCAAACACCAAATAGTATTGGTAAATTATTATATGGCTTTAAAAGTAATTTAGAAATGGATAATCTTATTGCATATGGTCTTTTAATTGTTTTAATTAGTTTAGTTTTTGAATTAATAATCAAAATTATTAAACGCTATCAATAAAAAAATTGACAAACACTACTAAAGAGTATATAATATGGTTAAATAAAAACAACTTTAGGAGAGAAAAAGATGTTTAAAAAAGTAGCAATCACTGGTGGTATTTTATTAGTTTTTATATATGCATTAATGCTGGTGATTAAAATCGCCACTAATAATAGTGAACCTTCCTTTATATTTATTGTTTTATTAACTATATATATTGCGATTTTAATTGTAATAAAACAAAAAGAAAAACGAAAAAATGCCCCTTGTAAAAAGATGACTTTATATGAAGCATTGATGGTTAATGGTGATGAAGCACCATCTAAAAATATACAGAAAAAAGAATATATTTTATTGTCACAATATCTAAAAAAATATAATGAGCATATGTTACCTGCTAAAGACATCTTAAGTAAATTCTTTGATCACCATCTTCCTAAACATACTATTTATGTCGTTCAAGAAGAAGAAGATGATACCCCATCTTTAAGTACTCGTCTTGCTAGAAAATATTATATTCAAAATGGTATCCAAAATGACCAAAAAAAGACTAATCTTGGTGATATTGTAGAAATGAATGAATTTTTACCCGGTGAAAAACTTGATACAGTTGATATGTTATGGCTTGATGATGATATTCAGCACGACAAGAAAAAAGCAAAAAATAAAGATGATAGATGGTGATTTAATTGGCAAATGTGGTAATTGCAAAAGCTGATACTTATAAAGTAGGTATTGATATTCCTGTAGGTAGTTATCTTTTTCAAGCTGTTGTAGATAATGGTAGTGTTAAATTACAATTAACTAGGGCTAATAAAACAGAAGTGATGACTATTTATGAAAACAATAAAAGCGTTGTTAATTTAAAAAAAGGTGATATTATTAAAGCAGATAATTATTTTATTATCAAAAGAGTACAAAGAAAAGAAAGCTAGTTTTTAGTTTTCTTTTCTTTTTGCGAGATTCTTTACAAAAAAGCCTTTATAGTATATAATAATAATACGAAAGGAATTTTTAACATATGTCTTTTTTCGCAAAGCCAGGTGAATATGCACCATGTGGAATGTTTAGCCTGACCCATTTTATAGTCTTATTTATATGCTTAATTTTAATAAGTATAGGAATTTACTTTTCTAGAAATTTACAAAGTAATATTATTAATATCATCACTAGGATAGTAGCCATACTACTATTAATACTAGAAAGCGGTAAAATGGTTTTTTCCTTCCTTTTTGAGCACCATAGCTTAGTAGAAGTATTACCACTACATTTTTGTTCCATGTTTATTTATGCTACTATTCTTGCGGGATTTGCGAGAGGCTTTTTACAAAAAATGGGGCAATCTTTTATCGCGGGAGGATCAATTGTAGCTGGGTTTTCTTTTTTAATAATGCCGACAACTTCTATTACCCTTTTCCCGATGTTTCATTTTTTATCATGTTATAGTATGCTTTTTCATAGTTTAATGGTTTATTTAGGGATAACTTATTTAATTAATAAAGTGGTAGTAATAGATAAAAAAAGCTTCTTATACTATAGTATTTTTTGTAGTTTTTTTGCCATTATTGCCTATATTCTTAACGCTATATATTCTACTAACTTAATGTTTTTAAGAGATCCTTGGAATATACCAATTAAATTTTTAAAAGTTATTGCTGAAAATATTTTACCACTTTATAGTTTGATTATATATGTAGTATCTACTTATGGTACTTATTTAATTGTATATGTTATATATAAAATAATTAAAAAAGCAAGGAGTAAACAAAATGGATAAAGATTTATTAGTAAAAATGTTACAAACACCATCACCAAGTGGTTATGAACTTGGTTTTCAAAAAATGTTAATTAAAGAGCTAAAGGATGTATCGGAAAAAGTATATACTCATCATAGTTATACATGCGTTCATGCTATTAATGATGATGCACCTATTAAAATAATGTTACTAGCTCATATTGATGAAATTGGTCTTGTAATTGAAAACATTGCTGAAAATGGCATTTGTAAATTAGCTAGTATTGGTTCTATTAGACCCGAAATGTATATGGGCCAAAGCGTTAATGTAGTGCGATTTGATGAAAAAGGCAATTATAAATTGGTAGATGGTGTAATCGGCTATACGCCTAATTATCACGATGGTGGTGTTACGGTCAGCGATTTAAATTTAGATTTAGGTACAACTTCTAAAGAAGAAAGTTTAAAATATGTAGCTATTGGTGATCCTGTTATTCACCAAAACAAAGTAACCTTTTTAAAGAACAATACTTTAGCAAGCAGAGCCTTAGATGATAAAATAGGCGCATTTATCGGGATAGAAGTTTTAAAAAAATTAAAAGGCAAAACCGATAAAGGTGTATATCTTGCTACAACAGTAGGGGAGGAAACAACTAAAAGAGGAGCAATATTTGCAACCGAAATGATTAAACCATCACTTACCATTAGTTTAGATGTTGGTTCTAGCACCGATGTCAAATATCGTAATAATTTTACACATGATGTTAAATTAGGTAAAGGACCGATTATAACCATTGCTTCTAATGCTAATATGCATATTGTAAAAGTATTAGAAGAACGAGCTAAAGCTAAAAAGATACCTTTGCAATACGCAGTTGAAATTGCAAAAACTTATACAGACTTTGATGAAGCATACAAAATTAATGGGGGTATTCCTTCGGAATTAATTAGTATACCACTTCGTTATATGCATTCTAGTGTCGAAGTTTGTAGTTTGGATGATATAACTTACATTGTTGATTTATTATGCGATTTCATCCTCAATTTGGGCGAAATTTCGCATTTTGATCCATTTAATGAATAAAAATACCCATTTAAAAAATACTTATGTATCATTTTTCTACTCCCTTAAAACCAATATATAAAAAGGACGAACTTC
>CANQWZ010000035.1 GCA_947627685.1 uncultured Bacilli bacterium | reverse complement strand
ATTTGCTATCATCTTTCGCGCATTGTCATCTATTCCAACAATATCCCAATTTGGGCAATTTTTAACATTATTATTAGAAATGAATGAAAAAATAGGAGAAATAAAAATAGTAGAGGAGGATGAAAAATGTTAAAATTAGTTGATGTTTCTAAAACCTATGTAATGGGAGATTCTAAAGTTGAGGCCCTAAAAGGCATTAGTATTATTTTTCGTAAAAACGAATTTGTGTCCATTTTAGGCCCTTCAGGCTGTGGTAAAACCACCCTTTTAAATATTATTGGTGGTCTTGACAAATATACAAGTGGTGATTTAGTAATTAATAGTGTTTCGACCAAAAAATTTACCGATCGCAATTGGGATGTTTATCGTAACCATCGTATTGGCTTTATTTTTCAAAGTTACAATTTGATCCCTCATCAAACCATTTTAGAAAATGTTGAGCTTGCCTTAACGATTGCGGGAATGGGTAAAGAGGAAAGAGTTGACAAAGCTAAAAAAGCTTTAGATAGGGTTGGTTTAAAAGATCAATATAGTAAAAAACCTAATCAATTATCAGGTGGTCAGTGTCAAAGAGTAGCAATTGCCAGAGCCCTTGTTAATGAGCCAGAAATTTTACTAGCTGATGAACCAACAGGAGCCTTAGATACGGTTACTTCAAAACAAATAATGGACTTAATCAAAGAAATATCAGCTGAAAAATTAGTCATTATGGTTACACATAACCCTGATCTTGCTACTGAATATTCAACTAGAATTGTGCGTCTACTTGATGGACAAATTAGTGATGATTCTAATCCATGTAGTGCACAAGAAGAAAACAAGGAATACCAAGAAGAATTAGAAGAAAAAAAGGTAATCCTCAAAAAACAAAAAGAAAACCTAAATATCGAAGTTAAATCACAAATTGGCAAAGCTAAAAAAGATACTAATAAAAAAGCCGATGAGACAGCTAAAATGTCTTTTATGACTGCTTTTAAACTATCTTTTCGTAATCTTATTAGTAAAATAAAAAGAACTTTGATGGTTGGTTTAGCAGGATCAATTGGTATTATTGGGGTATCACTAGTTCTTGCTTTATCAAGTGGTATTAATGATTATATTGATAATATGCAAGAAGATATGTTATCTGGTAATCCTATAACTATCACGGAACAAACATATGATATAAATGGTATCATGGGTTCTATCAGTAGTTTTGAAGTTGCTGAAAAAGTTTTAAAAGATGGTGAAGTTAGCGTTAATTCAATGCTTGAACTTTTGGCTGAGAGACAAAAACAAATGAAAAATTTATTTGTTACTAATGAAATTGATCAAAACTATATTGATTATCTTAATGCTATGCCTAAAGAATATATTGAAGATATCGTTTTTGGCTATGGTATTGATATTACTAATAATCTTTATACTACTTTAAAAGAAGATGATAATAGTGAAGAGATCGAATTGTCTGTTACAGCTATTAAACAAATTTATAAATCAATGCTTGAACAAAACGAAAATAGTGAAGTAAGAGAAGCATCTTCAGCTATTACAATGCTTTCACAACCTATGAGTCAGGCCATTTCTAATGAAAATTATATTAATGAACAATATGATTTTCTAGCTGGTAGAATGGCTAAAGAGGCTAATGAAATAATGCTTGTTGTTGATAAAAATAGACGTATTACGGATTTAACCTTAGCAGAACTTGGTTATTATGCGCAAAAACCTTTTATGAATTATGCTTTTAAAGTTTTTGATAGTGATTTATATGATGAAAATATCGGCCTTCCTCAAAGCTTTACTTACGAAGAATTAATGAATAAAACTTTTACCTATTATCCTAATGATATCATTTATCAAAAATATACCCCTAGTCTTATGGATGTTAGTTGGTATGGTGTTAACTTTGAATATCAAGCATATAAAAATGAAAACTTTACTGATGGCTTAGAATTAAAAGTTGTAGGTATTTTGCAACCTAAAGATAGTGTCAATTATGGTACGTTAACAACAGGTTTTTATTATACTCCTGCTTTAACTAAATATATTTTAGAAAAAAATATTAATAGTGAAATAGTTACTTTCTTAAATGATCATGATGATACTATTCAAAGCATGGCTGTTCAAACTAAAAATCCGTTTGATAATAGTGATATTACTACTTATACAGGTGTTGCTTATCACTATCATTTTAATCTTAATGGTGAGACTTTTGAAAACCAAACAGGCCTTGTTGGTAGTGCTTCCATGATGTCGGTTATGGGTGATATGTTTAGTAGTTTTTTAGGGGGAGGAAGTAGCAATCCTAATGTAAGTAGTGGAACAAATATTACCAATATTGCTACTTTAACACGTAGGAATGTTGGCGGCGATGATTTAGCTAATAGTATTGCTATATATCCTGTTGATTTTGAACAAAAACAATATATACTTGAGTATTTAGATAAATGGAATGACGAAAGCCCTTTAGAGTTTAATCTTAATGGCCAAACCATAACGGTTAATGATCGCAGTAAAATTACTTATACAGATACTTTATCAATTGTTATTGCTATGGTA
This sequence comes from uncultured Bacilli bacterium, assembly GCA_947627685.1. GTDB lineage: Bacteria > Bacillota_I > Bacilli_A > ML615J-28 > CAG-313 > CAG-313. Next base: position 10,007 of record CANQWZ010000035.1, on the reverse strand, counting down.
AGCACGATGATTGATGTTGTAACTTATGCTTTAGTAGCCTTTACGGCGATTTCCCTTGTTGTATCTACCGTTATGATAAGCATTATTACCTACGTATCAGTAGTTGAAAGAGTAAAAGAAATAGGAGTTATTCGTTCACTTGGTGGTAGGAAGAAAGATGTTGCACACTTATTTAACGCTGAAACCTTCATTATTGGTTTGATGGCGGGACTAATTGGTATTGGTATTACGTATTTAATATCACTTGTTGCTAATTTAATTCTTGGTGGTTTAATAGGCATTTATACCCTTGCTTCCCTTAAATGGTATCAAGCTATCGTAATGGTTTTAATAAGCATTTTCTTAACTTTAATTTCCGGATTATTCCCTGCTCGTTCAGCCGCTAAAATGGATCCTGTAAATGCTTTAAGAACGGAGTAAAAATGGTAAAGAAAACTTTTCATCTTATTGCATTAGGACTATTATTAATAATAATTACATCATGTACTAGCAGTATTATTCCTAAAGGCTATTATGATACGACAACTTATACTAACGCAAATAGTGGGCAACTTAATAATACGTTACAACTTTCTATTTATAATTATGAAAAAAAGCCTAATTTTGCAAATAATAAATTTATGTGTAAATTAGATGAAGAAAAGCGTAACTTATTAGAAGTTTTGTTAAGCGATTTTAAGGATGCTGTAAATGCTTCAAGTTTTAGTGATGCATTTGACTTTAGTATAAGTGATATAAAAAGTGATGATTTGGCATACATTGACTATAGTGATAATCAAACTAATAAATATTTTGCTATATATTATTATAGTAATGCTAAAAATACACTATATTATTGTTATTTAAAGTATTAAAGTGTAAAAACACTAGTATTAAAGTGTTTTACGCTTTGATACTTTTTTCTTTACATAATAGACTCTTTAAAAAAATTAAAATAATATTTTAAAAAAGGTATTGACAAAACCACAAAAAGGGGTATAATATAATTAGCACTTGATGATGTAGAGTGCTAAAAGGGAGTGAAAACATGGAAATGCAAGATTATTCAAAAGACGAAAACATCTTAGAAAAATTTGGTCGTGATGTTACCGAGAGTGTAAAAGCTGGTAAAATTGATCCAGTTATAGGTAGAGAAGAAGAAATCTTACGTATTGTTAAAATCTTAGCTCGTAAAACTAAAAACAATCCCATTTTAATTGGTTCACCGGGTGTTGGTAAAACCGCTATTATTGAAGGGTTAGCAGCTCGTATTGTCAAAGAAGATGTGCCTGAAAATTTAAAGGGATGTCATATATATGAACTTGATATGGGTGCCTTGGTTGCGGGAGCAAAATATCGTGGTGAATTTGAAGAAAGATTAAAAGCTGTATTAAATAAAATTAAAGAAAAAAATGGTGAAATGATTTTATTCATTGATGAAATTCACTTAATTGTTGGTGCTGGTAGAGCAGATGGTGCACTTGATGCGGGCAACATGCTAAAGCCAATGCTTGCTAGAGGTGAATTACATTGTATTGGTGCTACTACTTTAAATGAATATCGTAATTATATTGAAAAAGATTCTGCTCTTGAAAGAAGATTTGAAAAGATATATATAAGCGAACCTAGCGTAGAAGATACCATTAGTATCTTAAGAGGTCTAAAAGATCGTTTTGAAGTCTTCCATGGTGTAAGAATATCTGATCCTGCCATTATTGCTGCAGCGACTCTTTCTAATCGTTACATAACTGATCGTTTTTTACCTGATAAAGCCATTGACTTAATTGATGAAGCTTGTGCTTCAATTAGAACTGAAATGAATTCAATGCCTAATGAACTAGACTTATTAGAGCGACAAATTATGCAACTAGAAATTGAAAAAAGTGCTCTTGAAAAAGAGAAGGATAGCCTTTCTAAAGAACGACTTACAAAATTAAACGCAGAGCTTAACGAAAAAAAGCAATTATCAGAACAAATGATGCATAAATGGCAAGAAGAAAAAGCTGAACTTGCTACAATTAAACAAAAACAAAAGGATTTAGAAAAATACAAAAAAGAATACGATGATGTTTTACTTAAAGCTGATTATAATCGAGCAGGTGAACTAATATATAAAATAATTCCTACGCTTGAAAAAGAAATTGCTTCTTATGAACAAAAAACACCAGCCGATAAAATGATATCTGAGGTAGTAACGGAAAATGATATAGCTAATATTATCTCTAAGGCTACTAATATACCAGTTACCAAACTTGTTCAAGGTGATAAAGAAAAATTATTAGGTCTAAAAGATACTCTTGCTAAAAGAGTAATTGGTCAAGATGAAGCTTTAACTTTAGTAAGTGATGCCATTATTAGACAACGTTCCGGCATTAAAGATGAAAATAGGCCTATTGGTTCGTTCTTATTCTTAGGACCAACTGGTGTAGGTAAAACAGAAGTTTGTAAAAGCTTAGCCGAGGCTTTATTTGATAGTGAAAGTCATATTGTTCGTTTTGATATGAGTGAATATATGGAACCCCATTCAGTTTCACGTTTAATTGGCGCTCCTCCAGGATATGTAGGTTATGATGAAGGTGGTCAGTTAACCGAAGCGATTAGAAGAAGACCATATTCAATCATCTTATTTGATGAAGTTGAAAAAGCTCATCGTGATATTTTTAATCTTTTATTACAAATCCTAGATGATGGTAGACTTACAGATTCTCAAGGTAGAACAGTCGACTTTAAAAATACAATTATCATTATGACTTCTAATTTAGGTAGTGAATATTTATTGAATAATAATACTAATGCTAATGAACTTGTCATGAATGAAGTACATAAACATTTTAGACCGGAGTTTTTAAACCGTATTGATGAAATCGTTATGTTTAATCCACTATCTAAAGAAGTTCAAATAAAGATTGTTGATAAATTATTAAACGATTTAAAAATGCGTTTAGAACAAAATGGCATAAAGGTTGATTTCACAAATGCTCTCAAAAAATATGTCATTGATTCTAGTTACAATACTACTTATGGTGCACGACCAATAAAAAGATTTATTCAGAAGAATATTGAAACAGAAATTGCCAAACAAATTATTGCATCAACAATTGAGGCTAATCATTATTATGTAATAGATTATATAGGCAAAATCATAATTAAAGAAAACTAATAAGTAAAAGGTAATGACTTGTTTTGTTAAACTAAAAAATAGTTTACATAACTACTCATTACCTTTTTTAGTCAATTTATTTGACAACTTGCATATAATGTATTATAATAATAGTTGAATAATTGTTCAATTGTTGTTTTTTAGAAAGGGTGATTAAAAAATGAATGATGATATAAAAGATTGTAGTAAAAACTATATTCATCAAGATAAAGTTAACAACGCACAAAATAGTATGCCTAGTGATAAAAACATTACTTCAGTAACAGAATTATTCAAAGTCCTTGGTGATGAAACAAGAACCAAAATTCTATCGGTACTAGTTAAAGAAGAACTTTGCGTATGTGATATTGCTAAAATACTAAATATGACTAAATCAGCCATCTCGCATCAATTAAAAGTACTAAAACTTGCTAAACTTATCAAATCTAAAAAAATAGGTAAAGAAGTCTTTTATGCATTAGATGATGATCATGTTCTAAAAATGTATACCATGGCAATTGAACACGTTATGGAGTAAGGAGAAAATAAAATGAAAAAAGTAGTTAAAATAATTGATATAGATTGTGCTAATTGTGCTAATAAATTAGAGGCCGCCATTGCGAAAATAGAAGGTGTTAAAGAAGTTAGCATTAATTTTATGAATGAAAAAATGATAATTGATATTGATGATAATATCTATGATAATGTGGTTGAAAAAATTAATAAAACGAAAAAGAAACTAGAACCAGATTGCCAAATAATAGGATTGTAAGATGAAAACAAGTACTAAAAAACTATTACAAATTATCATTTCAGCCATATTATCAGTAATCATCGTTTTATTAGAACACTTTTTAAAACTTAATGATATTATCGTTTTGATATTGTATCTTATTGTTTATATCTTCTTATCTTATAAAATTATTTTTAAAGCTTTTAGAAATCTTTTTCATGGTGAGTTTTTAGATGAAAATTTTTTAATGACTATTGCTTCCATCGGCGCTTTTGTTATCGGTGAACATATAGAAGGTATCGTTGTAATGCTTTTTTATCAAATAGGTGAACTATTTGAAGCGTATGCGGTAAAAAAATCGCGTCGTGATATTACTAATCTCATGGATATTAAACCCCAAACAGCAACCAAAATCATTGATGGTAAAGAAATCGTAACTGATCCTATGATGATTGCCATTGGTGATACATTAGTTGTTAAAGTAGGTGAAAAAATACCTCTTGATGGTAAAATTATCAAAGGTAATACAGAACTTGATACATCATCTCTTACGGGAGAGGCGGTACCTATTTTTGTAGAAGAAGGTAATGATGTTTTAGCCGGAACTATTAATATAGGTAAAGTTATTTATCTTAAAGTAACAAAAGAATATAATGATTCTACGGTAGCTAAAATATTAGATTTAGTAGAAAATGCTTCAAATCGCAAAACTAAGACCGAAAATTTTATTTCCCGTTTTGCTAAATACTACACACCAATAGTTGTTGGTTTAGCAGTGCTACTTGCTATTGTTCCTTCAATAATTACTAAAGATTATCAAACATGGATTTACCGGGCTTTATCGTTTTTAGTTGTAAGTTGTCCTTGCGCCCTTGTTATCAGTGTTCCACTTAGCTTTTTTTCAGGCGTTGGTGCAGCATCTAAATGTGGTATTCTAATTAAGGGTACAAACTATTTAGAATTACTAGCTAAAGCTAATATCTTTGTTTTTGACAAAACTGGCACCTTAACGAAAGGTAACTTTGAAGTAGAAGATGTTTATAGCAGGGAAAACACCGAAGAAATGTTAAAACTTGGTTGGATTGCGGAAGCAAAAAGTAATCATCCAATCGCCAAAAGTATTGTTAAGTATGTAGAAAGCCATCTTGATCTTGATCTTAAAGATGAATTTGCAATTGAAGAAATACCTGGCAAGGGTATTATTGCCAAAAAAGATAATGATCTTATTTTAGCTGGTAATGATAAACTTTTAGATATGTATCACATCGCATATCAAAAATGTTCTTTTGCTGGTACCATAATTTATATTGTAAAAAATAAGCAATATTATGGTTATTTTCTCATCAAAGATCAGTTAAAAGAAGATAGCAAAGAGGTTATTGACCAATTAAATAAAAAAAATTATCAAACCATTATGCTAACTGGTGATAAAAAAGAAGTTGCTGAAGATGTAAGTAAAAGACTAAACTTATCATCATATCAAGCCGAATTATTACCTGATGGTAAAGCTAAAGCGCTTGAGGCTTTACTTGCAAACAAAAGTAAAAAGGATATTGTTGCTTATTTTGGTGATGGTATTAATGATGCTCCTGTTTTAATGCTAGCAGATATTGGTATTTCAATGGGTAATATCGGTAGTGATAGTGCCATTGAAGCAAGTGATGTTGTTTTTATGTATGATAAATTAACAAGTATCATTGAAGCCAAAAAGATTGCTAAAAAAACAATGCGAATAGTTTATGAAAATATCATCATGTCACTTGGTATTAAAGTTATTGTTTTATTATTAAGTGCTTTTGGTATTACTAATATTTGGCTTGCTATTTTTGCCGATGTTGGTGTTTGCATTTTAGCCATCTTAAATGCCATGAGGGCTATGAAAATAAAAAAGTAATAATATAGGTATTTAAAGTAAAATGAACCCAAAATGTTAAAATGAAAAAAGTTTAACAAGGAGGGTTCATTTTTTAACGTAAATTATTAAAAATAGCGTATTTATATAGATGAAGGAGGAAAAGAAAATGTCAAAAATAAAACGCATAATTTTATTAAGTCTATTCTTATTTATACCTATTTTTAATGCTTGTAGTAGTTCCCCTAAGCTTGTTACAAGCAAAGACCCCTCCTTCACGGAAGAAGAAAACGCATATTGCATGGTAGATATAAGAGGAGAGGTGATGTATCCGGGAATATATAAAATAAAAATAGGTTCATTAATTAATGATGCTATTGAACTTGCAGGGGGAATTACTAAATTAGCAAATATAGATAATATTAATCTAGTTGCTATCATAACAGGTAACATGAAAATTAACATACCTTCTAATATTATCGTAAGTCAAACAGATGATAAAATTAATATTAATACTTGTAGTGCTCAAGAATTAACGAAAATTCCCAAAATAGGTTTAGTTAAAGCACAAGCCATTATTGAATATCGTGATAATAATGGCCTATTTACAAGCATCGAAGATATTAAAAAAGTTAAAGGCATTGGAGATAGCTTGTTTGAGGAAATTAAAATATACATTACTGTTTAATGAATTAAAAGGTAATTATTTTATAATAGTAATTACCTTAATAACTATTTTTATCATCAACAAAACGAAAGCTTTCTTATTGATTATTCCTTTAATTATCTATTTAGTTATTATCTTTAAAAAAAATAGTAAAGTTTTTATCAGCTTAGTAGTAATTATTACCATCGTAATGATTAATTTTTCTACCCGTATTATTATACAAAATAAATATGCTAATTTAAACTATTATGATGGTATTGCTAAAGTAGAAAAAATAAAAAAGCAAGAATCTTCTTATCAAATAACTTTTAAAATAAAAAATGTTAAAATTATAGCTTATAATAAAGAAAGTTTAAAAATAGGTGGCATTTATAATTTAAAAGGCCAAATTACCAAGCCATCTAGTAGCCACTTTGAAGGAGGTTTTGATTATGAGGCCTATTTAAAATATCAAAATATTGTAGGTATATTACAAATTGAAACCTTAGAATATGATCATCAAAGCTTTAGTATATATAGCATTAATAATTATATTAATAATTACTTTGATAAAACCTATAAAAGCAAAGCCTTAGGTATGATTAAAGCTCTAACAATTGGCAATAAAGAAAGTTTAGAAGATAGCTTATCAGATAGTATTAGTAGTATAGGAATTAGTCATCTTTTTGTTATATCAGGTTTACATGTTAATATCATAATTATGGGCATTCTTTTTCTATTAAAAAAATTACCTTTAAAAGAAAAAGCCCAAAATATTATTGTGATCATAACTTTATTTATTTATTATTTGGTAAGTGGTTTATTAATATCAGTCTTTAGAGTTATCTATAGTTTTATCTTAAGCCTAATAAATCAAAAATATCATTACAACTTATCAAGCATTGATTTAATAATGATTAATATTATTACTATTTTATTAATAAACCCTTTTTATATATATCAATATAGCTTTATTTTAACTTACCTCATTGCTAGTGGTATTATTATATGCAATAAATTTGTAACTAGTAAAAATAAATTGTGGGCAAGCATTAAAATGAGTTTTCTTGCTATTATGATAAGTTTACCTGTTATAGTAAGCATTAATCCTGATATTAATTTTTTAGCTATTATTTATAATCTTTTATATATACCATTTATGACTTATATCTTACTTCCTATTTGTATAATAACTATTATTATTCCTAAAATAGAAATAATTGCTTATTATATATATTTAGGGTTTAAAACGTTAACCTCGTTTTTCGCAAGACTTAGTATTTTTACCATCTCTTTTCCTAAAGTTAGCATTTATTTCATTTTGATATACTATCTTGTTTTACTAATATTAATTGATAAATTTATCAAAAAACAAAAACCCTTTAAATATATCATTGCGTTAATCATTATTTTAGGATGTTGGAATAATATAGCTTTATTTAACATTCATAATGAAGTATATTTTCTTGATTTACCAAAGGGTGAGGCAACACTTATTAGAAAACATTTTAATACTTGTAATATACTAATTGATACTGGTGAAAATGGCTATGATGATATTTTAATATTCTTAAAAAAGAAAGGCATTAAACGACTGGATATGATTATTATCAGTCATGGCGATAGTGATCATAATGGTATGTTAGAAGAAATCATCGATAATTTTAAAGTTAAAAATATTTATTATGGTAAATATGATAAAGTAACTTGTACAAAAATTCCTCCCCATATCAATAGTTTTGCTCTTGCAATAAATAATACGATTAGTATAGCTAAAATAGATTTCAAAGTATTATCACCTGCTAAAGATTATCAAAATCCTAATGACAATAGTTTAGTGCTATACGCCAATATTTTTGGGTTAAAATATTTATTTACTGGTGATATTAGCAAAAAAGTTGAAGAAACCTTACCTTTAAATAATCAAATGGTAGATATTTTAAAAGTAGCACATCATGGTTCTAAAACTTCAACAAGTGAAAAATTTTTAAAGAATATAGGCTTTGATAAACCTAATACCAATAAAATTGCTATTTGCATGAATGGTTATCGTAATCAATTTTCTTTCCCCGATTCTCTTACCGTTGCTAATATCAAAACTACTTTATATATAACAAGCACTCATAAAACAATTATAATTAGAAAAAATAAAATTTATTACAAGTAAAATATATAAGTATTTATTATTAAAGCATTTGCAAATTAGAATAAAAACTTATATAATAAGAATAGTACAGTAGTGTTAATATAAGGGAGGGAAAAGAAAATGAAAAAAATAAAAATATTAACAATATTTAATATTTTTCTACTGGTATGTTTCTTATTAACAGGATGTAAAAAATGTAATAATGATGTTTTTGATTCTATTACTTCAGGTGATTTTATTTACTCAACCAAAAATTGTAATAAAGGTAGTTGTAGAATAATAAATCTAAGCATAGAAGGTGAAAAAAAGGAAATATTAGTTTTTCCAAGTATAATTGATGGTTATATAGTAGATTGTATAGGTTCTAAACATAATTTTAAATTGAGTGAACCTATAGTAATTACCAATGCTAAAAAAATATATTTTCCATCTAGCTATAATATATATGATGATGTTTCTATTCTTTATGAACCAAATTATGAAGATGTGGCAACTGTCTATATTACTTCTAGATATAGTAATGATTATGCTAAAACTCTAGAATATGAAAAACGAATATATAATGAGTTTTGCGATAAAGATATTAACATATTTACAAGTGGACAATTGTATCATGAAACATTACATTTCAATGTTCATGAAAAAAGCCAAAGAGCAAATGTAATATATTATAGTGATGGAGAAATATATTTTATAGATGATTGTGATGGCACAATTGTAAATGTAATACCACCAACTCCATATAAAGAAGGTTATAACTTTATTGGATGGTACAAAGAGGCTGAAGGCATAAATGCATGGGATTTTGATAAGGATATAATAGCAAAAAAAGAATATGATAATGAAGGAAACTATATATTTAGTGAAACAAGAATTTATGCTAAATGGGTAAAAGCATAATTCAATGGAGGAAAAATAAAATGGTAAAAAAAATAAAAATATTAACAATATTTAATCTTTTTCTCCTTGTATGCTTCTTACTAACAGGATGCAGTTTTGCAAAAAATTGTGCTGATAATAAATATGGTGCCATAACATCTGGTGATTTTGTTTATTCCCTTCGTGGCACACGTAAAGAAGGATATTGTAGTATTCTTGATTTAAGTAATGAAGGAAGAAAAAAGGAAATATTAGTTTTTCCAAGTATGATTGATGGCTATATAGTAGGTCGTATAGGGTTAAATAGTGGATATAGTAAAGCCACAGGATCTATTATCATTAGTAATGCTAAAAAAATATATTTCCCAACAGGTTACACTTTTTCAAAGGGTTATATAAGTTATCAATTAATTTCTGATAAAGAAAAAACGGATGTTTTTATAGCTTCCGAGATAGATAGTTATAGTAATGCAATTAATATATATAATTATTCACGTTCTGATTGTGCTAATATATTTACATGTGGGAAATTTTATGCTAATTATCAAGATGACTACGGATTACAAAGAGCAAATGTAATATATTATAATGATGGAGAAATATATTTTATAGATGATTGTGATGGCACAATTG
>CANQWZ010000034.1 GCA_947627685.1 uncultured Bacilli bacterium | reverse complement strand
CGAACCAACCCTTAGCTTTTGGCCATACATGTTCACGATTCCAATTTGAAGTGTTATTACTTACTGAAACATGACCATAGAATAGAATAATATTATTTTTATTTTCAGGGTCCTGATCAGTAAATGGTAATCCATAAGAGGTTGAACGTAAATCTTTATATGATAAAGTCTTTATATTAGTGGTAATAATTTCGCGAAGTTTCATTTTTAAACTATTACCAGTAAGACCTTCAGCACTTTTATAGTAAGCACTAAGTTCTAGTTTGCCATCACCACTACTGCTAGTTTCTTTCCAAGATGCTTTAAGCGTAATGTTTTTGATGACTGGTGTATCAAAATCATATTCTACATCATCTAAAAGCCAACAAACAAATTCATAACCTGATTTGGTAGGATTAGTTGGTTTTATAGCCTTATTACCACTAGAAACAATTTGACTAGTTACCATACTGCCACCTTGGCTATCAAAAGTAACCGTATATTTAGTAGTTGATGTGCCACCACTATTTGATATTTCAAAGGCATAGCCTTCACTTAACTGTGAATCTAAATAGTTAGTGCCAGCTTTGGCTAAAGCTTTAACTTTTAAAACATAAGTTCCAGCTTTTACATCACTTAATAAGATACCACTTTTAGCATCTTCATAAAGAACTTCTAATCTTTTAACTAAAGCATCTTCTTGATATAGATTAATTTGGTATTTTTCCGCATTTTCTACATCATCAAAGAAAAGCATTGGTTTACCATCATAGTTGCTAACAACTATATTTTGAGGAGTACTCAACCATTTGATTTGATCTTCAGTACTTGTGCCAAATGACTCACATCCTGCAAATAATACACAAGCAAAAAGTGCTAAAAATATTATTAATAATTTTACTCTTTTCATAATATCACCCATATAATTATAACAAATTTTTCTTTTTTATACAAATTAATTTCTCTTTTTTTAATATTTCTTGAAAATCTTGTGGCACTTTAGCAACGATGGTTAATTTTTTGCCAAGAATAGGATGCATAAACGTCATTTTATAACAATGTAACATAACTCTACTATTAGTAGTTGCATTATATAATTTATCACCATATAAAGGATGCAAAATGCTTGCTAGATGAACTCTAATTTGATGCGTTTTGCCTTCTTCGATTTTGACTTTTATTAAAGAAGTCTTTTGATTGCAACAAATACTTTCATATTTTGTATGATATAATGGGCCATCTTTTTTTACCACCATTTTGCCATTAACATGGCGATTTTTACCAATTGAACTAACAATACTACCATTACCAGTAAGTTTACCTTCGACAATAGCTAAATAAGTTTTATCAATCTTGCGTTTTGCAAACTGGTTTTCCATAGCACTTTGTGTAAATAAGTCTTTAGCATATATTAAGCAGCCAGTAGTTTCCATGTCTAAACGATGACAATGTCTTATGGTTAAATTTAAATGCTTTGTTTGATAATAATTAGCAATAATATTAGCCATGGTGTTATTTTTGGTTAAATTATCGGGATAAATAATAAAATTACTTGGTTTATTAACTATTAGTAAATAATCATCTTCGTATAAAATATCTAAAAAATAATCATATCCCAAATATTCATTTTTTTCATAATTGCTAACATCAATCATTAAATAATCACCAGCGTTTAGTTTCGTTTGGTAACTTGCTAGTTGATCATTTATGTAACAACAATTATTGTTTATTAAGTATGTCTTTTTGGCTTTAGCTACATTAAACAAATTAAAAAAATCATCAAGCGTTTTGTTAGCTAAATTATGGCGAATCTTCATTTTAAAATATTGTTCTTCTAAGCAAAAAGGATTCATATGGTTTACTCCTAAATATATTACTTATATAATATCATATTTTTTATTTATCAAAGCTTAAAAAACTTTATTTCTTAAAAAAATAGGCCATTTAATAATGACCTATATCTATGATTTATGCTTGTTTTAATTCCTCATTAGTTTTAAAATTAACAACAATACTTTCACTACCAGTAAAAGTTTCATTAATAACATTAATGATATCTAAAGCGGCACTAGCACTTGCTTCATTTGTGATAACAATTACTTCAATGCCACTAGTTGTACTATGAACAAAAGCATCTTGATAACCTAAATTCATAACTTTTACTTCTAATAAAGCCTCTAGTTCAAAAAGAGCTGATAATTCATCTTTTTCAACACTAGCTGCCGTTTTACTTACGATACTTGCTTTTTCATCAGCAATAATATTGTTAAGTTCATCAATTCTTTGACTTCTTTCTTTTCTAATCGCCTCACGCATGCTTGCCAGTACTTGATTTTTGGTATTCGTAACAATAATGGTTGGATCATTAGGACCATCTTGAGCTGATGGTGATTTAAAATACCATACCGCAAGCATTGTAATTAAGGTTAAGAAGATTAAAGCAAGTTGATTCTTTTTCATAAACTAATCCTCCTTTAGTCAATATAATTTATGCAAGAGGATTTATCTTTATGATAAAAGTTACATTATTTTATTCAACACGATATGCGTCGCTTTCACTAATTTTGTTAAAGGTAAGATCAGGCTTTTTAGATCCTGGCTTATCGAAGTGATCATCATCATTACCTTTGGTATTATCATCTTTTTTATTTAACAGTTCAGGATTAGTGTTAATTCTAAAGGTTGCAAAGATATAGTAAATTAGTTCAAATATCAATAAAATTAACATTAATTTATCAAATTTGATAAAGAAGCCTAAAATAAAGCCTATAATTGAGGCATCTAAATAAGTTATTGCGCAAATAGCATAATATTCTTTAAATTTATTCATTACGAATTTACGCGATACGAGCCATGTGATAAATACCCAAACAATCGGAACAATGAGATTAATAACCATCGCAATAATGGCATAGATACTTGTTTGAAAACGCGTATCAAAATCAAGCATTAAATCGCTACCTACTTTTAATACTTCACCTATATTAGCGTTTTGATTAAAATTAAAAGTCCCATTATTAAACTTGTCATAATCAACATTACTGTATAAATATTCACCACTGCGTAAAATCTTTCGCAAATTTGGAATAAATAACTTTTTAGCCTTTATTACTTGATCTTGATAAGTAAATGTGGCATTTTCATCTTCAACTACTTTACTCCAAAGGCTAATATCATAACTACCATCTTCTAAAACTTTAACTTCCGTTTCATCTTTTGGTAAATAATATTGATATGCACCTCTTAATCTTGTTGATGCTTTAATATTTTCATCAAAAGATGCCTTTTCATCCTTACTAGTTTTGATAGTCCAAAAACTAGTATCATATGAACCAAATTCATTATCAATAAGTTCACTTTCATCTTTTGGTAAATAATAGGTTTGATTACCATCCGCATCTGTTTCATAAACATCATACAAGGCAACTTGATTATCAACCCATTGACCATTTTTATTTTTTTGCTTACCTAAATCATATAAATAATAAAAAGATTTTTTAGTAAAGATGTATAAAACATAAGTGGTATTTTCTTTACGTGTTTGACTAAGATAGCCTTGTAAATCAAAAAGATGACGATCAATTGATAAAGCGGGGGCCTCGGTATTAAAAAAATCACAGCCTTCATCAAAAACAACCGTAAGTTCAACATTTTGACCAGCATCGTTTGTTAAAACAACTTTATTAACTTTTTGGTAAGTATCTGTTTTGCTACCATTATTTTCTTCAACATCTAACAAGCAATCACTTTCACTTTCTGATATTTGATATGAAGCAAAATGATCATTTTCACTAATAATATTATATTTAGTAAAATCAACCGTTACATAATCTTTTTGTAACAAACGTTTAGTTGAAAGTTTAACGGATGTAAAAATTACAAAAACCGAAAGTATAAAAATTAATAAAGAAAAGATAAACCTTATGGAATGGTATTTATACATTCTTCGCGGTAAAATTAATGATAATAAAAAATCTTTTACTTTTTTCATGATTTTCTCCTTTTCCAAGTTTTAACCTATGTTTTATCAACGATTAAGCAGGTTAACTCATTAATAAGATCTTGGGCATCATCAGGATATATTTTTTCATAAATAACGACTTTACCATCTTCATAGAAATTTTTAATGATTAATTGATTGAAAGGATTAGCTTCAATCAAAGAATTAGTTGTTTCTTCTTTTCTAATTAGTACAGCATCAGCTAGTTTCAAGCAAACACTATATTTTAAATTCATAAAAATCGTGGAATCAACAATAATGATATAACCTAATGTTTTTAATTTTAAAATGGCATTAAAGACATCTACTGCTTCTTCTTTAATTATAAGAGGAGCATGTAAAATAATTTTCGCTAAAGGATATTTAGCAATAACCTTTTTTAGTAATTCATATACTTTACGTCTATTAATTGACTTTACTAAAACACTAAAAATAGGATCAGTAATAGTTTCGTTTAAAGATTGTTCTAAATTATTAATCATTGCCTTTTCAAATATCATATAACTAGCAAGATTATCATAATCAGGTAAGATTGGCATTACGAGGTTGCCAATGGTTGCTAAAGTATCAGCCTTGATTAAAATTTTATTTACGGTATTAAACGTAACATCACAAGCAAGTTTTTCGTTATTTTGATCAAATAAGTATTTTTCATAAGCATTTTTATTAAAAGTAGTAGGTAAATTATTCTCTAAATAAGTAGTTAGTTTTAATAAATCAACGCCTAATGAAAGATCTTTAGGAAAGTTAATTACTAGAAAATATATTTTTTTAAGTAAAAAACGCAACTCATTTTCTTCTTTTTTATGAACTTGACGATTTATGATAACAACAATAGTGTTATCATCTATTAAATAACCTTTATGAATATGTTCATAAAAAACTTTACTTAAATACTTATTCATTTTATCCATTAAAGCAAATGATGATAAATTTTGATCTAAATCTTTGATGAAAAAGTACGCAAATTGTTCTTTAAAATGATGTTGGTTAATAACATCTTTAACGTATAATTCACTAGTTGAAACAAAAGCGTTATATGAGGCTTTATTAAGATAATAAATTTCAACCTCATCAGTGGTGATTTTTTTCATTTCTTTTATAATTTCTTGAATTTTAGGTATTTCTTTACAAGTTTCATTATAAAGATTATTATTAAAATGAAAATCTTGTTGGCATTTTTCATTTAGATAATATGCATCTTTATTAAGAGCTTTAGTAATTATATAGACTTCTTCACTATCAAAAATGCTTTTTAAAATTTGTTGATGATAAGTATTATGTAAATCATCATATAATTTATCTATTAAGGCTTGCCATTTATTATTTGTGATATTAAAATTAATCGTATTATTATCACTATATAACAAAATAATACCATCTAATTGGTTATCTTGATATAAAGGAATCATCGCAAAGGATTGAAAAGTTTTGGCTTTGATACTTTTTAAATAGTAAGGATCAATAAAGTTATCATCTAGATCACTATAGTTTAAAGTGATATTATTAGTACTTTCAAAAGCAAAAAAGGCAATTGTATTTTTTAAAACATCAAGTTGGTATTTTTTTTCAAAAGTGTATTGATCTTTGATGTGATAAATTGTTACTTCATCTTGTTTGTGATATAAACTTGCAAGCATTGGTAAAGTTTGTTTAGGTAAAACAACTGTAAAAGCTAAAATTTTATTTTCTTGTAGCTGTTTTAGGTTAGTATTAATAAAATCTAAAAGAATATGGCGATACATACTATTCACCTAATACTCAAGATTAATGGTCACCGGACCATCACAAACAATATCTAATTTCATATCAGCACCAAAGATACCATTTTCAACTTTTATTCCTAAAGCTCTTAGTTCATCATTAAATTTTTCGTATAATGTTTTAGCAAAACTAGGGTTCATTGCCTCAGTAAACGATGGGCGATTACCATTATAAGGATTGGCGTATAAAGTAAACTGGGAAATAGATAGAATTTCACCTTTTATATCCATAAGGCTTAAATTCATTTTGCCACTTTGATCTTCAAATATACGCATTTTACTAATCTTTTGGGCCATTTTCGTTACTTCTTGGGTAGTATCAGAATGTTTTAAACCTACTAATAAAAGTAAGCCTTGCGAAATAGTAGAGACTACTGTACCATCAACAAGGCACGATGCTTTTAATACTCTTTGAACAACAACTCTCATTATTTATAAAGCCTTTCTATTTGAAATATTTCCGACATTTTATTTAAATTTAAAATAGTGTTGTTTAAATCAGTAAGATTAGCAACTTGTAATTTAAATTTAGCAATGCATTCACCATTTTTATTTTTACTAGAAGTTACGGAGGCAATTGTTACATTACAAGAATTTAAGATATTAATCATATCAGCAAGCAAATTTTTACGATCAAAGGCTTCTACTTTTAGGGTTGTATCAAATACTTTACCATGTGATTCTTTATCCCAATAAATATTAATAAAACGTTCACTTCCATTTTTATCAACATTAGGACAACTTAAACGATGAACGATAATACCATTACCTTTGGAAATATACCCCGCAATTTCATCACCCAAAACCGGTTGACAACAATTGCCAAGTTTAATTTTAGCTCTTTCTAGGCCTTCAACAATAATACCATAGCCATTACTTGCGCTTCTTTTGCGTTGATCAGAACTACTTTCACTATATTGTTTTAAAGCCATCTCATCATCTAATTTAGTATCAGTTAAACCTAAAATTTTATTAATCGCCGAAATAGCTGAGATTTCACCTTTGCCAATACACCAAAACAAATCTTCAACATTTTTATAATTATATTTAGTAAATAAACTAGCAACTGTTTTATCATCTAAGCTTGCAACATTATAGCCTAAGTTTTTAGCAAGATTGTTAAATTCTTCTTCACCTTTAGCAACAATTTCATCACGTTGTTTTTTATTGATGAAAGCTTTAATTTTGGTTCTAGCATGTGATGTTTTAGCAAGTTTTAACCATGAACTAGTAGGTCCAAGACAGGTCTTACTAGTTTTTATTTCAATAACATCACCCGTTTTTAATTTATAACTTAAAGGAACAATTTTACCATTAACAATTGCGCCAACCGTTTTATTGCCAATATCCGAGTGAATGCGATAAGCAAAATCCAAAGGCATTGCTCCAGCTGGGAAATCATAAACATCACCTTTAGGGCTAAAAATGTATACATTAGCACTAAAGATATCTTCAATAATACTATTTAAAGGATCTTCATTATTAGCATTTTCAACGTAAGTTGTTAAATCTTTATACCATTTTAGTTTATTAGTAATTTCAATTTGTTCTTTTTCGGGTGAGTAGCCCGCATTTTCTTTATATGCCCAGTGGGCGGCAATACCAATTTCAGCTACTTGATCCATTTCATATGTTCTAATTTGAATTTCATAAATTTTACCACCAGGACCAACAACTGTCGTATGCAAAGACTGATACATGTTGCTTTTTGGTACAGCAATATAATCTTTAAAACGCATTGGTAAAGGCGTCCATACGCTATGAATTATTCCTAAAACATGGTAGCATTCCTCAACCGAGTTAACAATAATTCTAAGGGCTAATAAATCAAAGATATCTTCTAACTTTTTATTTTTATTGATGATTTTTTTATATACACTATAAATATTTTTAATTCGTCCTTTTATCGTGTAATTTTCAATTTGATATTTTTTTAACAATTCATCAATTTTAGCTTGCATGGTTTCAATATCTTCAGTGCGTTCAGCTTTACGCTTTGCAATATCATCTAAAATTTTATAATATTCCTCAGGTTCAATGGCTTTAAAACTTAAATCTTCAAGTTCAGCTTTAATGCGGTACATACCAAGCCTATGAGCAAGAGGGGCATAAAGTTCTAAGGTTTCTTGAGCAATCCTTTTGCGTTTTGCTTCATCATGAAATTCGATTGTTCTAATATTATGAAGTCTATCCGCAATTTTTACTAATATAACCCTAATATCTTTTGCCATAGCTAGTAATAGTTTTTCATGATTGTGAGCAAGGGCTTTTTCTTTGGTCATATATTTTAATTTACTGATTTTAGTAACGCCATCAACAATTTCACTAACATCACTATTGAATTCTTGCGTCATTTCTTCTTTAGTCATATCGGTATCTTCCAAAACATCATGTAATAGTCCTGCCGCAATTGTATTAGGACCAGTATGAAGCGTTGTTAAAATATATGCAACTTGAAGGGGATGCTCAATGTATGGTTCACCAGATTTACGAAATTGACCTTCATGCTTTTCTTTTGCAACTTCATAAGCCTTTTGAATCAAAGATAAATTTTCTTCTTCATGTAAATATGTTTTAGCCGATGCGATAACATCTTCAATGGTTTTATTATTATTTTGATTCATCATGAACCTCCTTTCGCCAGTTTTTTAATAATTTATTATTTAGAATTCATAATCAATTAGGCTAAAGACCTCATAATTTTTTAATAATTCGCGTCCCTTTAGACCTACAAGTTCAATTAAGAAAGCACAGCCAACAACCTTGCCACCTAATTTTTCAACTAAATCAACTGCCGCTTTCGCTGTACCACCTGTTGCTAATAAATCATCGATTATTAAAACCTTATCACCTTTTTTTATGCCATCTTTATGCATGCATAAAGTACCTACACCATACTCAAGGCTATATTCAACTTTTACTTCTTCACGAGGCAATTTTCCTGGTTTACGAATAGGCACAAAACCAATTTTTAGGTTAGTTGCAACAGGGCAACCGAAAATAAAGCCTCTCGATTCTGGTCCTACAATAACATTAGCACCAACCTTTTTTGCAAAAGCACTTAGTTCAAGACAAGCATTTTTAAAGGCCTCACCATTTTGCATTAAAGGGGTAATATCTTTAAATGATATACCTTTAACGGGAAAATCTTCAATAATGGCAATATAATCTTTGTAGTTCATAGTACACCTCTAATTTTTTTATTAGTAACATCTTAATTGTTACAATATATTATATCAAAAAAATGTTTAATTAGAAAGAAATTTGTTGATATTTTTATTGCTTTTTTATTAACTAAGTTATAAATATTTTTAAATATTTTAGTAAGCTATATCATACAATAGTCTAGATGGAGTTATGTTATGAACAAAGAAAAAATTAATAATACCTTTTTTATGAATACTTTAATTATCATTATTACCAATTTTATTGTTAAACTTTTAGGTTTAATTAATAAAATTGCTTTAACACGCATGCTTGGTACAGATGGTATGCGTTTATATGTGCTTTCTTTCCCAACGATTATGCTTTTTATTAGTATTTCGGGATTTAGTCTTAATATAACGATTAGTAAATTAGTATCCGAGGCAATAGTTAGTAGGAAATATTCACCTAAAAAAATTGTAAATAAAGCCTTTTTATATACGACTATTTTATCAAGTGTAATGTTAATACTTTACTTAATTTTTTTAAAGCCCCTTACAATCTATTTTCTTAAAAATGAGGATCTATATTATCCCCTTTTAGCAGGAGCTCCCCTTATTATGTTAGTTGGCATTAGTGATGGGTTAAAAGGTTATTTTGCGGGAATAAAAAAATTAAATATAACTTCCATGGGTAATTTAGTTGAACAAATCGGTAGAATTAGTTTTAGTCTTGCTTTCTTATACATAATGCTTCCTTATGGAATAATTAAAGCTACCTTTTTTTGTTTACTAGCGTTAAGTTTAGGTGAAATATGTGCGATTATTTATAGCCTTATCAAAATCAAAAAATATCCGCTTGCTAAATATGAAAATACTAGTGGTGAAGCTAAAGCTATTATTGAAATGGCCGTTCCTACAACTATTTCACGTTTAATCGGTAATTTCACTTATTTTTTAGAGCCCATTTTATATACAACTATATTAAATAATTTAGGTTATAATGTTAATGATATTCAAACTAATTATACCATTATTGATGCATACACTATTCCCCTTTTAACTTTTATCTCCTTTTTACCTATGGCTCTTTCTACAGCGATGGTACCTAGGATATCGGAGGCTAGAGCCTTGAATAAAACAAGCACTATTCACTATTATATTCGTAAAAGTTTAATTTTTTGCTTGATACCAGGTCTCATTTTGTCAATCAATCTTTTCCTCTTTAGCAAAGAATATATGCATATTATTTATGGTACGACAAGTGGTACTGCATATATTAAATATTTAACTTTTTTATTCCTTTTTTACTATCTTCATATTCCAGTTGTTAGTATTTTACAAGCTAGCGGTTATACTAAAAAAGTCTTTATTACCTCAACGATTATTAACTTTTTAAGACTTGTTTTACTAGTTATCTTCTCCTTTATTCGCCATATTGGTTTAAATTCGGTTCTTCTAGCTACTACTTTAACCATGCTTTTAGGTTTTTTAGTCAATTTTTTGCAACTGGTTAAGATAACGCATTTCAAAATTAAGTTTAGCAATCTTTTAATAGTATTACTTATTTTTATAATTGGTCTTGGTGTAAGTATTATTTTAAAAGGATTAAAGGTACCTTTTTTAGTTAATACCTTAATTAATAGTATTATTGTTATCATTCTTGCTTTTTGGCAAAATTTATTAACAATTGCTAGTTTTAAAAAAATAAGATTTAAGTCCTAGCTTAAATCTTTTTTAAATTTAACAATCTTTAAATTATTTTTAACAAGCGTTGCTCCATATACTTCTTTTTCACTACTTAAACCTTGGTTTTTGAGTTCGGTTTTTAACCATTTTTTGTCTTTTCCGGCCATTTTTAAATTTTCATATTCAATTTTACCACTGACAATTAAAGGTAAAGGAAAAATTTGTTCCTTGTTTTCGGCGTATGTAAAAACACTCAATTTGCCATTAGTTTCTAGAATAGCATATTCGACTTCATCGATATAACGAATATCTTTATCTCTTAGTTGCGTATATAAATCATTCATATTATATTTTTCGGCATCCATATTACTTAAAACAATTTGCCCTTTATTAATAATCATTTTTTCCTTGCCATCTATTTTTTCTCTAATTTTGGTTATTCTTAATTCTATTAAAGATACTAATTTTTGTAATAAAACGATTACTACTAAAGGTACAATAAAATACCAAACACTTTGATTATAATTTTCAATACCAATGATCATAATATCAGATACTGATAAAACTATTAAAAAATCAAAGATGCTAAGTTGTCCAATATCTCTTTTACCCATAACTTTCATAGCAATAGTTAAAAGAATAAAGCCTAAAATCGTTCTAAATAAAATAATTAATATATCTTTCATTTATGTCTTTTTTTCCTTTCCTATGCATATAATATCGTGGTGATATAAATGCGATATCTTTTAAAAAAAGCAATTATTTTTTTAATTACCTTCTTTATTTTTCTCATAACTATTCTTATTTATACGCTTCTTCTTTATAATCAAAAAATTGATGCTACAACTGCTAGTATTTATCGTACTACTTTTATTATTGGTACTGTCATTTTTTTCATTTATGGCCTACTTACGGGTTTAATTGAACGAAAAAAGGGTTTCATTTCTAGTTTTATTTCGACCATTATTTTAATTTTGTTAATTATTTTAGTTAAAGTTATTGCGCAAAAAAGTTTTGCCATTACTAATTTAATTAAATATGGTGTTTATCTTTTAGCATCTTCAATCGGTGGAATTTTAGGTGTTAACTTTACAAGCAAAAAAATGAGCAAATCACCTTTAAAGTGAAATGCTCATTTTCTAATTAAACTCCTTGTTTAGCTTCGATGGTTAAAGTTACTTTGGCACTTTCTCCCGCAAGTTTTAAATAACATTTGCCACTTATACGACCAAAATAGTTATCTGCTTGATTATTATTAAAAGTTTTAATAATTTTACCATCATTTACTAACACTAATTTGGCATTACCTTTTGTTATTTCTAGGTTAGTTTCAACAAGTAAGTAACCCGTAAAATCAAAGGTTGTAATAACTTTAACACCTGAAATTTTTCCAAATTTATATGTGTATTCATCACCTTTTTGAATACCAATCGAAGTTGAAACAACACTTGATGTGCTATTTATTATTTCTTCATCCGTAATGGTATTAAGACTATAATCATCTTTACCATTGGTATCCTTTATGTGAGCACATGATGTTAATGTAAAAGCCATTATTAATGATAAGATTACTAAAGAAATTGCTTTAATTTTTTTCATTAGAAAAAACCTCTTCCCTTATAAACTGATTTTTAGTTTGATCATATACATAACCAATACTTTTTAAAAGGTTTATTATTGCTAGTTCATCATAATTTAAATCTTTACATAATAATGAAAAAGTAGCATAATAATCACGTAGTTTAGTATTAATAATGCTTAATAAAAGATAAGGATTATTTACCATGTTCTACCTCATCCAAAATAAATGTTTTTAATGTCTTTGTTTCACCAAATGACTGCCCTACTGCCGATTGGAAAATCGGCTTTTCTGTGCAATCGCAAGTGTGCCAAAGACTTGCCGCTCGTGGCTATCTTGATGTTCTTCCTTTTCAAGTGTGCCAAGCACCTTCTATGTTCTTGGCTTCCTTGTGTCCTTCATTGACGACTTATGACTTGCCCTCTAATCCGTCAATCAGGGAACTTATCGAATCATAAACGCGCTTCTCGCCGTTTTCGATTTTCTCTTTTGCTTCGTCAATCTCCCGCCGAAGTTCTTCCACATATCCGTCGCGCCCAAACCATATCTCATTGGCGTTCTTCGG
>CANQWZ010000033.1 GCA_947627685.1 uncultured Bacilli bacterium | reverse complement strand
ATGTCCCCTATTCAATATAGAGAACATTCCATGTTAGTAGCCTAATTTATACTGTCCAACATTTTGGGTTCAGTACACTATCATTAAAATAGTAGCTAGGTTTTTATTATACAAACCAAAAACGTGCATTTAAATAGGTGATTTATGCATTCTAGTAAAAAGCCTATTGCAAAAAAACGTTAAAAATAGTACAATTTTAACGTGTAAAATGACTGAGGTATTACTTATGAATAATATAGATGTAGTAAATGATAGTCTTAAAATTAATAATTCCAAGGTTAATATTAAGAAAATTTTAGCCATTATTTTTGGTAAGGTTTTACCATATGCTCTTATAGCAATATTAATATTTAGAATGTTATGCTATCAAACTAATATCAATAGCTATATAAAATTATCATCATCACCCCTACCCGGTTTTATGACGGTTATTACTTTACTTGCTATTTGGTTTGAATATGTAGCTGTCTTAATTACCATTTTAAGGGCCTTTTTCAATTTTAAATTAATTGTTAACTTAGCTAGATTTGTTTGTTTACCCGTTTATCTTTTAAATATAGTAGTGATAAATAATATTATGATACTACTAGTTGGTAGTTCTCATGCCAACATGATGCTTTTTATAAGTTATTTATGTGAGAGTATTTTTGGTATAATCATTAGTATATATTATTTGATAAATGACTTTAAAACCAAAACAAATTACAAAGACATCTTATTAATGCTATTATTATTTTTACTGATGTTAATTCCAGCGATGCCATCATATGTTCCCCAATTTATTTTTGGTAGAGGTAAAACAATGATTGTTATCAATGATTTATCTTTTGAACATCGCTTATTTTTATATTTTGGTATTTTAGCGCCGGTTATCTTATATTTTGTTTTACGAAATAAAGAAGAAAGGGTAATTAGATTCTTTTTAATATATATATCACTAGCAACTTTAATAGTGTTTATGTATAGCTTTAATTATACTAATTTTAAACAGCCTTGGACATGGCCATTTCATTTATGTAATACGGCTATGTTTATCATACCTTTATGCTTAATATTTAAGTTAAAAAGATTATTTTACTTTACCTATTTCATCAACGTTTTTGGGGCTTTAATTGCAATGCTTATGCCTAATTACGCTGATACAACCAATGTTATTAGTTTTAGAATTTTTAATTTCTGGTATAATCACTGGATAGCCTTTTTTATGCCCCTTTTAATTGTCGCCTTAAAACAATTTCCAAGACCTAAAATTAAACAATTTTATTGGTCAACCCTTGGGTTTTTTGGTTACTTTATGCTAGTTTTAACGCTTAATGTTTATTTCAATGCAAGCGGTCATGAAGGTATTGATTATTTCTTTATCAATAGTGACTATGTTGCGGACAAACTTGGTGATTGGGCAGAGCGTATATATAACCTTAATGCAACTATTACAGTGGGTGATAAGGTACTGGTTTTTCATCCGTTATATCAAGTATTATTCTTTATCGTATATGTTTTATTAGGTTTGGCTATTTGGTTTGTATATGCTGAATTCTTTAGAATTGCTGATAGCCATTACCTATTACATCAGAAACTAAAAAAAATTAGACAAGATCGCTTGGCTAAAGAATCAGTTGCGCCAAGAGAGCGAAAGGAAAAATTTATGGCAGAACAAGCTGCAGCGAAAGCTAGTTTAAAACTTATTAATTTTTCAAAAAAATATGCCACTAGCAAAATATATGCCGTAGAAGATGCTAGCTTTGAAGTAGAAGAAGGAGAAATTTTTGGCTTCTTAGGACCAAATGGAGCTGGTAAATCAACAATCATTAAAAGCATTGTTGGTATTCAACCCATAACAAGTGGTAGTATTGAAATATGTGGCTTTGATGTAACTAAACAACCCGTTGAAGCAAAATATAATATAGGTTATGTACCTGACCATTATGCTTTATATGAAAAACTAACAGGTCGTGAATACATTAATTACATCGCCGATATCTATGAAGTTTCACAAGAAGATCGTGATGAACGTATTAATAAATATGTTAAACTTTTTGAACTAGAAGCATCCATTGATAGTAAAATAAAAACTTATTCTCATGGTATGAAACAAAAAATTACTATTATGTCGGCTTTAGTACATAATCCTAAAGTATGGATTTTAGATGAACCTTTAACAGGACTTGATCCTACTAGTATCTATCAAGTAAAAGAATGTATGCGTCAACATGCAGCCGATGGTAATATTGTTTTCTTTAGTTCACATTTAATTGATATCGTTGAGAAATTATGTCAAAAAATTGCTATTATTAAACATGGTAAAATTCAATGTATCAAAAATGTAGAAGAAATAGAAGCATCAAATATGACTTTAGAGGAATTTTATCTTTCGGTAATTGGTAATAATGAAGATCCTAGAATCGATACTGATAAATAGAGGTTATTAAGATGCTAACAATATTTATTTTGATTATCTTATGGTCTTTTTTTCAAAAAAAGCCAGTTGCTAAAAAGCATAAGCAAAAAAAAGCAAAGATTAAAAAAGCAAAAAAGCCCCAAAAGAAAAAAAAGTAAAAGAAACTAATGTAGATAAAAAAGTAAAAAAGCAAAATAAACTATTTCAATTAAAGACACTAGTTTTAATGCAACTTAAAGATAAAATAGATTTCAGTACGCTAAAGGATAAAAAACAATTAATTCGTAGTATCGTTTTTAGCATTTTAAAATTTTTAGTTGTTTTTGCGATATCCTTTATTGCGATGTATTTATTAATATTTATTGGTATCTTTTGGGAAAGTGATTTCCCTGCGGTAATGGTTATTATTTTAAGTATATCGTTACTTTTATCACTTGTTTCTTGTACTTTTGAACTTACTACTAATTTATATTTTTCCGATGATAATAGAGTATTAATAACCTTACCGGTTACAACCAATAAAATCTTTGTTTCACGTATTATTGTCTTTTATATATATGAATTAAAGAAAAGCTTAAATTTCTTAGTACCTTTAACACTTGCTTGTGTATCAATTTTAATCTATCGTAATTTAACATCTTTTTGGATGCTTTTATGGGTTATCATACCATTAATTTTTATCTTAATGTTACCTGTATTACTGGGGGCATTATTATCAATTATTGTTATGTATGTTAGAAGATTTTTACAAAAAGTTCCGGTTTTAAAAATCATTCTCTTTTTAACCGTTTTAACTTTAGTTGTTATTGGGGTTGTTCATTTAATAAATATTATCCCTATTGAAATTGATTTAATTCATCAATGGTCCAAAATTAGTGTATGGATTCGTAATTTCTTTATGCTAGTTGAAACTAAATTAGTTGTGATGAGACAATTAATTTCGACTATTATTGGTGAAATGAATCATATGCGTCGTTATGTTTTAAATCTACATACTTTTGCTAATTTTGGTATTTTAATTTTAGTGTGTGTTGTTTTAGTTTTATTAGTATATTTAATTTCTAGACCAATTTATTTTAATATGATGGCCAAGAACTTTGAAATTAATAAAAATATAACTAATAATAAACCTAACAAAAAACATCATAAATATTTAACTTTCTTAAATAAAGAATTTGTTATAAATCTTAGAACAATGAGTATATCGGTTAATTATTTGATGATTTATGTTATTGTTCCAATCTTAATTTTATTTTTAAATAAAATATATTCCAATATGAATTTGGATCGGTTAGGAAAATTGTTATCTTATGCTGTAAATATTTTATTAATATGCCTACCACTGCTTTCTTCTAATGCATTAGTGGCAACTTATTATAGTAGGGAAGGAAGAGCTGGATATATAAAGAAGACTAAACCAGTTAATATTGTTTATCCTCTTTTTACTAAGTTAATTTTTAATATGTTGTTTTCGCTACCAACTGTTTTTGTAACTTGTGCTATCTTTGGCGTATCAGCAGGATTTAACTTTATGGGTAATTTATTACTAGGCTTTACCATTTTGTTTATTCATTTTGCGCATATGATTTATAGTGCTACGCTTGATATTATGAATCCTCAAAATGAACAATATGCTACAACCGGTGATAATATTGATAATCCTAATGAAACGAAATCAACGATTTTAGCCTTTATCATTTCCGCGATTTGTGCACTTGTTGCTTATAAATTATTATCTGAGGCTGTAATTATAAAAGATAATATTAATTTTGGTTTTGTTAAAATGTTTATAATTAGTTTGTTTTTCTTTATCGTAAGCATTGTAATGTTTGCGAAAAAAGTAAAAGCCTTCTATTATGAACTTTAGGAGGTACCTATGAAAAAATCAGTTATTATTACTATTTTTGTAATATATATATTTGGTATTTTCGCAGTAGGATTTTTGGGAGCCGAATTGAAAGTTTTCGATCAAATAGTTTATGCGGAAAAGATTGAATGTAAAACAGAAGGTTTTATCCCATATGATCCAAATACGGAAATAGGCCAAAGTATGATATCGAATGGATATATAGGTTCTATTACTAAATCTTATCAAGAAGGATTGCAAATAGAACTTAAATGTCAAATTGTTCCCGCTGATGTTACTGATAAAAAAATCAATTATACTACTACTAAAACAGATGTGGTTGATATAATTCCTAATGCGGATGGCACAGCGATAATTAAGTTTAAAAGAGATGGCACGGCTGATATTTTGGTTACTACTGGTGATGAACGTGTCCAAGTAATGATTTTATTAAGAGCTACTAATTTTTAAAAAATAAAAATATTAAAAAGAAAGGAAAAAATAAAAATGAAAAAAATTAGTTTATTATTTGTCTTTTTTGCTTTAGTACTTACCATAGTTGGTTGTACTACTAAAGTAACAGTTTCATTTGATACAGCTGGTGGAGATGCTATTCCAAGTGTACAAATGAATTCAGGTGAAAAAGTTCAACTTCCAACACCTGAAAGAGATGGTTATATTTTCCAAGGTTGGTTTTTAGATGGCAAACCATTTGATGCTAGCACCAAAGTGGAAAATAATATAACTTTAACTGCTAGATGGAAAAAGGAAAATCCGGGAACTCTTCATGTAACCTTTATGGTTGATGGTAGTGAATATGCCAAAAAAGATGTTCTTGAAGAAGAATTATTAACGGATTTACCTAAAAATCCTACTAAAGAAGATTATCAATTCTTAGGATGGTATGTTGAAGATCAATTATTTGATTTTGCGAAAACACCTGTTACTAGCGATTTAGTAGTAACTGCTAAATTTGACCAAACCCATAGAATAGTAATTAATGAAGTAAGTTTACCAACTGATCTTGTTAAATATACTAGCAATAAGGGTGTAAAAGAAAACAAGAGAACCGAATTTATGGATCGTGAAGTTGAATATTTAGTAGGTACAGAAAATGCATGGAAATTTATGCCAAATGTTGACTTCTTAAAACAAAATTTAGCTAATCCTAGTGAAGTAACTGATGTTGTTGTAAATTCATGGGAATATGTAATTACTATTTATCAATTATCAGTAAGTGATAAAGATCCAATTGATCTTGCTACATCAAATTTAATTGATAGTGTTGATGATGTTAAATGCTTAATCGATTTTAGTGATGAGGCTATTAATCAAACATTTAAAGTTGAAGTATATCCTACAGGTTTAACTGAAAACCAATTACCACAACTTGCAACACGTTATACTGTTTCTTTCGAAATTAAAGTAGTAGATGGTTACAATGTATATAGCGCTAAAGAATTAGGCTATATGGAAAATGGTGGACGTGGTAAAACAGAATTTAATGAAGCTTGGACAACTTTTAAAGATGCTAACAATCTTCAAAAAAATTATGCACCAGAAGCTTTAATTTTACATACTGACATTGAAGTTACTAAAGATGATGTTCCTAGTATTTTCTTCTTCACTGAAGCTGAATTAAAAGAAATGGGTGTTGAAAATAAAGAAAATGCGGTTGGTTCAATGAAAGACTGGAAAGATATGTATTATCATGTAACTGAAGCAGATCATGAATTCCATTTATATGGTAATTACTATACACTTTCAACTGAACATTTAAGAGAAGTTGTATTAGATACTAGTGAAGATGATGTTCCTGATCTTAATGCTCCTGAAGTTTTAATTAGCCATGCAACTTTAATTAGATTTGTTGGTCAAGGTGATACATCATTAGAAGATTTAAATATCATTGGTAATGCTCAACGTACTGATGAACTTGTTAAATCAGGTGGTCAAATTTTAATTAAAATTGAAGGACCTAATTTTAAAGCTTATAATAACATTACGACTTGCTCATTTATCTCTTATATGCCAAATAGAACAGACGCAGTTAATATGATTGAAAAATGTCGTGCATACGATAACTTCAATTGTTTTGTATATAACTGGGGTTCTCCAAATGTTACAATCAAAAATTCCGAAATGATTGGTGCCGGTGGTCCTATTATTATTCAAGACCATGTAGGTCATGATGTCAATGGTGAAGGTGGTAATCCTTCAAGTACAGTAGTTATTGAATCAAAACTTGAATCATTTGTTACTGGTTCTGAAGGTTGGTTTAAAGCTGTAAATGCAACTGCCATTGTTCCAGCTGTTACGGGAATTGGTACCATTTTAAAAGCTCAAGGTCAAAGATCATTTTTAACAACCTCTCCAACAACAGGATATGAAAACTTTAATTTTATTTGCGCAAACAAATCAGGTTCAGGTGAAACTATAACAGCAGTAAAAATTAAAGGCAGTCTAAAAATTGATAGTAACCCTGCTTTTGATTATGGTGCAACTGATCCAATGTTTAAAGCTATTTATGACCAAATTCTACAAGCATCAGGTGAAACACCAGCACCTATTTTCCAAACTTCTGCTGGTGGTGTAGGCTTCTTTGATGGTAAGACGGTTAAAAACCCACTTACACAATCTGACTCTACTGCCGATGATAATGTCTTTAAAGGCGATTATTTATGTATCTACTATAATGGTATGGCTTTAATTTTTGGCTATTACGCAGCTTAATAAGTAAATATAAAAAAGGTTGATGTAACTCATCAGCCTTTTTATAATTTTAGATAAAAAAATAAAAATCTTTTTTTGTTAAAACTATTGACAAATAATAATAAAGTGATATAATATATTTAGCACTCAATAATAAAGAGTGCTAAAGGAGTGAACAAACATGAGTGAAGTTAAAGAATTTAAAACCGAATCAAAAAGATTATTGGATTTAATGATAAATTCAATTTATACAAATCAAGAAATTTTTCTAAGAGAGTTATTATCTAATGCCTCTGATGCCATAGATAAATATCATTATTTATCCCTTACCGATGAAAAACTTGCGAAAAGAAATAATTATGAAATTCATATTGAAATAGATAAAGATAGTCGTAGCATTACTATCTCTGATAATGGTATTGGTATGACTTATGATGAAATTAATGATAACCTAGGAACAATTGCAAAATCCGGTACTTTAGCCTTTATGAAAAAGCTTGAAGAACAAGAAGCAAGTGATCAAAAAAATATGATTGAAACGATTGGCCAATTCGGTGTAGGCTTTTATTCCTCTTTCATCGTAAGTAAAAAAGTAGTTGTTGAAACTAAATCACCATATTCTGAAAAAGGATATCGTTTTACCTCAAGTGGTGAAGATACATATGAAATAGAAGAAATCGATCGTCAAAGTGATGGTACTAGTATTACCCTTTATTTGAAAGAAAATGTTAAAGATGAAGAAAATAAAATTGAAACAGACTTTGATCAATATTTAGATGAATATAATATTCAATATTTAGTTAAAAAATATTCAGATTATATTAGATACCCTATCACAATGTACCTTACCAAAGAAGAACCAAAACTTGATGAGGCCGGCAAAGTAATTGAAAATGAATATGATGAAGTTAGAACTCTTACAACCTTAAATTCAATGATTCCGCTTTGGAAGAAAAATAAAAATGATGTAACTGAAGAGGCTTTAAATGATTTTTACATGCAAAAATTTTATGATTTTGAAAAGCCAATGTTACATATCATGTTTAATGTTGAAGGTAACATAAATTATAATACCCTTTTATTTATTCCTAATTTACCACCAAGAAATTTGCATTCAATTGATTATGAAAAAGGTTTGCAACTTTATTCAAAAGGTGTCTTTATTATGGATAAATGTAAAGAATTAATTCCTGATTATTTACGCTTTGTCAAAGGGGTTGTTGATTCTAATGATTTATCACTTAACATTAGTAGAGAAATGTTACAACAAAATAAAGTTTTACAATTAATGCAAAAGAATATCGAAAAGAAAATCTTAAATCATTTAGCTAATTTACAAAAAGATGATTTTGATAAATATGTTGAATTCTTTAAAAATTATGGCATTAACTTAAAATTTGGTGCTTATGAAAACTATGGTGCTAAAAAAGAAATGTTACAAGATTTATTAATATATGAAACTTTAAATTCATCAAAGATGCTTTCATTTAAAGAATACACTGAACAAATGAAAGAAGGACAAAAAGATATCTATTATGCTTCAGCGAAATCAAAAGAAGAAATACTTGCCATGCCACAAATGGATGTTGTAAAAAAACATGGTTATGATGTTTTAATCTTAAAAGATGATGTTGATGAATTCTTATTAAAGGTTTTAAATAAATATAATGATCATGAATTTAAATCAATTAATCAAGCTAGTTTAGATGATCTCACAAACGAAGAAGAAAAAGAAAAAATTGAAAATCTTCAAAAAGATCACCAAGATTTACTTGATGCTTTAAAAGAAGCATTAAAAGATCAAGTAAAAGACGTAGTCTTTTCTAAAAGATTAATCGATTCACCTGTATGCTTAGTATCTGGTGATGGTGTATCATTTGAAATGGAAAAAGTCATAGATGCTATGCCAACTAACGATAAAATAAAAGCTGAAAAAATTCTTGAAATTAATCCTAATCATGAATTATGTAAAGCTTTAGATAAAGTTTATAAAGAATCACCTGAAGATATTAAAGATTATGCTAGTTTATTATATAATCAAGCATTATTAATGGAAGGTTTTAAACCAACAAATAGTGTAGAATTTTCTAACCTAATGTGTAAATTAATGATTAAAAGTATTGAAAAATAAAAAAGCTATAAAATTAGTTGAGGTGTAAAAGCAAAACAAGAAATGGTGATAATAGATAAGTTCTATATCACCATTTCTTGTTTTTTAATAACAATTATAAAAGATAAGATTTTTATTTATTGTTATATTGGAAGCATAAAAAAGTAAAAAAATTATAATAATAACAATATATATATTTTGCAAATCAAAATAAAAATGTGTATAATAAAGTTATAAATATTTATAGGAGGTAGCAAATGTTTTTAAGTAATTCATCAAATGATGTTAATATTTTATTAACTATAGCTATTATTTTAATAGGAGCTTTGATTATTATTGTTGGTATTATATCATCAATTGTAAGTATTATTTTAGCTATATCTTATGTAAAATATAATCGCACTAAAAATAGTGCTGATATTACAGGAGCTGATGCCGCAAGACTTTTACTTGATAAAAATGGCCTAGCAGGTATTAAAGTTAAAGTAGGAGGTTCATTTATTTTTGGTAATAGTTATAGTCATTATTTTAAGAAGATTAGGCTTACAAGACTTACCAAAAATAAAACGAGTATTACATCGCTTGCGATGGGTGCTGAAAAGGCTGCTCTTGCCATTTTAGATAAAGAAGAAGATAAAGATGTTAAAAGAAGAATTAAATTAGTACCCTTTGTTACTTTTGGACCCCTTGCTTTCATACCCCTTATTATAATTGGAGCAGTGCTAGATTTCTTAGTTTTTAATAGTGGTGGTATCATTTTATTGATTGTTTCAATCTTTGGTATTTTGTTATTCCTTGGATCCATCATTTTAGCTTTTGTCACCCTTAAAAGTGAAAAAAAGGCCCAAGAACGAACCTATCAATTATTAAGAGAAAATAATTTAGCAACTGAAGAAGAAATAGCAAGTATGGTTCAATTATTTAAATTATATAATGTTCAATATATTAATGATTTAATTATTTCTTTACTTGAATTAATCCGTTTCGTTTTACAAATTTTAGCAAGTGCTACGATAAATAATAAAGCTTCAAATAATTAAAAAGAAAGGCAAGAAGAAAACTTCTTGCTACTTTTTTATAAACGAAAGGCCATATAGTAAAGAAAAACAAGAAGTTTTTACTTCTTGCTACTTTTTTATAAACAAAAGGCCATATAGTAAGGCAAATAAATAATATTATCTTCTTTTTTTAAATCACCTTCATGTAAAACATATAAAGTTTTAATTTGTGAATTAAACATTGCTTTAAATTTTAATAAAGAGGAAATTTGATAATTATTAGAGGATTTGACTTCAACTGGACAAACTTTATTATTTTGTCTAATAAGAAAGTCCACTTCCATAATTGTTTTTTTAGTATCTTTACTGTTTTTTTTATAATAATATAGATTATGACCATTTGCCTTTAGAGCTTGGCACACCGCATTTTCAATAATCATACCTTCATTAACATGTAATTTATCAAATAGAATGGATTTATATAATTCATTTTCTAAATAATCTTTATTTTTATAAGCAAGTGATATTAAAAGTCCTGTATCGGCCATATAACATTTAAATGAATTATCCATTGTTGAAAGATTAAAGATAGCACTAGGATCATCTATCCTTTCAGCAATATTAACAATATTAGCTTCACTTAACCATTTAATAGGTTCTTTATATTCTCTTTTCCTTGCACCTTCAATGTGTGATACAACAAAATGTTTATCATGTTTTGAAAGTTCAGATGGAATATGCATTAAAATATTTTTAATATATGTAGGATTTTCTTCATTTTGAAATTCAATATCGTTTTCATATAGATTTAAAATATTTTGTTTAATAAAATCAACCTTACCAAAATCTTTTGAATTTACATATTCGACTACTGCTTGAGGCATTCCCCCAACTAAAAGATATTCTCTAAACCTTTTCATTATATCTTTATTTATTTGTCCAAAAGGTAACAATATATGATAATGTTCTTTAATAATATCGATTGTTACTTCATCACCACATGCCCACATAAATTCTTCAAAATCCATTGGTTGTACTTCAATTTGATATTCTTCGGAAGGAATTAAAATTTCTTTGCTTTTTTAGTAATTGAAGCAAGTGATCCTATTTCAATATAATCATACCTTTTATCCTCTAATAAAGTTTTAAGAGCTTGCCGGGCCTTTGGAAAAAGTTGTATTTCATCAAGAATAATTAAGGATTCATTAGGGTATAATTTTGTTTTATAAAAGATTTGTAATTGATTAAATAAAATATCTAAATCTTCTAATGAATTAACAAATAAATTTTTTATTTCATTAGGTGCTCTATCAAAACGTATTTCAATATAGGATTTATATTCTTCTTTTCCTAACTTTAGTGCTAAAGTAGATTTACCAACACGCCTTGCACCTTTAATAAATAAAGCATAATGAGGTGCATATTCCTTTTTCCATTTTAGCATTTTATCGTATATTTTTCTCTTAAATTCCATGGTTTTAATTTCCTTTCACAAATGCGCCACTATTTTTTAGGTGTTTTTTCACAAATGCGCCACTATTTCAAGTATATTTTATTAAAAAATTAAAAAATAATACCAAAATAAAGAAAAATGTATAAAACCTAAACTTTTCCTAATAATAATGTTATAGGAGGAAAATATATGACTGGAAAAGAATTATTATATGTTGAAGATGCACTTGGTCATTTACAACATATCAAAACAATTTGTGATTCTTATTCAAGAAGTTTACAAGACCCTAATCTTAAAGCCTTTGTATCGACTTTAAAACAAAAGAATCAAGAATTAGAAACAAAGTTTTTAGGCGTTTTAGGAGGTGCAACTAATGGACGATAGAGCTTTAATGGAAGATTTATTATTAGTTACTAAAGGTGTTTGTGATTTATATATGCATGGCACAATTGAATCATCTACTCCTAATGTGCAAACGACCTTTACGGATAGTTTAAATGATTCACTTACAATGCAGTCCGAAATTTATAAAGCGATGGAACAACGTGGTTGGTATAAAACTGAACCAGCAGATGTTACAAAAGTTAAACAAACATATAATAAATTTACAACAAGCCAACCTTGGCAATAAAGTTACAAAGGAATTGAGATTTTCAATTCCTTTTAAAATGTCTTTTTTCAAATAAAAAAAGAAAATATGCTATAATTGATAGGAGGATAACTATTATGCTAAAAACCAATGTTATGAAAATTCTTGAACAAAATAAAATTGAATATAGTCCTTTTATGTATAATCCTGAAATTACTGATGGCATTAGGGTTGCTGAGGCTTTAAACGAGGATAAAACAAAAGTATTCAAAACGCTTGTGACTGTTGATAATACTAATCATTATTTAGTTTTTGTAATACCAGTAGCCTTAGAATTAGATCTTAAAAAAGCGGCCAAGGCGTTAAATAAAAAAAGCATAGATATGATAAAACAAAAAGACTTAAAACCTCTTACAGGTTATATTCATGGAGGATGTTCACCAATTGGGATGAAAAAACTTTTTCCAACATATATTGATGAAAGCGCCCAAGCTTTAGATTTAATGTATGTTAGTGCAGGCTTAGTAGGTTATCAAATAGCAATTAAACCAAGCGATTTATTAAAAATGACAAAAGGTAAAATAATGGATCTTACTAAAGAAAAATCTTAAGAGTTATAATGTCATATAATTATTTAATTAATGATATAATATAAAAAATCTTGTGTTTGGATGGAGGAAAATAAATGTTATCAGATATTGAAATTGCGCAAAGTATCAAACCTAAAAATATTAAAGAAATTGCGAAAGTAGCGGGAATTGATGAAAAATATTTAGAAGAATATGGTAAATATAAAGCTAAAATTGATTTGTCTTTGTTAAAAGATAAAGTTCAAGAAAAGGCCAAACTTATTTTAGTTACGGCTATCACCCCAACTCCAGCTGGTGAAGGAAAAACAACGACGACGATTGGTTTAGCTGATGGACTAAAAAGCCTAGGTAAAAAGGTTATGGTAGCGTTAAGAGAACCATCTTTAGGACCGGTTTTTGGCG
>CANQWZ010000032.1 GCA_947627685.1 uncultured Bacilli bacterium | reverse complement strand
CAAAGATCTACTCTTCCTGCTTCCTTTATCGCATCTTTTTATATTATACCAAATTTTACCTCTTTTGTCAAGTAAATGATAATATAAATAGACGTTACTTAAAGCATTGTATATTATAGCAAAAACTAATATATTTGTCTACTAATACACTTTTTTATTTAAAAAAGAGTTAAACACTATATTATGTTCAACTCTTTTTATTGTTATATTTTTTTACTTTAATAATTTAGTGGCATTAATTTCTATATTTTTTAAGCTATCTGTTTGAAAATAATCTTTTGTTATATTTATTTCATTAATTTCTTTGCGATATTTTATAATGTTTTTAGAGTTAGAAGTTCTTCTTGGTAATCGATATTTACTATTTTTACATATATCTCTTGTGTAATATGGTACATCAATTACTATCTCTTCATTATTATATTCGTTGTTATTCATTTTTATACCTCTTACCTATTTATTCTCCTTTTGTATAAACAAATAAATCACTTACAGGTTTATCATCTATAATGTTTAATATACCACGTGCTAAAAGTTCGGCTACTGATAAAACAACTAATCCTTTAATTTGCTTCTTTTCCTCGCTTAAAGCGGTAGTATTGGTTACTACTAATTGTTCTAGAGGTACACTATTTAATCTTTCAATAGCAGCACCTGATAAAAGGGCATGTGTACAACAAGCTCTAACAGTTTTAGCTCCTCTTTCTTTTAAAGTTTTAACAACTACCGAAAGCGTACCTGCTGTATCAATCATATCATCGATGATTATACAATTTTTATTTTCAATTTCACCTATAACATTCATTACTTCCGCAACGTTAGGACGAGGTCTACGTTTGTCAATGATTGCCATTGGTGCATCTAATACCATTGCAAGTTTTCTAGCTCTCGTGGTACCACCATGATCTGGTGCTACTACTACAATATCATCTATTTTTTCTTTGACAAAATATTTAGCTAAAATAGGTAAGGCTAAAAAGTTATCAATAGGAATATTGAAGAAGCCTTGAATTTGATCAGCATGTAAATCAAGACACATTAATCTTGTTGCGCCTGCTGTTTGTAATAAATCGGCCATAAGTTTAGCTGAAATAGGTTGACGTGGCGCAGCTTTTCTATCTTGTCTTGAATAACCATAATATGGCATTATAATATTAATTTGTTCTGCTGAAGCTCTTTTTAAAGCATCAATCATAATTAATAATTCCATATAGTTTTCATTTACGGGTGCGTTTGTTGATTGGACAACAAATACGATATGTCCTCTAACTGTTTCTTCGATGTTTACTTGCACTTCACCGTCTGAAAAACG
This sequence comes from uncultured Bacilli bacterium, assembly GCA_947627685.1. Lineage (GTDB taxonomy): Bacteria > Bacillota_I > Bacilli_A > ML615J-28 > CAG-313 > CAG-313. The sequence continues at coordinate 12,162 of CANQWZ010000032.1, read as the reverse complement.
ATTAACAACACATTTTGCAAGAGGTATACCTATGTAATTTGCAATCTCTTCTGCGAGTTCTAAATTAGAATTTAATGAAAAAATTTTGATTTTTTTACCATGTACAGTAGCCATTTTTTGTTTTCCCCTTTTATTTATTTAAATTATTTTTAACTGCATTATATATATCTATCTTTGTTAAGTTATATTCTTTTAGCAGTTCATTATATTTTCCTACCTGACCAAAACGATCCTTAATTCCTATCGCAGTAATTTTTAGGGGATATTCTTTAGCTAGTAATTCTGATACTGCTGAATATACGCCACCTATTATATTATGATTTTCACAGGTTACAACATGTTTTGTTTTCTTAACTGAAGTAAGAATAGTTTCTTCATCTAGTGGTTTAATAGTATTTATACTAATAACTTCAGCGTTAATACCTTCTTCTTTTAACATCTTCATAGCCTCTATTGCTTCATGAACCATAATTCCGCTTGCAATAATGGTAATATCTGTTCCTACAGATACAACATCTGCTTTAAATAATTTAAATTTATAATTATCATCAAATACTGGTGTTGATAATTTTCTTGGCATTCTGATATATACTGGTGTGTCTAAATTCATAATTTGTGGTAATGCTTGTGCTAATTGATTAGCATCAACCGCATCATAAATAGTCATCTTAGGAATGCTTCTTAATATTGCAACATCTTCGAAACTCATATGTGTACCACCATTAAGTTCAGCCGTAATACCTGGATCAGTACCAACAATTTTAACATTTTGCATAGCATAACTTACCGATACAGCTATTTGGTCACATACTCTTCTGGTCGCAAAAGGCGCAAAAGTAAAAACAATGGGTTTAAAGCCATAACTTGCAAGACCTGCTGCAACGCCTATCATATTAGCTTCTTGAATACCAACATCAAAACAACGATTGGGAAATTTTTGATATAAAGGCGCTGTGCCATTTGGTTTAGCAAGGTCAGCATCTAAGATACATATTTTTTCATCTTTAGCCATTAATACACTTAAAGTTTGTTCTAAAGCTTGTCTAAATTCCATACAAACCTCCTATTTTAATTCCTCTATGATTTGTTTTAAATCGTCTTCTGTTATTGGCATAGAGTGATTAGCTACACCTTTTTGTTCGATAAAAGATACACCTTTACCTTTTATCGTGTTTAAAATAATCATTGAAGGCTTGTCTTTATTTTTTTTGGCTTTAATAATAGCATCATCAATAGCATCAATATTATTACCATCAATACTTTGTACATAAAAGCCAAAACTTTCCCATTTTGCTTTAGGATCAATTAATGAATTAATATTACTTGTATAATTATCTATTTGCATATTATTATTATCTAAAAAGACAATTAAGTTATCAAGTTTTTTTTGACTTGCAAACATACTTGCTTCCCATATTTGTCCTTCTTGTGATTCACCATCACCAATAATGCAATATATATAGGCATGATCTTGTACAATCTTTGAAGCAAGACTCATACCAACCGCACAAGAAAGGCCTTGTCCAAGGGAACCGGTTGTCATATCAATACCAGGGGTCTTATTCATATCACAGTGACTTGGTAAATTAGTTTTAAATTTATTTAAAGTTAATAGCTCACTTTGCGATATATATCCTTTATGACAAAGTGTAGCATAAACAGCTGGTCCGGCATGGCCTTTTGATACTACTAAACGATCACGACCGGTTTTTTTAGGATTTGTAGGATCAACATTCATATGTTTATAATATAATACGGTAAGTACATCAACAATTGACAAACTACCACCAATGTGTCCTTGACCAATAGAAGCTATACACTGGCAAGTTAAAAGACGAATTTCTTTCGCAATATTTTGCATAAAATTACTCCTTAATCACTTATTAATTATAGTATATCATATTTATCTTTTTTTTGCACATAGAAAGAAAATATTAATTTTTTTCATTAATTAATAAATCACTAAATAAAGCAAGGTATTCTCTTAGTGATTTTATATATATACCTTGATAACTCATCATACCATCTGATGATAGCATAGCATTAAGAATGGCTTCTTCGGTTGCTTCAACTACTCCTTTAAATACAATATTTAACATGTTTTCATTAAATCTTGTAGTTTTACTTATAATTTCTTTATCATCATGTAAAACCTTATTTTGAGTAGAAAAAGCAATCATAATATCACCACTTTTTTCCCCCGCATATGATCCTGTTCTTGCAATTCCTAGTTCTGCTCTTTTAGCCACGCGTTTTAATTGCCTTGCATCAAGTGGTAAATCGGTTGCTATTACTACTATAATACTACCTTTATCTTCTTCACTTTTTAAATTATAATCATTTATAGCATCCCCTAATGCGCGACCTTTAAAAATTAAATCTTTACCATTACTAGAGCCAAAATTAGCATTTACTAAAACACCAATAGTATATTTTTTATTATCAAACGTTAAAATGCGCGACGAAGAGCCAATTCCTCCTTTAAAGCCATGACACTTCATACCTGTACCTGCACCAACGCTACCTTCTAAAAAATCATCTTTAGCATTATTAATAGCATAAAATAAATCTTCTTTATTAAGTACTACTTTTTGTATATCATTAATTGCTCCATCATTGCATTCTAAAACAATGGGATTAATTGTTGAAGTTGTTCTACCAATTTCAGGATTATCTTGTAACATATATGTAATTAAAGCATCACTTACTTTACCTATTGCTAAAGTATTAGTAAGAATAATAGGACTCTCTATTGTACCTAGTTCATCAATTTGTATTAAGCCTATTGCTTTACCAAAACCATTATATGTATAGCATGATGCTACAACTTTTTCTTTAAATAAGTTTTTACCATGTGGCAAAATAGCAGTAATACCTGTATGAATAGATCCTTCATTAAGTGTAAAATGGCCTACTTTTACACCCTTTACATCACATATATTATTTTTCTTTCCTACTTCTAAATGGCCAATTTTCACTAATCTTTTTTTCATTTTTCCTCCTGTCTAACAAAAAGAATGCTAAAACTAGCATTCTTCTTGGTATTTTGCGATAACAGCTTCTTCTATCATTTTTCTTGTTTCAACATTGATAGGATGTGCCACATCTTTGAAGGTACCACTGCTTGTTTTATGACTAGGCATCGCAACAAACAAGCCATCTTTACCTTCGATAACTCTTAATTCATGTACAGCGAAACAATCATCAATTGTGATCGATGCTATAGCTCTTAAGCGGTTATCAGTTTCGATTTTTCTAATTCTAATGTCTGTAATCTCCATTTTCAATCTCCTTTTGTTTCTTTTCACAAATATATTTTATCACTTGAAAACGTTTGCGTAAAGTAAAATAATAATTTTTTTAAATTTTTTAGTATTTTTTAAATTTTTTAACATAATATATAATACAAGATAATTTTAAAAAAAATTATCTTTATATATAAAAAAGTCGGTTATAGGCCGACTTTGTTTTACTTATGGGTTCTTTTATCTACCAAACTATTAAAAGGTGCTAAAGCATTCTTTAAATAATTAATAAAGGCATCATCTTTTAAATCAATAGTAGGTATTAATAAAACACCACTACGATCTTTACTATGTACATATATATATTCATCTGTTAGTACAACTTTATAAATATCACTATAACTAAAAGGTTTATACCGTGGATCATCTTTTTCATCTAAAAAACAATACAAGATACCTTCAGCGCTTAAAGTAACATTTACCGGTTTTAAATCAGCTAATTTTAACTTTTTAATTCTTCTTTTGGTAATAAGTTTTTCAAAAACAAAGACTAATAAATATCCTAAGATGCCTAGAATAAGAAGTAATGAGTTAAGTAAGATATTCCTAAGTTCATGTTTTTCAAAAATTAAACCATATATCCCACATAGTAAAATAAAACTTGATGCTATAATCATTCCAATATTTTTATTGCCTTTTGCTAAATATAAATTATATTTATACAAATCTTCTTTAGTTATATTAACTACTATACTGATTTTTTCATCACTTTTTTCCATTTTCTAATACCTTTACCTTTCTTATATAAAAATTAGGATATATACTTTTTACTTTGTTATATGTATCTTCTAAATTGGTTGAAAACATCATCATAGTTGATCCACTTCCACTCATTTTAGTAGGTGCAATCTTTTCTAAACTAGCAACTATTTTAGATAGTCTTTCATCAGTTTTGCATGCGGCAGGTAGTAAGTCATTATCAAAAGCCTCATAGCCCTTCTTATTTAGGGCTTTTAATATTTTTTTATGTGTATACTTTTTAGTAAAAGTAGTAGCATTTTTAAAAACATCTTTGGTGCTTAAAAAAATATTAGGGTAAACTATTAAAAAAGGTTTATCAAAGCGATACTTTATTTTGGTAATTTTATCACCTATTTTTTCAACAATGGCAACATCATTTATTAATGAGTATGGAATATCAGCACCATATTTTGTTAAAAGTTTGGTTAATACTTTAAGTTTTACTTTATAGTTATACATATTAAGGATGTACTTTACTACTGCTCCAACATCGGCACTAGCTCCACCAAGGCCAGATCCCTGGGGGATGTTTTTCTTGATGGTAATTTTAAAACTATCATTAATATGATAATATGCTTTTATTTCTTTAAGACACTTTAAAACTAAATCATCTTTAGCGCCATTTAAAGAGCTATTAAGAAAAACTAGTTCATCAGTATCTTTTTTTTCAATGGTTATTTCATCATATAAATCAATTTTAGCATTTACCATTTGTAAATTGTGATAGTTATTTTTCGTTTTACCTGTTACTTTCAAAATAAAATTTACTTTTGCGTAGGCGTAGATCATTAGAAACTCCTATAATAAGATTTTCATTTTACCTTTGGTTTCAATACCGCCAAAGGAATCTTTTTTATTTTCAATATATTTTAAAGTTTGATTAAAATCAACCATTTGATTGATTGAAGTAGTTGCGACCTTTATCGCAATAATAGCTGGATCATATGTATGAATGTTTATTCTTTTAGGTGAGGATGAAAAATTGGCGCCAGAGGCAATTAAGGCCTCAAAATGCGAGCCACATGCTCCTACTATTACTACTACTGAATCAAGGCTAAAATGTTTTCTTAACCTTCTTACTGCTTCCATGTAATGCTTGGTATTAGTATAATTATCTAAATCTTTAATGCCTTTACCATTGTAAAGATCATGTCCTGTAATTACTACAATATCAGGAGTTAGATCAAGTACTAATTTTTCAATTTCATCTTTAATGTTTTCTTCTTTGATGTAAATGCCGTTAGCAAAAACATTCATCTGTTTATATAAATCCATGCAACTATTTAAATATTCTTCATCACCATCGATATGTAAAATGGTACCATAAAGCATTCTATTTTTGCTTCTAGGCTTTGTTGCTTTGAATTTTTCAACTTCTTCTTGTTCTTTTTTAAGCACTTTATTAACATCATCTATTGATGCTTTAGTAATATTATCAATAGTTGTTACAATTTTATAGCGATATGTTAGGCCTTTTAGATAAACTGTTTTTTCATCAAGTTTTTCAATCATATATATTCTTTGATCATCTTTAGTTGTTACATAATCTTTTACTTTAAAAGACATTTAAATCACCTATTGATATTATATGTGAAAAAGCCGTTAGTTGTTAGTTATTTTTTATCGACAATTTATAAAAAGCATTAGCTAGCAAAACAATATCTTCTACTTTTAATGCCTCTGCTCTTAAAGATGGATCTAAGTTATTACTTTTTAAGACTTCTAAAATAACATCTGTTTTTATATCATAATGCTTTTTGATATTATTTAGGATGGTTTTTCTTCTTTGGGAAAAGATATTACGATTAAACTGTAAAAAGAAGGTTTGATCAAGCAAGTAATATAAACTATTTTTATAAGTTAACTCTACAACAGCACTATCAACACCGGGTATAGGTATAAAGGAAGTTGGCAAAACTTTAAATAGCATTTTAGGACTCGTATAATATTGTACTAAAACGCTTAAAGCATTATAATCTTTCGTTAAAGGCATGCCACATATTCTACAAGCTACTTCATATTGCATCATTAAAAGCATTCTTGATACTTTTGATGTTTCTTCTAATATTTTTAACAAAATAGGGGTCGTTATATAGTAGGGAAGATTGGCAACGATAACTATTTTTTGATTATCTAAATAATCACTGATATCTTTATCTAAATTTCTTTTTAAGAAATCATCACAAATTATCGTAACATTAGGATAATTTTTTTGTTTTAATACTTTTACCATATCTTCATCTATTTCATAACAAAGCACTTTTTTAGCATATTGGCTTAAATAGTCAGTTAAAAAACCAAGGCCAGGACCTATTTCTAAAACATATGTATCTTCATCAATATTAATAGCTTTCTTCATTTTTAGTAATACATCTTGATCAATTAAGAAATTTTGACCATAGTGTTTTTTTACTTTGATATTATTTTCTTGTAATATTTTTTGTACTTGTTCTTTTTTCATATGCTTAATAATTTAAAAAGGTGATAAAACTTTATCACCTTGCCATATTAGATATCATCATCCTCATCATCGTCATCATCGTCATCATCATCGTCATCATCAATACTATCTTCACCAGGTGTTACTTCAACTAAACCAAGATTATCGAAATCATCGAAGGCTTTAGCCAAATCATCATCCATTTCTTTATCTAGGCTATCATCATCGTCGTCATCATCATCTTTTTCTTGGGATTGATTATCTAAATACATATCATCTTTTAATTCATTTTGTTTTACATCTTCATCATCTTCATAAATATCTTCATAATCGCCACCTTCTTTATCTAAAACAGAAGTAGGTTGACGATCTTTTAAGTCCCAACATTCATCACCACAATAAACAAAATAACCTGATTGCATGAAATCTAAAATAAATTGTGGCGCAAGTTCTTTAGCAACCGATGCTTTAACACCTTTTATTTCCATTACTTCTTTTAAAATGGTGTTGATTTTTTGAGGTTTCTTTTTCATATCCAAAAGCTCAATTGCAATTTCCAATAATGACTTTTCTTTATCTTTACTAGCCATAATTTTTCCTCCCATATTATTTTACTACTATATTTACTTTTCGTATTATACTATATTTTATATTTTTTTGCAAATTAAAAAGGTTATTAATTTACATCGGACCATTTTATTGTTAAATTATGAGTTAATTTTTGTTCTTTATCCATTTCGGTTTGATAGATAATTTGAATGCTATTTTCATTTATTTCTAAATAATTAGTATAATTATTCATTGCCAGTTGATAACCAAAATCAGCCATTATCTTGATGGTGGTTGCTTCTTCCATGATAAATTCGGATTCCATCATTAAGGGGCCACTTCTTTTAATCTTAATACGATCTTGATATATATATAAAGAAGTATTTGCTTTAAGATCGGTTTCTTCAACAAAACAAATATTTATGATATCATCTTTTATTTCATATGTTCCAATCGTTGTAAAACTAGTATTAGCACCATCACTTACTGATAAATTAAAATCAATAAAAACTTCTTTCATTTTTTATTCCTTTTCTAAAGCATTAAAAATATTAAAATCATAACTAAGCCCGGCACTCTAAGAATGCCAACAATCATAATAGTATAAATATTAAAGGGAATATTTAAGTTAAAATATGCCCCAAGTAAATTAAAGCCTAAAATGATTGCAACTCCTAATACTAAAGCTTTTATTAACCATTTAATAAATTTTAATACTTTCATTATTTTCACCCCTTCTATTTTATGAAGAGGCTTTTTCTTTTATAACTTTAGTTACCTTTTTATATATATCTTTATCTATTCTATCGGTAGTAAGAGGCGTTATTGATATGATATCATTATATATAGCAAAGACATCGGCGTTTTCATCTTGCATACTTTTTTCCATATTTAAAGCCCCTTGTAAATAATATAAGTTATTAGGCTTTTTGATATAATTAGTATCGTAATAAATCCTGCCTTGATTAGTTATTTTTAGGCTTTTAGGATTATTAGGAATATTGATATTTAAAATCATACTATCACAATAGATCTTACTTTTAAATAAGTAAGTAAGTAAAGGGTCAAAATACTTCATTCCTAAAAAACGATTATCATAGCATGATATTGCTACACTTTTAATATTATAAAGAGCACCTTCAAAACAACTTGCAACAGTACCTGAATATAAAATATCATCACCTACATTAAAGCCATTATTAGCCCCTGAAAAGATTAAATCGGGTTGATAATTTAAAATATGAATAGCTACCCTTATACAATCACATGGTGTGCCATTTACTTTATAAGCTAAAACGCCTTGTAAAAAAGCTTTTTCTTCTTCTACTTTTAATCCTGTAGTTAAGGATATTTTTTGGGAAGTTGCGCTCATTTGGTTAGATGGGGCTACAACTAAGATATCGGTGGTATATTTTAAAAGCTTTTGTGTTAGTATTTTTAGGCCTAAACTATCAATACCATCATCATTTGTTACTAATATTTTCATAAGATTTTCTTTCTAATACAACATCGGATTTTGTTCTTTAAAGGTTTTTAATAATGTATCTAATTCTTGAAGAAGACTTTTCATTTCTTTCTTAGAATAAATGATTGCACCAGCTGCTTGAAGATGACCTCCACCGCGGTAATGCGTACCTACTTCATTAATAGCAACATATCTTGAACGTAGTCTAACCCTGATTTCACAGCCTGGGTCTTCTTCTTTAGATGAAACATTTTTCTTGTGCTTTTTTAATTGATCAACAAAAACCACCCAAATAAGTGAACCTCTAATACCATCTAGTGCATTTACTAAATTGGCCGCATCTTCTTTTGTAACATTAAATTTAGCCATCATCTTTTTAGTAAAATACATATATGCAACACCATTTGGTGTTTTTTTGAAATGTTGATAAACATAACCTTGTAATTTATAAGTTACATCATCTTTAATATAAATAGATGTATATAATTTTTCCGTATCAACGCCATAAGATAATAAGTATCCCGCATTATTTAAAACTTCTTCATTTACACCACGATATCTAAAACGACCTGTATCAGTTGTAATAGCAAGATATAAATAAGTAGCTATATCTTTGTTTAATTTAAAATGCCACTGTTTAAATAGTCTTACAAGAATTGATGCACAAGCAGGTGATAAAGGATCTACATAATTAATAGAAGCATAGTCTTCACTATCATCATGGTGATCAATTTTAATTATACACTCTCCTAAAGCATAGTTATCATTACAAATTCTTACTCTTGTACCGGTATCTACAACAATTACTAGTGATCCTTTATACATATCCTTACTAACTTCATCAATTATGCCATATTCTTTAATAAAAGAAGGTATTTCATCACCTACAGCGTATACTTCTTTATCGGGAAAGTTTAGTAAGATAGCTTCTTTTAAGGCTCTTTGTGAACCTATACAGTCCCCATCAGGTCTAATGTGACGATGGATAATTATTCTTTTATATGTTTTTATTTTTTCTAAAATTTCATCAATCATTTTATTTTTCCTTTGCTAAAAGATTTAACTCTTTTATTACTTTTTTTATTTCCTTAATACTTTTAATTGTACATCCACTTGCTTGAAGATGGCCTCCACCATCAAAAAGCGTAGCTACTTTATTGACATTTTTACCATTTGATCTAAATTCACAATAAACTTCACCATTTTCATTTTCGGTAAAATTAGCCCAAATGTCTATTCCTTCAATTCCCGACATGATGTTTACCATACCTCTTGAGATATCAAAAATCCCTACATTGTATTTTACAACATCACTCCATTTATTAATAAGATATGCCACACCATCTTCAGTTACTTTAAATTTAGTAATAAGCTTTGCTTTTAGTTTAACGTTTTCTAATTTTTCAACATATAAATTATTATATATATATTCTGTATCGATACCAAAAGACATTAAATATGAGGCATTCATAAAAGTTGTAGCATTTGTTTGTGAATATCTAAAACGACCACTATCGGTAACAAGACCACAAAATAACAAACTAGCAACCTCACTATTCATAACAAGAGGCGTTTCTTTAATTAAACTAGTAATGATACCACAACATGATTCATAAGTTGTATCAACTAAACTAATATCGCCATATTCACCTTGAGGAATGTGATGATCAATTTTAATTAAAAAGTCACCTTTTTTATATCTTTCATCACTAATTAATTTTTCAGCACCACTATCAACCACAATTACTAAAGCACCCTTATATAACTCATCGCTTACCTCATCCATAAAACCCATCCAATTATAACGCATCATTTGATCCCCTACTACTTTTACACACTTGGATGGAAAAGTGGCTAAAATGGCTTTTTTGAGCCCCATTTGTGCACCTAGACAATCACCATCAGGTCTTAAGTGACGATGAATAATAATGGTTTGGTATTCTTTTATTTTATCATATATTGCTAAAAACATGAATTACCTCTTTCTAAAAAAGTTCATTAAAATATTTTTTACCATAATAATCTACTAAAAAATAAATAGAAGTATTAAGAATGGGAATCTTTTGATAATGGTCATAAATAAAAGTTACCTTTTTAAGAATGTCTTGCCCCTTTATATTATTTAGATATGATTGATAATTTATCTTATCTACCATATCTAAAAGATAAAAGGCCTTATAAATATTTATCAAAGATAATTGATCAAAATCATCTTTAGTATAAAGGTTCATATCTTTATTATAACCTCTTTTTTTAACTAAACTCTTATAATACTTACCATTTAATTTACTAGCTTTAATATAAAGTTTATTATATTTACTAAGATTATAATTACTATGATCCATAAATGATTCCACCATTGGATAGTTTAAATAAAGCTTACCTCTATCGGTTTCATCATCAAACCAACCAACAAGATCTTCAAGCTTATTTTTTTGATAATTTGGATCTTGACAATCATAATCAAAGATTAAATATATATATGCAAAGTTTTGTTTTAATACCTCTTTATCTTCATTTGTTTTGCACATCTTTCTTAAAACATCAATTGTATCAACAAAATCTCTACCATATTGGTTAATATTTTCATATAGCTGATAAATATTGGTTTGATAAGAGAAAAAACAAAAATTAGTATCACCATCTTTATAAATGCTTGCTATTTTAGAAAAAATATTAACTTCTGTTTTAGCCCCCTCAACAATTAGTAAAATATTTTTCATTAAAAAGCTCCATTACGATACATCTTTTCAAGGTTATGAGCTTCTTTAATTTCTTTTTCGGTTCTACTTGCAAGTGATATAACCTTACCATTATGTAAAATATAACAACAATCGGGTCTTGTTAAATTATTTTTCATTAAAGCTGTATTATGGGTAGTAAGAATAGCTTGAAAAGATGTTTCACTATTAATTAATTTTAAAATTCTTTCTGATGCTTCAAAATGATAATGAGCATCAAATTCATCTAAATATAAAAAACTTAAATTATTAAATCTTAATGACCAACAAAAATAAAGAATCAATGCGTCAGTACCATCTGATGTAACTAGATGTAAAGGGATTTTTTTATATTTGTAATTGGCCATAATGATTTTTTTGTTATTAAGAGGATTTTCTTCGATTGATAAATCAAAATCAAGTTCATTTGCTTTAAGAAATTGATTAAATTTTTTTAAATTATCATCAGTACTTAAGGAGTCAGTTAAAAAAGTAGATTCATTAACTAAACCATCATAATCACTAGTTGATGATGTACTAAAAAATAACATCCTATTAACAAAATCAATCATCTTAGCTATTACATGATTGCTAGCTAAATTACTATTGTAATATATATATCTAATAATAGACATATTATTTTTTAACAAACTAATGTTTAAAGTTTTACATTCATCTATCAAAACAAAATTATGAGTAGAATCCGCATGATCAAAATAAACAACCTGTTTACCATTAATATATAAAACCTCTTTTTTAAAACTATCAGGTTTATATTTTTCATATTCATAAATAATCTCATCACTATCAAAAGCAAAAGTATATTTAAACTTTGCAAAACTATCAAGTGGTAAATTACCATTTACATATATACTATCAACATTAAAATTACTTAAATAACCAATTTTATCATCTTTTAGATGCCAACATATATCAAATATA
>CANQWZ010000031.1 GCA_947627685.1 uncultured Bacilli bacterium | reverse complement strand
CAAAAGATTAGAACTTGCTCCACGTGATATTGTTTCACAAGCTATTATGAAAGAAATGTATGATACATGGAGTCAATATGTTTATATTGACGCAAGACATTTAGGAAAGGACTTTTTAATGCATCGCTTTCCTACCATTTATCAAAAATGTTTGGAATCGGGCTATTTAATGGAAAAAGATTTAATACCAGTTGCTCCTGTTGAACATTATGGTATAGGTGGTGTACAAATTGATTTAAAGGGTGAAACATCACTAGCCAATTTATACGCAAATGGCGAGTGCTGTTCATCGGGCGTTCATGGTGCCAATCGTCTTGCTAGTAATTCATTACTAGAATGCATTGTCTTTGGTAAAAGAATTGCTAATGAAATTAATAATAAAAAAATAGAAGAAATTATTAGTTGGGATATTGAGACTACATACGCTGTAAATAAAAACAACTATCACCCCATTCGTGAAGAAATTAGAGATACTATGAGCAAATATGTTTTTGTGGTAAGAGATAGTGAAGGATTAAATTTAGCTAAAAGTATCATTGACCGTCACTTTAAAAATCTTTGCAAACATCCTTTTACAACGGTAGATTATTATCGTGCATTAAATATTGCAACGGTTGCTAAATTAATAACTGAGGCAGCTCTTGCTAGAAAGGAAAGTATAGGTTGTCACCTAAGAATTAATTAAATGGATAAAAAAGTAACAGAATTAATTAAAGAAGCTCTTCTTGAAGATGGTTATGAAAACGATGTTACTACGCTCAATTTAGTAAATAAAGATATCATGCTATCAGGTAGTTTCATCGTGAAAGCAACAGGTGTTGTATCAGGTATTGATGTAGCAAAAGAAGTTTTTAGAATCATTAATCCAAAAATAAAAATGGAAATCTTACGTCAAAATGGTGAATTTGTTAATCGTGGTGATGTAATTGCAAGTATAGAAGGGCCAATGCGTGATATTTTAAGAGGTGAAAGAGTAGCTTTAAACTTTTTACAAAGAATGAGTGGTATCGCGGCCACAACAGCAAAATTTGTTCAAGAATTATCAGGTACTGATTGCAAAATTTTAGATACACGTAAAACTACGCCTCTTTTAAGAATCCTTGAGCGTCAAGCAGTAAGAGATGGTGGTGGACAAAATCATCGCTATAATTTAACCGACCAAGTATTAATAAAAGATAACCACATAGCAGCAGTAGGTAGTATTACTAAAAGTGTTGAAATGGCAAGAAAAGCTGTTGGTAAAAGCATGAAAATAGAAATAGAAGTTGAAACAAAAGAAGAATTCTTAGAAGCACTTAAAACATCGGCTGATATTATTATGCTTGATAATATGACTAACGAACAAATGAAAGAGCTTGTAGAAATCAACAATCATCAGAAGAAATTAGAAGCAAGTGGTAATATGGAATTAAAAAGAGTTAGAAGTGTTGCTTTACTAGGGGTTGATTATATTTCAGTAGGTGCTCTAACCCATTCTTATAAATCTTTAGATATAAGTTTGAAATTTTATAAAAATCTAAAAGTAAAGAAATAAGACTGAAATGCTTTTTCAGTCTTATTTTCTTGAATATTTATTTGTTTTTTGATAAAATAGTTGTAAGTGCCGTCATAGCTCAGATGGTAGAGCAGCTGACTCGTAATCAGCAGGTCGCAAGTTCGAATCTTGTTGTCGGCACCATACTGCAAGATATAGATTGACAAATTCATAATCGTATGAATTTTCAATCTTTTTTTATAGAGTTTGGTACTTAACATCTAGGTGTTTTTAAGAAAAAGCAGGTCTTTTAATGTTTACATTATGAACTAAAAATTCATATTGGTGTTGTTTTATCAAAAAACTTTCAAAAAGGCATAAATTAATTATTAGTTTAATTATTAACTTCAAGTTAAGATTTTGTTAACTATCATTATATGGACAATATCTTTTTTTAATGATAAAATATTAATATAAGATAACTTTACCTTAGTAGTTATGATAGGTATCTTAATAAATGATAGGAGGAGTTAATTATGAGAATTTTAATAGGGGAAAATATAAAAAGATTAAGGAAAGAAAAAAAGATAACGCAAGAAACTTTAGCAGATTATTTTAATGTTTCAACGGCTGCTGTTAGTAAATGGGAAAATAATGAAACTTATCCTGACATCACTTTATTATTTCCTTTAGCGAATTTTTTTAAAGTTAGTATTGATGAATTAATGAGATATGATTATATGACTTTTGAAAATGAATTAAAAAAAGTTAAATCTGAAATACATAATGCTTGGTATTTTGATAATGATTGGCAAAAAGCATATTTATTGGCAAAGAATGCACGTAACAAGTAGCCTAATGATTATGATATAATGGATAGTTATTTGTTCTTTTTAACAGGTGGTATAACCGAAAATGATCCAGTAGTATTACTTGATAATAAGTTAGAAATCATTAAAATATGTGATTTAATATTAGATGAATGTAATATAGAAAATTATCGTTTAGATGCAATAACCTATAAAGCTAAAATATTATTTGCGCAAGGGAAGGAAGAAGATGCTCTTGCTTTATTAGAAAATTTTCCTTCTTTTTATCACTCAATTAATCAAAGAATAGAACAACTATATCCTAAAAATTCTTCTAAATTTTATAATATATTAACCAAGAATTTATACGAATTATCAGCTTTTGTCGCAAATAAGTTAGGTAATATATTTGTTATGATAGCAATTTAACAAGTGAAGAAAAAATAGCTAAGGCCAAAAAATTATATGAATTATATGATAACATTAATAATGATAAAGACTATGAAATTATATTACTGATAATTAGTAAAGCTATTGATGAAATACATCATCGAAGTAAAATGATAGGTTTTAATAGTGATGAAATGGAAAAGTTAAATCTTATATATTTAGCTAATAAAAAATAAATAGATTATAAAAAAGTCTACAGAAAATTTATACTAAAACCTAAATTCTTAAGTAGTTTAAATTTTCTATAGACTTTATTTTTTATTTTGTTTCATTTGCTTCATCAAAAGTAATTTTTAAATGAGCCATTTGTAAAGCATTGTGTAAACTAACACGACGTTCATGACCTTGAATTAACCAACAATCAACAGCTTCCCAAATGGAAAAAGTACCAACGATACTGATGATTTCTAGTACAATTAGGTTATGATTACTTATGGTCATAAAAAAATACAATCCTAAGGCAATAATACCAAATATTAATAAGAAGATTCCAAGCCAGCGGTTTCTTTTAATATCATCTACTTTATCATAAACTTGTAGATTATAATGTTCTTGAATCGCTTTTTCAATTTGTTGCCTTTCCAAAGGGGAAAGCGTTTTGCCAACAAAATTGATGGTCACATCATATTCAGAAGGAATAAAGTAAATTTGTTCATCAATGTATTGATAAATACTAGGGTTTAACATCCCATATTTTTTAGGAGCAAGCGTGTCAAAAATGGGAAAATCATCATTAAGAATAACATCAATTTGAGCGGTATAGTCATCTTTTAAGCGGGCATTTAAAAAATTTTGATTTGTATATTTTTTAGTAATATCTTGTTTTAACATGGCAAGACGTTTCTTATAGATATTTTTTTTATTCATAGTATATTATTTCCCTTCTTTTTTTATATTTTATCATTGATTAATGCTAAATGTCAAAAAAATTGCAAAGTCATAAAAAGATAAATTTATTTAATGCTTTTTTTAAAAGCATATTTTTATCAAATTTGAAATATTTTTTAAAACATGTTAAAAAAATGAATAAATTTAAGGAATATCTTCTATTTTTACATTCAATTAATCCTAAAAAAACTAAAAAAATGTTATAATTATATATTATGTGACAGATTCAACATTTTGTTGAGTAATTCAACAAAACATTTGTTTACATTATATTCATTAAAATGATATAATTTAAGAAAGTGGAGGTAATTAAAATATGTCATTAGGTGAAAATATTCACAAATTACGAACTGAAAGGGGAATGACACAAAAGCAATTAGCGGATTTACTATTTGTTACGGCCCAAGCTGTTTCGCGTTGGGAAAACGATGAAGTTGAGCCTAACATTAATATATTAAATGCCATGGTTGAAATCTTTCAAGTTAGTTTAGATGTAATTGTAAATGGTGAAAGTCAAGAAAAGGTAAGTAGTGAGGTCAAAGGAAACAACGAAAAAACGGTTATTATTAAAGAAACAGTTGCTACTTGTCATGATTGCCAAAAGCATCTTTTTGAAGGCGACCAAATTAATAGAATTGAAAGAAAAAAATATGTTGGTAGTGGAAGGCAAAGAAGATATGTTGGTGAAATAGTAACTTTATGTGAAGATTGCTACCAAAAGCAACTTCAAGAAGAGGCTTCAAAATTAAAAGCGCAAAAAGAAGAAGAATTAAATAGTTTAAAAAAGCGAAGAAAATGGGCATATGCCATGGGGGGATTAGCAGGAATTCTTTTTCTTGTCATTTGTATAATTGTTACTATTAAATTAAACTTAAACGTACCGATTATTATCGTTAGTAGTATTGTTAGTGCTTATACAGGTTTTGCCTTTATCTATTGTATGATATGGGAAACCTATGTTCAAGATGTTTTTTTGACTATTGCTAATTTTGGCTTCGTCAAAATGCCCGGTATAATTTTTAGCCTTTCGATTGAAGGATTTATTGGGCTTATTCTTGTTAAGATTCTTTTCGCAATTATAACTTTTGTTTTAGCAGTTTGCGCAATTGCATTAGCAGCTGTAATTAGTGCGGTTTTAGCGTTCTTTTCTTTTCCTTTTTATAATGGAAAAATTAAACTTAAGGAGGATAAATAAAAATGAAAAAAGTTTTTCATATAGTTATATTATTTTCAACCATCATCTTAATGTTAACTTTAACATCATGTAAGAAAAAAATAAATATTTCTTGGATGGATGAAACAGGTAAATTAATTGAAACTACACAAGTAAAAAAAGGTGAAGTACCAACTCATAGTTATACACCTAAAGAAGGTTATCGTTTTGATGGTTGGGCTAGTAATTTAAATGCTGAGGTCTTGCCTTCATTACCTGCAGCTACTAAAGATGCTACATATTATGCAATTATTTCTAAACTTACTGATTATTTTACAATTACTTTTAATAGTAAGGGTGGATCAAATGTTGCTAGCATTACCAAAGAAAAAATGAGTGTAGTTAATGAACCAACTAAACCTACCTATAATGGATATCGTTTTATAGGTTGGTCTAAAAACGAAAATGGTAGCGACAGGGTAAGTTGGCCGCTAACTTTAGAAGAAGATATTACTTTATATGCAATATGGGTAAAACAAGTAACAATTACTTTTGATAGTAAAGGCGGTTCAAAAGTAGATAGTATTACAGGTGATTACCAAACATCTATTAATGAGCCAACTAAACCTACCTATGAAGGTTATCGTTTTATGGGTTGGTCTAAAAAAGAAAATAGTAGTGAAATAGTAAGTTGGCCGCTAACTTTAGAAGAAGATACTACTTTATATGCAATATGGAACGAAAAAGTGGATATAAAACAATATCTAGCATCATTATTAAATGGTTTTAATTTAAATCCATATGAATATATTCCTGAATCAATGCGTGCTGAATATAGTCAAAATCTTGTTGATAAAGATTTTGCTAGCCCTGACTATACTAATTTTGTTAATGTAAGTGATATTAAATATGGTGGCTTTGGTGAACAATGGCATATGATTATTGATAACATTGAGCAATCCAAAAATTTCTTCAATGTCTTATCTACTGTTGAGGCTTTAGCAACAACTTCCATTACGGCTTTTAATAATTATATTGATAGTAATCCTAGTGATACTGCTAATTATCAATTCCGAAATGGTATTTATAATGTTACTATTAATTTTGATGGTACGATTATTTTCTATGTTTTAGATTATGAAGCAACCTTACCAATATTTGGTGCACAAACTATACAAATTGCTCTTTCATATAATATCGAAAATAGTGAACGTACAGGTAGAATACAAATTGGTGATGCTAATGCCTTAAAGTATGAAGTACAAGAAAATGCTTATAAATTTGCGATTAGATATTTAGGTGTAAGAAGAGCATATTTTGAAATTAGCAAAGATGAAAACAATAATATTCAAGGTTCTATTTTTGAATTTTTAGGTGTTGATGATGTTGCGCAAATGAAAAGTTCCGCCATCTTTTACACTGATGGAACTTATTTAAGTGCAGTTGGCAATAAAGCTGGTGGCTTATTAGGTTTCAAAGGTTATATTAATGAATTATATAGCTTAGAAACGGGTCACTTACTAGGATATGAAGTAAGAGAAACTTTATCATCACTTGTTTATAATACCTTATGGTTTAATCTTAATGATATGGGTGGTATAAATAATATTAAAGTACTCGATGAAAAAAATGATAGCAATAATAATACCATTTATATTAATAATAGTGATACGCCATTTGCGATTAAAAAAGTTGGTGGCATTAGTGGTAAAATGTTATCACGTCGCTTTGATATTGAAATGCGTACACAATATTACTACTATTATGATGAAACTAATGAAAAATATGTTGAGGTAGCTACTAAAGTACCAATGTTCTTTGTTCAAGAAGAAAATTTAAATACTCTTGTTAGTGATGTTCTAGATAGCAATAAAGTTAATATTTTGGTTAATTTAGATAGCCAAATATTAACTAAAATACAAAAAGATTATGATGAATTAATTGATGTATTTATTAGTGTTCAAGAAGAAATGACTTATGAGGCCATCTTAGATTATATTGGTAAAGCTTATAACTTCGCATAAAAAGATTGTCAAAAGAACTATTAATTTTGATGTTAATAGTTCTTTTTGTTTTAAAAATATATCACTTATTAAATAATGCTAATAATGTGCAAAAAAAGGCCAATTATGGTAATATTATTAAGGTTTATATATAAAAAATAAAAAATGAGTTTACTTTTGTTAATAAAAGTTGCTACTAATTAATTATGGAGGGACAATGATAGTAGTTAAAGATGTAACCAAACGCTTTATGAGTGGAAAAGAACCTTTTTGGGCTTTAAGAGGGGTTGATTTAGAAATTAAAGAAGGCGAGTTTATTGCTATATGTGGAAAATCGGGTAGTGGTAAAAGTACTCTGCTTAATATTATGGGCTCACTTGATAAACCAACTTCTGGTAATGTTATAATAGATGATTTAGATTTAAATAGTTTATCACAGAAAAAGTTAGCCGAATATCGTAATAAAGTTATCGGTTTTGTTTTTCAAAGTTTTTATTTAGAACCAGGTTATACTGTTTATGATAATGTAGCTTTACCTTTAATTCTAGCAGGTTCGGTTGGCAAAAGTAATCATCAAAAAGTTGAAGAAGCATTAAAAAAAGTTAATTTATTACATAAAATAAAAGCTAAAGCTAATACTTTATCAGGTGGAGAACAACAACGGGTTGCTATTGCTAGAGCCATTATTAATAATCCTAAATATATATTTGCGGACGAACCTTGTGGCAATCTAGATAATCTTAATAGTGAAAATATAATGCAAATTTTAAAAACGTTACATCAAAATGGTAAAACTATTATAATGGTTACTCATGATCAAGAAGATGCTAAAAAAGCTGATAAAATTTATACCATGACCGATGGTAAAATTATTAATTGTGTTTTATCAGAAGAAAAAGAGGTCGCATGAAAACCATTTTTAAAATAATCTTTATGGAAATTAAATTTTTAATATCTTCGATTATTCTTATTGGTGTCATTTTAATTTTATTTTCTGGTGCTTTCCTTTCGGTATTATCGGTTCGAATTGATGTGCCAAGAGGAATGTATACCGATATCGACCGTGATGTTCCGGAAATGTCATGTTTAATACATAATGTAACCCTTGGCCAAATTAAAGAACAAGCCGATCTAGCATATGGTGGAGTATCAGGCATTACTTATGCGGTTACACTTGTTGGCAATAAAAATAAAACACATCAAATTTTACCAACTGAGTCTTCCAAATATACTTTTTTTTCAAATAGAACAAGAGGAATAATTGTAGGTGAAAATACGGATTTTTCTCTTTTTGAAAATATTCCTGATTGCTTAAACGGTAAAACCCCCAAAACAATAGGAGAAGTTTTAATTAGTAAAAATTTAGCTAGTATGCTTGCTTTATCATTAAATGATAAATTAAAAATAGCTGATAATGAATTTACAATTGTAGGCATATATGATGCTAATAAATATGTTTATGAATTTGAAAAACTTGCTCTTCCTAAACTTAGTTATTATTTAGTGATGAGTGATGATACTTTATTAGATGATGGCTATCTTGCTTTTGATAAAGCACTTGATTTAAAAAATTGCATGCGTATGCTTGAAAAGAATGGTTATAAAACTACTGTTTTAGATGTTATTGATATGCGCTTTAATAATATTACCCTTGCTGAAAGTTTCTTTATGTCCATTGCTTTTGTGCTTGCCATTGTTACTTTCTTTGTCCAATATGCTTTAATTGCTACTTTTTTCAGGCAACGTAAGTCGCAAATATAGTAATACCAAAATAGCAGGTGTATATTGTATAATTGCCTTTATCATTATTATTCTAGCCGTAACTATTGGTACTGGTATATCATTACTTTTTAATATGTATTTTCTTGATTTATGTTCGCAATTATTTGAATATGAATTTGTATCACATTTTCGTATTAGTATCCCCGTAATATCAGGAATAGTCTTATTATTCTTTACTTTAATAATTTATTTCTTATTTATTCGCAAAATTTCAAAAGTTAGTGTCATTGAGGAGATTAAACATGAATAATATTACTAAAAGCAATGAACCACAAAAGGGCTTTTCCATAATCGGTTTAGCTTTTAAAAATGTATTTAGTTATACATGGATGAATCTAAAAATATGTTTAACTTTTGCTTGTTTAACTTTTCTTATAACCTTGTTTACTATTTATAATTTTGCTCTTAATGAAAAGGAACAAGAAGTACAAAATCAAATGATGTCTTGTTATTATGCTTATCATATTAATACCTCAAACAAAACTGTTAAAGCGGCTGTTGAAAAATATTTTGGCGATTGTGAAAAGCATGAGGTATGTAGTTATCCAATAGCTGAAAAAATTAGTTCAATAAAACAAATTAATATTGCTAATTCTAGTAGTAAATATTTAATACTAACTTATAATGGCGAAGATCTTACCTCAAATGGCAATGCTATTGCTGCTATTTATACGGCTAATGTAATTACTGAAGATGATTATTTGGAATTTAAAGAACGTTTTAAAAAAGAAGAAATAGTTATAGGTAGATTGCCATCGACAAATGAAGAAATGGTCTTATCAGAACCGCTCATTAATGATTTTGGTTTACAAAAAGAAGACGTTTTAAATAAGCAGATTACGATTACTATTGATGGTGAAGATAAAAGTCTTTTAACAGCAACTGTTACAGGTGTTATTAGCAAAGAATATTTTGAACTTACGGGTCATATAGATACTTTTCGCCCTGGCATTATAGTAAGTGATGATAATCAACTTTTTAAGGAGAAAAAAACAATCTTTAGTGTTTATATGCTTAAAGAATTAATAACTGATGCTGATGTAATAGATGAACTTACTAATATGGGCATTTCTTATAGTGGCAAATATGCTTATCGCATGCAAAAAAATGTTAAAAATGTTAGAATCCTTGCTAATAATTTATATGTTATTATTGGTAGTGGATTAATCGTTGGTTTAGTTTTAATGATCTTTATGATGGTAGGTAAATATGTCAAAATATTTTCCCGTAGTAGTGGTATTTTATTAACCTTTGGCCTTGAAAGGAAAAAGCTATATTTACTACTATTCTTACAATTAATGATTATCAGTTTATTTGCTGTACCATTTGCTATTGCTATGACTTTTAGTGGATATTACATCATAAATTATTTAATGTTAAAATTACTTTATACTAGTTTAGTAGTATCAATAAAAAGATTATTTGGTATGTCCTTTATTTCCGTTATTGTCGTTTTAGCTATTTCCGTAATCTTTTTAGTATATACTATTTTAAAAATGCGCAAAAATACGATAAAAGAATTATTAAATACCCTTGTTTCATAATATTTATTTAAAAAAAATATTTAAGCATAAAAAGAGTTGTTAAAATCCAGCTGCTAAAGGATAACAACTCTTTTTTGTTTTAAAAATATATTAAAATAAATAAAAAAATGAAAATAAGTCAAAGTAAACGTTTTCTACAATATATTTTTAACATTAATATAAATAGCGTGATATAATGTATGCATATAATATTTTAACTATATTATACGAGGAGGAAAGATTATGAAATTTAAACGTGCTTTAAATATATTTATTGTTGCGCTTGCTTTTTTAGTAATGGTTGGCTGTACTACTAATAATCAAACATCATATAGTTTAACAGTAGATTATAACAAGTCATATGGCAAGGTAACTTATACTAGTCCTAATGATGGTGAGAAATATCGTGAAAATACTACTATTGTGGTAGAGGTAAAGCCTAATGATGGATATGAAGTAGCAAGCTTTAGTATAAATGATAATGTGGTTGAATTAACCGATAATACTTATACTTTTTCAATTGCTAAAGATACGACACTAGTAGTTAATTTTGTAGCAAAAGATGTTAGTAAAGCCGTATTTAGTGTAAGTGTTACGGTAAATCCTGCTGATTCAGCAACTTATGAACTTGTTCATGCGGCAGATGCTGTAGATGGTAATGGCAAGTTTTTTGAAAATAGCACTGTTACTTTAAAACTTACTTTAACTAGTGAATATGATGTAACTAGTGTTAAGGTAAATGATCAAGAAGTTGATGGCACAAATGGTGAATATCCATTTGTTGTAACAAAGAATACTGTTGTGGTTGTTACATGTGAAAAAGTTGTTAAGCAAATGACAACGGCAGCCCTTAATTCAGTATCAGGAGACATCCTATTTGAAGGCGAATATACTGTTTATTATCCTGAAACTGATGAAGAATATAATATAGGTATACTTACCATTTTCAATGAAGATTCAGTATATCAATTAGAAATGGAAGATGGTGAAGTATCTTATGAAATTGCTTTTATTAATCATAATGGTTATTGTTCAATGCCTAGCATTTCTTTACAAAATGAAGTAGTTTATGATGATACAGATTATTTATTTGATGAATTTGATAATCCATTTAAAGATTTAACTGTTAATGATTTTGTTTTCGTAAGCAAAGGCAAATTCGAATTAACAAGCAAAAAAGATGAAACAGCTGCTTGTATTACTGGTTGGGATGAAACTATTAAAAGCTTTTATGTTTATGTCGAAGATGATAAAATTGTTGGTCTTGAAATAGTTACTGAAGTTATGGAAAGCGAATATGATACTTATTATTCTTCATATACTTTTATTGCAAGTGAACATGGTACAGCTAAAACAGATATTAATGTTACGCCATATGAAAGAGTTCCTGAACATGAAGCTTTAGAACAAGCTTTAAGTGCTGTTCATAATAATTATACCATTGAACATCGTGATGTAGCTGAAGGTGAAGAAGATATTGTTTACAATGTTTATGTAGATGAAAAAGGTATATATTCAGATTATGATGATAATGGTGTTACATATGGTTATGTTGAATTAGATGGTTATGTTTATGAATTTAGCTATGATGGCCAAACAGTAACTGTTGGTGATGCCATAGCTGGATATGATTCTATTGCGGATATGCAAGCTGATTTTAGTGTTTTTGATGTTGCTTTATTAGAATATGTTGGTAATGAAACTTATGTGGCATATGATGCTAATATTGCAAGTGCTTTGTTATCATGGATTGGTGAAGATTATGATTCCCAAAGTATAGGATATTATGGTTTTGTAACATCATTAGAAATTATCTTAAAAGATGGTGTTTTATATCAAGTGGTATATGAATGGGGCGTTAGCAATTTTGCAAGTACAGTCACTCTTACTTATAGTGCTTTTGATGAAACTAGCATTGATATTGATTTCAGTAATGTAGAAAAAGTAAGTGTACTTGATGAATTTATAGGCACATATTCAAGTTCTAAGCATAAAGTAGTAGTCACTTCATCTGGTGTTACTATTGATGATGTCGATTTTGAAGTCTTATATTATGAGGATGGAATGCTATATGGCTATTTAGGCGAAGACTATATTGCCATTAGTAAATTAACAGATGAAAATTTAGCTGTTTATAATACAGAATTTGCAATTGACTATATTGTAACCCTTGAAGAAACACAAATTCCTCAAGAATATATTGGTGTTTGGGAAGATAGTTATGGTGAAATGATGGTTGAAATAACAGCTACTGGCATTAAAATTAATGGTATTGATTATGTTATTGAAAGCTATGATGATTATTATGGTTTTACGGGAACATATAATGGTATTAGTGATTACATGGTAGTGCTTGACTATGGTAATTCTTTAATGATTGGAACAATTGATGAAAATTATAGATGTTATAAAGTTAATACTGGTACTGACGATCCACAAGGTGGTATAGATCCTAGCCATGTTGGCACATATCGTGGCGAAAAAGATGGTAAGACATATGAAATTATCGTAACCCTTGATGGTATTACTATTAATGGTGAAAGTTTTATCATAAACGAAATTGATGAATATGGTTGTTATTATGGTACATACAATGGTGAAGAATATACATTAGAATATTATGATAGTTGGGACGATGAACCAAGTAGTTTTATGTTTATGTCAGGAGATTGTTCATTTCATCTTGAATGTACTTTTGTTGAATAAATCATAGCAAACTAAAAAAAGTCTAAAAATGATACGTTTTATGCGTATCATTTTTTGTATTCTTGAAAATAGTTAAAATAATGTTTTAAAATATTAAAGCTTTTAAAAAAGGGAGTAATTTTTTAGTAAAAAGGGCGATGTAAGCGTTATTATTAGTAAATAAGTTGAAGATTTTTTTATCTAAAATTATAATATATCCATAATAGAGAAAAAGATCTATTAGAACATAAGTAAAAAAAAGAAAGAAGGATAAAATAGATGAAAAAATCTTATTTTAAATCGTTATTTAGCTTATTCGTTTTCTTTGGTATGATATTTGCTTTATTTAGTTGTGTTAAACAGACTTGTAAAGTAACCTTTGAAGTAGAAAATGAGATAGTAAAAGAAGTTGAAGTTGAAGAAGGCTCTAAGCTTCCTACCTCAGCTTTACCAGCTGATCCTGTTAAAGATGGATATGATTTTGTTGGCTGGTTTAATGGTAGTGAAGCATTTTCCAGCGAAAAGGCTATTACTAATAATGTTAAATACGTTGCTAAATTTGAAGAAATAAAAAAAGCCGTATTTAAAGTAACCTTTGAAGTAGAAAATGAAGTAGTAAAAGAAGTTGAAGTTGAAGATGGTCAAAAGATTGATCCTGCTGCTGTTCCAGCTGAACCAACTAAAAAAGCTTTTGAATTTGTTGGCTGGTTTAATGGTGAAGATGAATTCGATGAAGAAACTCCTGTTGTCGCAAATGTTAAATATGTCGCAAAATTTAATCGTACACATTATATTGTTACATTTGGTGAACAAGAAGTTTTAGTAGCTGTCGGTGAAGTTTTAT
>CANQWZ010000030.1 GCA_947627685.1 uncultured Bacilli bacterium | reverse complement strand
GTCATTTACAACATATCAAAACAATTTGTGATTCTTATTCAAGAAGTTTACAAGATCCAAATTTAAAAGCATTTGTATCAACTATTAAACAAAAGAATCAAGAATTAGAAACTAAATTTTTAGGAGTATTAGGAGGGGCTACTAATGGACGATAGAGCGTTAATGGAAGACTTATTACTTGTTACTAAAGGAGCATGTGATTTATATATGCATGGTACTATTGAATCATCAACGCCTACAGTGCAAACGACTTTTACGGATAGTTTAAATGATGCTCTTACCATGCAAGCTGCCATTTATAAAGCTATGGAACAAAGAGGATGGTATAAAACTGAAGTGGCTGAAGCTAGCAAGGTTCAACAAACTTATAATAAATTTACAACTAACCAACCTTGGAGTTAGTTTTATGGGACTAAAACATTAGTCCCATTTTTTTAATTATATTACAAGTAAAAATTAATAAAATGTGATAAAATTATAGTAGTAAAAAATGAGGCCTTATGAAATGTTAAAAACAAGTGTTATGAAAAACTTAGAACAAAATAAAATAGCTTATACTGCTTATGAATATGATCCTAGTATCACAGAAGGTTTAAGGGTTGCAAGTATTTTAGGATTAGATCATAATAAAGTTTTTAAAACTTTAGTTACAACTGATAATAAAGATAACTATTTTGTTTTTGTTATTCCCGTTACTAAAGAGTTAAATTTAAAAATGATAGCTAAGGCTTTAAATAAAAAAAGTATTGATATGATTAAACAAAAAGACTTAGAACCTTTAACAGGTTATGTTCATGGTGGATGCTCACCCATTGGCATGAAGAAAAAGCTACCAACATATTATGATGATAGCATAAATAATTATGAAGAAATTTATGTTAGTGCTGGTAGGGTAGGTGTGCAAATCAAAATTAATGCTAAAGTTTTAATTACATATACTTTGGGTAAGGTTATGAAACTAACTTAGGAGTAAAAAAAATGGATTTAGTTGTTTCAAGTTATAATACTAATCAAAGGGCGCTAAGCTTAATAGGAGTTGATCTTGAGCATTTAAAATATCAAATTTTAGATGAAAAGCTCTTAAATGCGCCAAGCTTTGTTACTAAAGGTGATGGTTTTATTTTTACATATACTAAAAAGCCTTTACAAATCATAGCCTATAAAATCATTTCTAAAAAATTAGTTGAAGTAAATAGAATTAATGTTGATATGGAAAGTCTTACGCATCTTGCTTATAGCAATAAATATCATTTATTATATGCTAGTAGTTATTTAGATGGTAAATATTTAATGGTAAGTTTTACTAATAATAAGTTTAGCAATTTAAAGATTATTAAGCCTAAGGTCTTAACTTCAAAATGCCATTGTGTATTTTTAAGTGATGATGAAGAAAAGGTTAATATTGTTGATCTTGAACAAGATACTATTTATGAATGTGATGCTAGTCTAAATTTAGAAAGAGTGATTTCGTTACCTAAGAAAATTGGCCCTCGTCATGGTATTTATTTTAATGACTACATATATGTTGTAACCGAATATAGTAATGAAGTATTAGTCATTAACAAGCAAAAAGAAGTTGTACAAACCATTTCTACGCTTAATGGTTATCAAAAAGAAAGTTTTGGTGCAACCCTTTTTGTTCATCAAGATAAATTATATGTATCAAATCGTGGTTTAGAAAAAATTGCCGTTTTTAAAATAACAAACCATCTACTTAGTTTTATAGGTTTTATTGATGTTTATGGTAAGCATTCACGCCATATGATAAAAAGCATAGATGGCAAATATTTAATAACCTTTAATAAAAATTCACATAATATTGTTTTTATCAGTCTTGATGAAGGGCGTAAAATATATGAAATACCTTATGAATTAGTTAGTGCCGGAATAGAAATTTAATTGAAAAGGAGAAGTTATATGTTATCTGATATTGAAATTGCGCAAAGCATAAAACCTAAAAAAATTAATGAAATTGCAAAGCTTGCAAACATTGATGAAAAATATTTAGAACAATATGGTAATTATAAAGCCAAAATTGATCTTAGCCTAATGAATGATCTAAAAAGTCATGATGCTAAACTAATTTTGGTTACCGCTATTACCCCAACACCTGCAGGTGAGGGTAAAACTACTACCACGATTGGGCTTGCGGACGGACTTAAAAAACTTGGTAAAAAGGTAATTGTTGCCTTACGTGAACCTTCTCTTGGCCCTGTCTTTGGTATTAAAGGTGGCGCTGCAGGAGGCGGATATGCCCAAGTTATTCCCATGGAAGATATTAATTTACATTTTACTGGTGATTTTCATGCTATAGGAGCAGCTAATAATTTGCTTGCAGCAATGCTTGATAATCATATTTATCAAGGCAATGAACTTGGCATTGATATTAATAAAATTACTTGGAAAAGATGCGTTGATATGAATGATCGCCAACTTCGTTATATTACTGATGGTCAAGGTGGCAAAACTAACGGTGTAGAAAGAACCGATGGTTATGATATAACAGTTGCATCAGAAATTATGGCCATTCTTTGCCTTGCAACATCACTTAGTGATTTAAAAGCAAGACTTGGTAAAATTATTGTAGGTTATACAAGTGATGATATACCTATTACGGCTCATGATTTAAAAGCAGAAGGTGCTATGACGGCTTTATTAAAAGATGCACTAAAACCTAATCTAGTACAAACCCTAGAAGCAACCCCAGCTCTTGTTCATGGTGGACCATTTGCAAATATTGCTCATGGCTGTAATTCTGTTATGGCAACTACGATGGCTCTTAAACTTGGTGATTATGTAGTAACTGAGGCTGGTTTTGGTGCTGATCTTGGTGCGGAAAAGTTTTTTGATATTAAATGTAGAAGTGCCTCATTAAAACCTAGTGCTGTGGTAATTGTCGCAACGATTAGAGCCTTAAAAATGCATGGTGGTATGGCTAAAGATGAACTAGCTACTGAAAATCTTGAAGCATTAGAAAAGGGTATTCCTAATCTTTTAAGACATGTTTCTAACATTAAAAAGGTCTATAAATTACCATCAGTTGTAGCTCTTAATCGCTTCACAACCGATACTGATGCGGAAGTTGATTTGATTATAAAAAAATGTCAAAGTCTTGGTGTAAATGTTGTCTTATCAACCGTTTGGCAAGATGGTGGCGATGGTGCTATAAAACTTGCTGAAGAAGTAGTAAGACTTTGTGATTTACCTAATCAGTTTACTTTTAGTTATGATTTAGATATGCCAATTGCTAGTAAAATAAAAGCAGTTGTAACTAAAATTTATGGTGGTAGTGATATCAAAATTTTAACAAAAGCCAAAGAACAAATAGAAGCATTAGAAAAATTAGGCTATGGTCATTTACCTATTTGTATTGCTAAAACACAATATAGTTTTTCCGATGACGCAACTAAACTTGGGGCTCCAAGTAATTTTGTGGTAACCATTAGAAATGTTAAAATTAGCGCCGGGGCTGGCTTTATTGTTGTTTTAACTGGTAAAATTATGACGATGCCAGGCCTACCTAAAAACCCCGCTGCCGAAAAGATTGATGTTGATGAAAAAGGTGTAATTCATGGTTTGTTTTAAGTCAAATATTAAAAAAGACGAAAGAGATATTTTAGCACTCTTTTCGTCTTTTTGCTTTTTAATAGGAAATATTTCTTTATTAATACTATTTGTTTATAGCGAATTTAACAATTTTTTTATCATCAAATTCAAGATAACTAATCGAAGCATTATTTAATTTAGCTTGAAAAGTAAGATGTGGATCTAAATTAATAAGGTATGCTTTAATAAAATGGGAATGCGTAACAATTAAAATATTCTTACCTTCATATCTAGTTACAATATCATCAATTGCTTTTTTAGCCCTAGATAAAATCATCGAAGATGTTTCCATTTTTTGATAATCATCTTTTAATATTCTTTGATAAACCTCATTGGTGATAATTAAGCCATCAGCCTCGCCAAACTCGCGCTCTGTTAAGTTAGCAATGGTTATGATATCTTTATTATCATCTTTAAAATAATCTTTGATAATTAAACAACTATCATAAGCTCTTTTTAAGGGACTACTTAAATAGATATCAAACTTTAATGAAGCATCTTTTAGTTTTTTAGCAGTTTGTAAAACTTGCAAACGCCCATCTTCATTTAAGGGAATATCACATCTTCCTTGAATCATTAACTTTTTATTCCAATCAGTCATGCCATGCCTTACTAAATAAATTCTTGTTGTCATATTAATAAATCCTTTCACATAAAGAAATTATAACATAGTTAAATAAAATAAAGCTTTTTAAAGAGTTATTTTTTTACAAATATTTTAGTTGACAATTATTACATATTATTTTTAATTGATTTTATTTGCAAAAAATGTTGAAATTTGTTATACTTTAACTAACAAAAATTGTTGCAAAAAAATGAGGGAATAATTATGAAATTTAATTTTAAGAATCGTGTTAGAAATTTTAAGCTAGCTTCTACAGATGCTTTTGTACCTTTATATGAGGCTATTACCAATTCCATTCAAGCAATTGAAGAAAAAGGCCAAAACAGTGATGACTATATTAAAATTAGAATTGAACGTGATAGTTATCGTATTACTGATTATACTCCAGGTATTTTTGCGATAGAGATTATTGATAGTGGTATTGGTTTTGTGGAACACAATTACGATTCTTTTTGTACAAGTGACTCTGATTATAAAGTCGAAATTGGCGGTAAAGGTGTAGGCCGCATTAACTGGCTTAAGGCTTTTGAAATGATTTATGTTGATAGCGTTTATGAAGAAAATGCTAAAAAATACCACCGCGCTTTTCAATTTAACGTTGATAAAGAAATTCACGAAGAAATGCTTGAAGAAGTAGCAGATGATGCCAAAATAGAAACTAAAATCTTCTTACGCAATTTAAATCAAGAATTTAGAGCTGTAACCGAAATTCCACTTAAAGAAATTGCCAATAAAATAATTGAACATTTTGCGACAAGTTTTGTAATTGGCTCAATGCCTAAGATGGAAATCAAAGACGAAATGGAATATATTGATTTAAATGAATTTTTTGTTAAAGAAAAATTTATTTATACCAAAGCTGAAAACTTTACTTCTAATGGTTCTTTATTTGAAATTCGTCATGTTTTTTTAAATGCTAGTAATGTTAATAAACATCGTATTTATATTTGTGCACAAAATAGAGTTGTTTCAAGTTATGAATTAAATAATATTCAAGATTTACCAACCTATTTTAATATTGATGATAAAAAAGCCATTTATCAATGTTATGTTAGTGGTGCTTTCTTAGATAAAGATGTTAATAGCGAAAGAACTTATTTCAGCAATGTTATCTTTGAAGAAGAAAATATTGATGATTATCCTCATTTTGATTTAGGTATTAATCTATATGAAATAGTTTACAATCAAATTAATGAATTTTTAAAAAGTTATTTAGTGCCTATGCGTTCTTTTAGAGAAACGCAAATCAATGAATATATTGAAGAATATTATCCCCAATATAAATATTTAACTAGATATGCTCAAGAAGAACTAGAAAATATATCTTATGGTATTGCTAGCAGTAAAGAAAAACTAGGTGTTGAATTAAATAAAGTGCATATGAAATTTAATCATAAAAACACCGAAGAAATTACAAAAGCTCTTAAAGATGGTACTACTAATGTAAAAACTAAATTACTAGAATTAGTTAGGCCCCTTTGTGAGAATTTACGAAGTGAATTTGCTAACTTTGTTTATAAAAGAACATCAGCTGTTGATATCTTAGAACGCTTAATGGTTTTAGATTTAACGATTGAAGAACTAGTTGGGCAATATTTTGTTCCAAGTAGCACTGATACATCAGATGTAAGTAATCTTTGGTTAATTGATGAAGATTTAGCCTATCCATATAAAAAAGTAAATACTCATACTGATAAGTTACTATATGTATATACAAATGATGCATCCAAAAAAGCGGTAGCTATTTTATTTTTAGATTATAAACAAATCAAATTTGATGAGGTAAATCCTGTTGAAGATTTTAAAAAAGAACTAAAAGCCTTAAAGCTTTTAGCTGATTATAAAGTAAAAAAATATCTTATTGTTGGTGATACCTTTGGTATTATATCTGAAGGCCTTGCTGATAATGATACCATTATTTTATCATACCAAGACATTATTAATAACGCTAAAAATTTAACTAATAATTTTTAATAATAAATAAACTAATATATGAATCAGTAATTTTACCAAGCTAAAATTGCTGATTTTTTACATAAATTATATTAATATTTTGTATAAATTTGACTATAATATAGTGTTAATGTCGTAAATAGCACTTTTTGATTGAAAAATATTCATTTTTATAGTATAATAGAAAAATAAAGACATTTTTTCTATATATGTTTGTTAAAAGGGAGGATGTATGGAAGAGAAAGAAACGATCTTAAAAGTAGAAAATTTATCCAAAAAATATCATGAAAAAGATGATTATGCCATAGAAAATATTACTTTTTCTTGTTATGCACAAGAAATAGTTGGTATTATTGGTCAAAACGGCGCCGGTAAATCAACTATTATTAAAAGTATCACGGGTATTCATCCTTTTAATGAAGGTAGTATTGAAATATGTGGCTATGATATTGTAAAAGATATGTTAAATGCTAAACAAAATATTGGCTATGCTTCTGATGATCATGCGGTATTTGAAAAAATGACCGGTCTTGAATATTTAAACTTTTTAGCTGATATTTATGGTGTTGATACAGCAACTAGAAAAGCACGCATAGATGAATTTCAAACTTATTTAAATTTAGGGGATGCTATAAAAAAACAAATAAGTTCTTATTCCCATGGCATGCATCAAAAAATATCCATTATGGGAGCTTTAATTCATCAACCTGAATTACTTGTTTTAGATGAACCTTTAACAGGTCTTGATCCCCAAACGGTTGAGGCTGTTAAAAATTTCTTGGTTTCGCATAAAGAAAAAGGTAAAACGGTACTATTTTCTTCCCATAATTTAAACATTGTTGAACAAATTTGCGATCGCTATATTGTTATCAATCATGGTAAGTTAATTGAAGAAAATACCATTGCTTCTTTTAAGGAAGTTAATCCTAATCAAAGTTTAGAATCATATTTCTTAAAACTTGTCATTGCTAATAATAAAATGCGTAATATCGATACAAATGATGGTGATTCAAGATGAGTAAGCTTGCCATTTTAACTAAAAGAGAATTTAGGCAGCAATTTGAATTATACCATTTAAAAAACAAAAAATATCATAATTATTTTGGTAATATTTTATCAATCATCATTGTTTTAAGTTTACTTGCGGCCTTCATGGTTACTTTTTATGCTTTTGTTAAAGGCTATCAAGAAATAACTTTTTATGGTATTAATAGTATTGAAGAAAGACAACATGAAATTTTAACCATTGCTTATTTAGTAGTTATTATTGCGGGGATCGCCAATGGGATAATAAAAATTACGAAATCTTTCATGCAAGATGAAAGCATGAAGATTTTAGTGAAACTACCAATTGCGGCACAAACTATTTTTTGGTCAAAATTTATTGTTTTATATCTACATGAAATTTTATTTTCTTTATTAACTATTTTACCAATTAATATTACCTTTGCTTTAGTCGTTCATCCTAATTTTTTGTTTTGGCTTATGACTATCTTATTATGTATTTTACTACCATTAATACAGTTAATATTTGCTGCAATATTAGCTTTACCTTTCGCTAAAATCGTTAATTTCTTAAAATCAAGATATCTTATTACAGCGATTTTATTTGCTATTGGTACTACCATCTTTTTTATAGGTTATATTAAAGTCATTTCAGTATTTAAATTATGGTTTGAAAGTGGTAGTATTGCTTCTATTTTTAATGAAAAAACGGTAATTACGATTGGTAAAGTTGCTCGTTTTGCCTACCCTGCTAATTTATTTGCTAGCATGGCTTTATTTGATAAAGGAATTGTGCCACTATTACTGGTTATTTTAATATCAGGAGTAGGTTTTGGCATTACTTATTTAATTATTAAATTATTATTTACTAACATTTTACGTTATGGAATGAAGCAATCAAGGGGAATTGTAAAAAAAGAATCAACCAAAAAACATTCTCCTTTTGTAGCTTTATTAAAAAAAGAATTTTTAACCATTTGGCGTTCGCCTAACTATTTATTTCAATATTTTGTTATGGCTTTTATTATGCCTATAATGGTGGTAAGTTCGCTTACGATTTTTAAAGAATTTTTAAAACACCTATTAAATGTTGAGTGGAGTGTTGAATTAAGTGTTTTTATTGTGGCTATGTTTAGTGTTCTAACTAATGTTTTTTGTGCCACTAACATTTCAAGAGAAGGTAAAATGTTTAATTTAAGTAAACGTCTACCTTATCCATATCAAAAACAATTATTCGTGAAGGTTGGTTTTTGTTGCATATTATCATATTTATCCGTTTTTATTAGTTTGTTAATTATTTATATTATGCAAGATATCAAAATTTTAGAATTCATTTTAATTTTGGTAGCAATGCTTTTATTAGTAACAGCTGAAATTTTAATTGCGACAAGAAAAGATTTGAATCATCCTTCCTTTGACCAATTAGAAAATGGTGAAGTAAACAAAGAAAACAATACGGTTTCTTTCATTATTGGTACTGGTTTATTAATTAGTTTATTTATTGGTGCTAGTAGCTTTATTATTTCTTTTTTTACAAGTGGTCAAAAATTAACCGATGAACATTCTGCTTATATTTCCCTAATTGGGGTACTTGCTATATGTCTTGTTTATTTTGGCATTGCTTGCTTATACTTCTTTAAAGGTTTAATCAAGAAATACCATGAAACAGTCTATTAAGGAGGCAAAATTATGAAAAAGAAAATTATGGCTTTAATGCTGATGATTCCTATTTTACTCACCTTTGCATTATTTTCATTAGCTAAAATACCAGCCCTTATTACTAAAATTCATGTTACAAGCATCAATATTTTAAAGCCTCTTAATGATGGTGTGGAATTTATTGAATTAACCGAACCAATAGATCATTATTTAAAATATACGATTTATCCAACTACTGCGTCTAATCAAAATGTTCAAATAGATTATGATGAAAAAGGCCTAGATGTTGATAAAAAGACAGGTAAGATTACTGCCAAAAAACTTGGAACATATGAAATAAAAGTAACAACTGATGATGGTGGCTATTCTGATGAATTAGAAGTTCAAGTTACTAGTCAAAAAATAGTGGATTATACTTTAGATGACTTTGTGGATTTAAATGGCAGTAGCCTTCCTAGAATTTACACAAGTACGCAGTTTAAAATTCAAGTTACAACCTATCCTAATATGCCTACTGAAGTAGAGAATATTATTTGGTCCTCAAGTAATCCTAATGTTATTGAAGTAAATGAACAAACGGGTGTTTGTAAAGCTGTTACAAATGGTTTTGCGACCATCACTGCTAAACTTGAAGGTGGAATTGATGGAACCATTATTAAAACGAAAGAAATTCAAGTTTTTGAAAAGGATACCGTATCTTGTCTTAATTTAAGCGATACCGATATCGTAACCATTGAAGATGAAGTAAGTATAAAAGTTACGGTAAACAAAGCAAAATTAAAGAAAAGCGGTCATGATGATGTTCTAAATCAAAATATTTTAAGAATTGAAGAGCTTAATGGCTTGCCTTTTGAAATTAAAGAAATTCAAGTTTTTGAAGACAAAGAAGAATCACTTGTTTTAGCATTAACCCTAAAGGTAAATGACCCTAATAAATATGTCTTTAAGATCCAAATCGATCATGATGATTATAATAATTTACAAGAAACTTTAAACGTTTCCAAAATTACAACAGATGAAATTGTTTTAACTATTAGTGGTAGTGAGTATCTTAGACTTGGTCAAAGAACAAGATTAACCATTAGTGCTAATTTTGCCTTTAAACAATTTGATAAAATAACTTGGAGTATTAACGGAAGCAGTGTTGATATAACACCAAACGGGGCATCAGTTGATGTATTTGCGAACAGCTTAGGTACAACTACTATTAATTGTGAAATAATAATTCAAGGAGTAACATTTAATAAAAGCTTTGATATGACAGTATTAGAAGCTCCAACTGGTATAGCTATAAAAGAAAAAACGATCTCATATGGTACCTTAAGTGATAAAACATATACCTTTGGTAGATTTAAACTAGAAAATGGCCGTTATGTTGATGATGTTTTCATACCAACGGTAACATTTAATGGTATTTCTACTTCCACATCTGATTATGAAATAACCGCTAGTAAACCTGATTTAGTAAGAATTGAAGGTCATAAAATTTATGTTTTATCAACTGGTGAAGTAACTATTAATGTCGTATCGTTAAATGCTAAAAAATTAGGAATTGAATTAAAAACTTCCTTTACCTTAAAAGTGGTAGAAACAGGTACTAATATTTATTCTTATCAAGATTTATTAGATGTAACAAACGATGGCAAATATGATGTTGTTTTACAAGTAACTATTGGTAGCACAAAAGATGAACAAAGATTAGTTGAAGCAAACCGCATTGGTGTTTTTGATGCCTTTGGTGCAGGATATAATTTAGAAGCTGGTATCATGAAAGAAGAAGATATGATTGGTAAACCAAAAGCTGAATTACCAATTCCTACTAAAACAATTCCAACTACTTGGGATTGGACTTGGTATAAAAATAAAAAAGGCGCTCAAGAAGCACCAACTTTAAAAGTTGCAATTGAATTTAAGAAAAATGTTTATGGTAATGGCTTTACCATTAATGCTCATAATCTTGCTTATCGTGATGATAGTAGAAACATGACAACTAAGGCTTCTATTTTTAAGGGTCCACTTGATTTTGCTAATTATAATGACATTGCTTCAGTAAAGGGTCAAGATAATATCGTTTTCTTAGTCCGTGAAAATGTCACGATTAATAATGTTGTTTTAAAAGCTTGTAATGATTTAGCTGATATTATCCCTGACGAGGGTAAAATTGATTTAAATATGTTAAATCATGTAGGTACTACCGTTGAAGTAATGGGTGATAATGTTAACATTCTAAATTCGAGAATTATGAATGGTAGAACAGTATTAAGAATCTTTGGTACTGAAAATCCTGATGATATTATTCATGTAAATATTGCAAGTAGCGTTATATCATACGCAAGAGAATTCTTACTCAAAATGGGTACTAATAAACGTATTGTTGGTGATATTGGTAAATATACTACAGATAACGATGAAAGTAGAAGTAAAGTTTTCGACCTTGCGAGTCCTAATTTAAAATTAAAAAATGGTAATGACTTTATTTACAATGTTAATGATAAATTAAATGGTAACTATTTAAATAATCCTGAATATCTAGATTTAGTAAAAACTTTTGTAAGTCTAAAAAACTGTATCTTTGAAGAATCAGGTATCTTTAGCATTGGCCTTGAAACTCATTTTTGTGGACCTGTTTTAGATGGATATCGTTTCCATGATATAAATTTTCCATCATTGGGTTGGGATGATATGGCTGCAACGAGTTACCCAGCACAGCTTATTTTAGAAGATGAAGTTAAAATTTATGATTGGAAAAAATTGGAAAATGTTGATAGTTCAACCCTTGTTGAAGGAAGCCTTATTGATTTTGATATAAATAAGCTAGTCAAAGCAGTTGCTAATAGTGATCCTAGTTTATCAACAATCATTACTAATGATGATGGTATAGAATATGTTCATGGTGGCATTGCTTTCTATGGTGGTGGAAAAAATTACAGTTCCATTGTTAGAGAAAACTTTACAACTGAGGCTTTATGTGAATATGTCATTGGTTTTGATGATGTAGGCTACACCAGTGAAGAGGATAAAACACTTTCATTTTTTGGAAATGCTTTAAAATACGCAGCTGGAAAAGAACAATTTACTTTCTTAATGTATTCATCTGAAAGTAAATTTAATTATCAAGCACAAGAAGATGCTTTATCGCAAAATGCCTATAGTTGGATACCTAAAGCTTAAGAAAGGAATGAGAAAATGAAAAAAACAATTCGTAATTTACTTTTGATTAGTTTTACCTTCTTTTTGTTTTTATTTGTTGTAGCAGCTCCTGTTAAAGGTGCTGATATAACCTTAAATGGTAATGGTACAAAAGATGATCCATTCCAAATAAACAATAAAGAAGAAATGTTATATGTTGTAGAACAAATCAATACTAATAAAACAATTAAAGAAAAAGAGGCTAAAAATGCAAGTTATATTTTAAAAGCTGATATTGATTTATCAGATAATACGGCTTTTAGTGGCATTGCTAATTTTGGTGGTGAATTATTTGATGGTAATAACTTTAGTGTTACCGTAAATATTCAAACAACAGGTAGCGCTGGCTTCTTTAAACAAGTAAAACCTACAACTACTAATTTTACTTTAGAAAATGAAAATTATGGTGTAGGTACAACTATTCAAAATTTAACCATTAAAGGTACTATTAAAGGTACTACTAATGTAGGCGGTATTATAGGAAACGCTGAATATACAAAAATTGATAATAACATCGCCTATGTGAAATTAGACAATTGTACTAACGAAGCAAGTGTTATTGGCGAACGCCAAGTTGGTGGTTTGATAGGATCAGGAAAGTGTGTGACAATTGATAACTGTACACAAAAAGGTACTATTAAAGGTGGAATAAACACAGCTGGTATTATTGGTCAACCACTAGATGAAAGTAAAGATTTTATGATTAATAATACCTATAATAGTGGTAGTGTACAACAAGATGCCAATATCATTAA
Organism: uncultured Bacilli bacterium; assembly: GCA_947627685.1. Taxonomy (GTDB): domain Bacteria; phylum Bacillota_I; class Bacilli_A; order ML615J-28; family CAG-313; genus CAG-313. The sequence continues at coordinate 1,069 of CANQWZ010000030.1, read as the reverse complement.
TAGTTCCAATTATGTTTATTTTGGTTCTATTTATGGTTATCAATTAAGAAAAAATAAAATTGACTCTGCTATTAAAATGGTAAATTCGGGTAATAAAATGGTTATTCATTTTGAAGATGAATTACCAACTGAAGAAGATATTATGGTATTTAATACCAATCAAGCATATCAATTACAACTTGATGAAAGTGCTAAAACGGTTACGATAACGATGCCGTTTGAAGCTAACATGGGTATTAGTGAAGTTGAAAATTATGGTATATATGCTAACTATGTTGGTCAAGTAGTAAGAGTAAAACATAATAATGGTTATGTTTATATCCCTCTTTTTGATAGAACAACATCTACCTTTAAGGCTGATGTAACAGTAAACTTAAAAAGTTTAACACATTATGCAACTGATGAACTTGCTAGTCTTCAAACTACCATTAATAACAAAAAAACATATGTTGTTGTTAAAACAGCTAGTCAATTAGAACATTTATCATGGATTATCAATGGTAACATCTATGGTGAAAATGTAGCAGGTATTACTTATGAAAATTCAACTAATGTAACGACGGGTTTAAGACAAATTGGTAAAATTAATATCAAACTAGAGGCAGAACTAGCTGATGCCCTTTACGACTTTGATATGACCAAAAGTAAAGGAGTATATGGTACCAATAATTTTTATGGTATATCTTGGACACCATTTTCACCATATCTAGGTAGTTTTGATGGTAATAATCAAAAAATTAACATTGAAATGAATTATGATGAAGCCTATATGGTTGGTATTTTTGGTACTTTATCAAATGGTCAATTAATTGAAATTACTGCTGGTGCTACGCAAAATACAATTGAAAATCTTAACATATATGGTAGTGTTAAAGGTCTTCAAGCAGTTAGTGCTCTTATCGCAGAACACGATAACTATGCACCAAACGAATTAGGATACGTTCGTAAAAACTCTATTTATGTAAAAAATATCAATAACTACGCCGAAGTTAGTGGTAAATATGATGTTGGTGGTATTTTAGGATATACTAATACGGGTGGTAAAACAGTATATGCTCACTTTGAAAAT